>NZ_JBWKJV010000001.1:142040-424255 GCF_056432045.1 Streptomyces sp. NPDC045701 | reverse complement strand
ATTCCCTGCCCCCCTCACTCAAAAAAAAAAACCATCACCCCCCCCCCCCCCCCCCCCCCCCCCCCCCCCCCCCCCCCCCCCCCCCCCCCCCCCGTGCCGTGGGGCGGGGCGGTTCGAGCGGGGTCAGCCGAGGACCGCCATGGCGTCGATCTCGATGAGCAGGCCGGCGGGGAGACCGACGTACACCGTGGTGCGGGCGGCGGGGGGCACGGTGAGGCGGGCGAAGTACGCGTCGTAGATCTCGTTCATCTCGGCGAAGTGCGCCGTGTCGGTGAGGTAGACGCGCATCATCATCACGTCGTCCCAGCTCGCGCCGCCCTCCTTCAGGACGGCCTCGACGTTGGCGAGGGTCTGGAGGGTCTGCTCGCGCAGGGTGGGGCCGGCCGGGGTGGGGGCCCGGCCCTCGACGGCCGGGAGGAAGCCGACCTGGCCGGCGACCTGGAGGATGTTCCCCTTGCGCACGCCGTGGGAGAACCGGGCGGGCGGGGCGGTGTGGCCGGCGGGGGTGATCGCGGTCTTCTCGGTCATGCGGTGTCCTTCGGGGGTGTCGTGCCGGAGTACTCCCGGCTGATGGCGTCGGCGGTGCGGCGCACCAGCGGGAGGAGGGCGAGGAGTTCGTCGGCGGTGACGACGACGTTCGGCGCGGACACCGACATGGCGGCGACGACGCGGCCGTCCGCACCGCGGACGGGGGCGGCGACGCAGTTGATGGACTCCTCGTGGCCGCCCAGGTCGGTGGCCCAGCCCTGTTCGCGCACGGTCGCCAGCTCCTGGAGGAACGCGGCGGCGTTCGGGATCGAACGGGGCGTGTACATGGGGTAGTCGAGCTTCGCGGCGAGCGCGCGCCGCTCCGGCTCGGGCAGGTCGGCCAGCAGCAGTTTCGCCACGGCGGCGACGGTGATCGCGACGGGCTTGCCGATGCGCGAGTACATCCGGACGGGGTAGCGGCTGTCGACCTTGTCGATGTAGAGCACCTCGTTCTCCTCGTGCACGGCGAGGTGGACGGTGTGCCCGGTCCGCTCGCCCAGCTGTACGAGGTGGGGGTGGGCGATCTCGCGGATGTCGAGGTTCTCGACGGCTTCCTGCGCGAGGGCGAACAGCCGGGCGCCGAGGCGGTAGCGCTGGTCCTCCTGGCGGTAGACCAGGCCGTGTTCGTGCAGGGTGCGCAGCAGCCGCAGGGCGGTCGACTTGTGTACGCCGAGGGCGTCGGCGACCTGTCCGAGGTCGGCGGGGCCCCGCGCGAGCAGCGGCAGGATGCTGAGCGCGCGGTCGACGGTCTGGCTCATGGCGTACGTACCTCCTGGTCCTCCCCGGTACGCGTCCAGCCGGGGCCGAGGTGCAGTCTCCCCCAGGCGCCGTCGTCCAGGGCGGCGAGGCGGTCGGCGTGGGCGCGGGCTGGCGGGTCGGCGAGGTCGCCGGGGACGGTGAGCGCGGCGGCGGCCATGAGGTGCCCGTGGCGGAGGCGGCGCTCCAGGGCGAGCCCGCGGAGGGTGGCGGAGAGGAACCCGGCGGCGAACGCGTCCCCGGCGCCGACATGGGCGACGACCTCGACCCGGGGGGCGGGCACGAAGGCGACGGAGTCGCCCGGCGGGTGGGCGACCGCTCCGGCCGCGCCGGGGTGGCGGCCGGTCGGGGACCCGGAACCGTCGGGGCGCGGCGCGGCGGCGGGCGGTACGGCGGCGGGCGGCGCGGCGGCGCGGGCGTACGCCGTCGCGCCCCGCGCGCCGTGCTTGACGACCAGGACCGCCGGCTCCGGCAGTGCCGCGCGGATCGCCGCCGCGTCCCGCAGGCCCCATGCCGCCTCCGCCTCGTCGTCGCCGACGAGCACCAGGTCGGCGCCGCGCGCCAGGTCCAGCAGCACGGCGGGGTCGGCGCCGCGCCACAGGCCGGGACGGTGGTTGACGTCGAAGGAGAGCAGGGGGCGGCCGGGGCGGCGGGCGGTGAGGGCCCGCAGCAGGGCCAGGCAGCCGGCGGACAGGGCGGCGGTGATGCCGGTCAGGTGCAGGACGCGCGCGGCGGTGAGGTCCCGGGGCGGGACGGTGTCCGGGCTCATCGCCGAGGCGGCGGAGCCGGCGCGGTAGTAGACGACCTCGTGGCCGTCGTCGGCCCGGTCGGCGGCGGTGCGGAAGTAGACGCCGGTCGGGCGGTGCGGGTCGCGGCGTACGGCGGTGGTGTCGACCCCGTACGCGGCGACGGCCCGCACCAGGTGGTCGCCGAAGCCGTCGGCGCCGACGCGGCTGACCCACTTCGCGCGGTGCCCCGCCGCCGCGAGCGCGCAGGCGACGTTGGACTCGGCACCCCCGATGGCGCGGCTGAAGGACGGCACGTCGGCGAGGGGACCGGGGCGGGAGGGCAGGAATGTGACCATGGACTCGCCGAGACAGACGACGTCGGTTGCGGTCACGCTGGGGGCTCCTCACCGGGCGCTCCGGATCCATTGACCCGGCATTGCGCCGGATGTTAGACACCACCGAGCACTAGACGCAATGACCGTTGCACGCTATGCAACAGATGGGGGGCTGCCATGGCCGCCGAACACCTCAGGGCCGAGCACCTCGCGGCCGAGCGCGTCGACCACCGGTTCAAGGGGCTCCCCGCCGACGCCGAGGGCCTCACCGTGGGCGAACTGGCCGCCCAGCGGCGCGACCTGTTCACCGGCGGCTTCACCACCCCCGTCCTCGCCCTCTCCGCCGAGGCCCTGGAGCACAACCTGGCGCTGCTGGAGACCTACGCCGAGCGGCACGGCCTCGCCTTCGCGCCGCACGGCAAGACCTCCATGGCGCCCCAGCTGTTCGACCGGCAGGTCGCGTACGGCGCCTGGGGCATCACGGCAGCCGTGCCGCACCAGGCCCGCGTCTACCGGGCCTTCGGCATCCGGCGGATCTTCCTCGCCAACGAGCTCGTCGACGCCGCCGCGCTGCGCTGGGTGGCCGCCGAGTTGGAGCGGGACCCGGACTTCCGCTTCCTCTGCTACGTCGACTCCGTGCGCGGCGTCGAGCTGATGGACCAGGCCCTGCGGGGGACCGCCCGCCCCGTCGACGTCGTCGTCGAGCTCGGCGCGGGCGACGGCGCGCGCACCGGGGCGCGTACGGAGGCGGACTGCGCCGCCGTCGCGGACGCGGTCGCCGCGACCGGCACGCTGCGCCTGGCCGGGGTCGCCGGGTACGAGGGCGAGGTGCCGGACGCGACGTCCGGCTCGGTGCGGGCCTGGCTGCGCCGCCTGACCGCCCTGGCCGTCGAGTTCGACACGGCGGGCCGGTTCGCGGACGACCTCGGCGAGATCGTCGTCAGCGCGGGCGGCAGCGCCTGGTTCGACACGGTGGCCGAAGTGTTCGCGGAACTGCCCGCGCTGTCCCGCCCGGTGCTGAAGCTGCTGCGCTCCGGGGCGTACGTGTCGCACGACGACGGGCAGTACCGCGCCCTCACGCCGTTCAACCGGGTCCCGCGGGAGGGTGCCCTCCGGCCCGCGTTCCGGCTGTGGGCCCAGGTGGTGTCCCGCCCGACGGCGGAGCAGGCGTTCGTCAACGCGGGCAAGCGGGACGCCGCGTACGACCTGCACCTGCCCGAGGCACAGGTCGTCCGCTCCGCGCGGGACGGGTCGGTGCGGCCGGCGGAGGGGATCGCGGTGACCCGCCTGTCCGACCAGCACGCCTGGCTGGAGACCGCTCCCGGCGCGGAACTGGAGGTGGGCGACTGGGTCGGCATGGGCCTGTCGCACCCGTGCACGTCGTTCGACAAGTGGCAGTTGATCCCGCTGGTCGAGGCGGACGGCACGGTCGTCGACTTCGTCCGCACCTTCTTCTAGGAGCGCTCCGGAATGGACCTCGTCATACGGGACGCCCGCGTCGTGGACGGCACCGGCGGCCCGTCGTACCGCGCCGACGTCGGCGTCACCGGCGGCCGGATCGCCGCGATCCGCCGCGAGGGGGACCCGGCGCTGTCCGGCCGGCGTGTCCTGGACGCGCACGGGCTGGCCCTCTCCCCCGGTTTCATCGACATGCACGCCCACAGCGACCTCGCCCTGCTCCGCGACCCGGACCACAGCGCCAAGGCCGCGCAGGGCGTCACCCTCGAAGTGCTGGGCCAGGACGGCCTGTCGTACGCGCCGGCCGACGACCGCACCCTCGACGAGGTCCGCCGGGCGATCGCCGGCTGGAACGGCGGTGGGCCCGGGGACACGACCGTGGACCTGGACTGGCGGACCGTCGGCGAGTACCTGGACCGCCTGGACCGCCAGGGCATCGCGGTCAACGCGGCGTACCTGGTCCCGCAGGGGACGGTCCGCGCGTACGCCATGGGCTGGGAGGACCGGCCGCCCACCGGCACCGAGCTGGCCCGGATGAGACAGCTCGTGGCGGAGGGCCTGGAGCAGGGCGCGGTCGGCATGTCGTCCGGCCTCACCTACACACCCGGCATGTACGCGCGGGACGCCGAACTGACCCAGCTCTGCCGGGTCGTGGCGGCGTACGGCGGCTACTACTGCCCGCATCACCGCAGTTACGGCGCCGGCGCGCTGGAGGCGTACGCGGAGATGGTCGCCCTCACCCGGGAGGCGGGCTGCGCGCTGCACCTGGCCCACGCGACCATGAACTTCGGGGTGAACGAGGGCAGGGCGCCCGAGCTGCTCGCGCTGCTCGACGAGGCGCTGGCGGACGGGGCGGACATCACGCTCGACACCTACCCCTACACCCCCGGCTGCACCACGCTCGTCGCGCTGCTGCCGAGCTGGGCGGGCGAGGGCGGCCCGGAGGCGGTCCTGGCCCGCCTCCGCGACGACGCCACGGCCGAACGGATCCGCCACCACCTGGAAGTCACCGGCTCGGACGGCTGTCACGGCGTACCCGTCGAGTGGGGCACCATCGAGATCTCGGGCGTCTCCCGGCCGGAACTCGCCACCCACGTCGGCCGCCGCGTGGACGGCTGGGCCACCGCGCGCCGCCTGCTGGTCGAGGACCGGCTGGGCACGACGATCCTCCAGCACGTCGGCCACGAGGAGAACGTCCGGGCCATCATGCGCCACCGCGTCCACACGGGCGGCTCCGACGGCATCCTCCAGGGCGCCAAGCCGCACCCGCGCGCGTACGGCACGTTCCCCCACTACCTGGGGCGGTACGCGCGCGAACTGGGCGTCCTGTCGCTGGAGGAGACGGTCGCCCACCTCACCTCACGCCCCGCCGCCCGCCTCCGCCTCCCCGACCGCGGCCTGATCCGCGAGGGCCACCGCGCCGACCTGGTCCTCTTCGACCCGGACACGGTCGCGGCGGGCTCCACCTTCGAAGCCCCCCGCACCCTCCCGGTGGGCATCCCGCACGTCCTGATCGACGGGCGCTTCGTCATCGAGGACGGCCACCGCACGGACACCCTGGCCGGCCGCGCCGTCCGACGCCCGCCGACGCGCTAGGTCGGCCGGCCATCCGCCGCGCGCACCGTCCCGTCAGGGCGTGCGGGCCTCGTCCCGGCGCGCCGGGCGGGGGGTGGGGAGCCGGTCCGGACGGTGGGCGGGGGCCGGCTCGTGGCGCAGGAGCAGCGCCCCGACGGCGCAGGCGACGGCCGCCAGGGCGAAGCCGTACGCCGGGGTGCGGCCGGAGGGGGCCGTCTCGTAGACGAGGGCGGTGCCCAGCACCAGCAGGACCCGGCCCGCGCGGCCGTTCCAGGCCGTGGCGGCCACCACGGTGCCGCCCCACAGCAGGTACCAGGGCTGGACCATCGGCGACAGGGCCACCAGCGCGACGAGCGACAGGCCGAGCCCGTGCACCGGGTCCAGCCGGCCGCGTGCCGACCGCCACGCCAGGTGCCCGATGAGCGCGAGCGCCGCGGCGAGACCCAGGCGCTGGACGGCGGCCTTGACCGGGTCCGGATCGGTGCCCGCCGACAGGCGCAGCAGCTCGCCGAGGACGAGGCCCAGGTCGCTGGTGACCGACAGCGCGGTGTGGATCGTCCCGGCGACGCTCTGGGTCCGCAGCCAGCCGAACCCGGTGCCCGCGAGCAGCGTCGCGGCGACGGCGACCGCCCCGGCGACCAGGCCGGGCCCCAGCAACCCCTTCACGATCCGGTGACGGGACGCCGCCCGGCCCGCCATGACCCCGATGAACAGCAGCGCGACGGCGGCCGGGGACTTGACCGTCATCGCGAGTCCGACGACCGCGCTGCCCACGACCCACCGCCCGCGCCGGGCGAGGACCACGCCCGCCAGCATGAGGGCGATCATCAGCCCGTCGTTGTGCGCGCCGCCGATCACGTGCATGAGCAGCAGCGGGTTGAGCGCCCCCAGCCACAGGGCCCCCCGCTCGCCGTCCTCGCCACGCCCACCTGCCAGCCGGCGCAGCGCCCATACGATCAGGACCAGGGCCGCCACGGAGATCAGCCGCATCCCGAGCACCGCCGGCACGATCGTCCCGCCCGTCACCCGGACCACCGCCTGCGCCAGCACCAGGAAGACCGGCCCGTACGGGGCCGGGGTGTCCGTCCAGTGCCCGCCGACGCTCGCCGCGGCGTCCCCGCCGATGCCGGCCGGATCGAGCACGGACGGCCCGGCGCCGTACACGTCGTGGCCCTCCAGGACCATGGCGCCCTGGGCGATGTAGCTGTACACGTCGGCGCTGTGGAGGGGCGGGGCGAGGAGCATCGGCGCGGTCCACCAGCCGAGCGTCACCAGGGTGTGGCGTACGGACGACCCGGCCCTGCCGTAGCCCCACCAGGCGACCACGAGGAGGGTCAGGCCGAGGTACGCCAGGACGGTGGCCGCCACCGTGACCCCCGGCCCGTGGGGGACCCAGATCCCCCACGGGTCGCGGGACGGCAGCGTTCCGGCGGCCCAGCCGCCCGCGGCCGCCGCGGCCGATCCGGCCGCGCCCAGCCGGCGGTACCCGACAGCGCTCATTGCCCACATGACCCGCCAACCTATCGGGCGGGCCGGGCACGCCGCGCTACGGCTTGGGCAGGGCGCAGCCCGGCCGGCCGAGGTCGATCTTGTTGCCGGTGCCGACGCAGGCGACGATGCCGTACGTCTGCTGGGCGTAGTTGATGCCCCGGCGGACGGTCACGGTGCCGTTCTCGTCCACCTCGCACGGGTTGTTCATGGTGCAGCGCTGCCCGTCCTCGTTGCCGGTGTTGTTGACGGCGACGACCTTGCCGGTGGCGCTGTCGACGACGGGTGACCCGGAGGTGCCGCCGATGGTGTCGCAGGCGGCGGTGTAGCGGACGGAGTCCTTCATGGTCCAGCCGGCTTCCTTGAGCCGGTAGGCGAAGCCGTCGATCGAGCAGCTGTAGATCCGCTTCCAGTAGCCGGAGACGACCTTGATCGCGGTGCCCTGGGCGGGGCGGGTCGCGTTCAGTTCCAGCGCCCTGATGGAGTAGCGCGCCTCTATCTGGGCGTAGGTGCTGGTCAGCTCGTACAGCGAGACGTCGGTGTCGGTCATGGTCGCGTACGCGACCTTGGCGGCGCGCAGGGTGGCGACCTTGGTGCCGGCGGAGTTCAGCAGGCCGAAGGTGCGGCTGGAGGGCTTGTCGACGACGACCGCGCCGGGTGCGGGCATCCCGCTCTCCAGGCAGTGTCCGTTCGACAGGACGAGCGCGGGGTCGGCCGGCTGCGAGCCGGGTACGCGGACGACGGAACCGGAGCAGTTGCTGAGCGCGACCGTGCCGGCGAAGTCGACGGCCCGGACGGCCGGCGCGGGCTCGGCGGCGGGCGCCGGGGCGGTCGTGGTGGCGGTGGCGGTCGGGGCACCGGCTCCCAGGAGCACGAGTGCGAGCAACGCGCCGACGAGAGGCTTGCGCATGTGGGGGGTCCCCTCTGGGCGATGACTTTGTCATGCGCATTGTGAGGGGTGGGGCGGGTGTGGGAGGAGACCGTTTTCAGCCGCGCGGCGTCCGCTCGGCGGACGCGCGGCACCAGGGCCGTGAACCGGGCCCCGGGGCGAGGGCTCGGGGCGGCCGGACGCCGTAGCCGGGCCCGGGGGACGGGCGGGCGTCAGTCGTCCGCGAGGACCTGCGCGAAGCCCGTGTTGATCGCCAGGAGACCCCCGTCGACGCGCAGCGTCGTCCCGGTGATCCAGGACGCGTCCGGCGAGGAGAGGAAGGCCACCGCCGCCGCGACATCCTCCGGTTCACCCACGCGGCCGAGTGGGTACACCCGGTCGGCCAGCACCTCCAGCTCGCGCTCCAGCCCCTTCCAGCCGCGCGTGCGGATCGTGCCGGGGTCGACCTGGTTCACCCGGACACCGCGCTTGGCCGCGTCGGCCGCGAGGGTGCGGGTGAGCGAGGTGAGCCCGGCCTTGGCGGCGCTGTACGCGTGACCGCCGAAGGCCTGCTCGGCGTTGACCGACCCGATGTTGACGATCGCGCCGCGGCCCGACGCCGCCAGGGGCCGGAGCGCCGCCCGCGCGCACCGCAGCGCGCCGAGCAGCGTCACGTCCAGGGACCGCCGCCACACCTCGTCGGCCTCCTCCTCGAAGCGGGGCGCGTCGGGGATGCGCGCGAAGGCGTTGTTGACGAGGACGTCCAGCCGGCCGAACCTCTCCACGGCGCACGCCACCGCCGCCTCGACGGCCTCGCCGTCGGCCACGTCGCACCTGTACGCCAGCGCCCCGGGAATCGTCCCGGCCACCTCGCGGGCGGGCCCCTCGTCGAGGTCGACGACCAGCACCCGGGCACCCTCGGCGCCGAAGCGGCGCGCGATGGCCTCACCGATCCCGCGCGCCGCGCCGGTGACCAGTACGCCGTACCCGTCGAAACGTCCCGAAACGGCCATCCGCCGATGATGCCCGCACCGGTGCGGGGCGATCAAGGGGGCCGTCGGGCGGGGGCGAAGTGGCACAAAACACGAGGCGCCCCAACCGTCACCGCCGTAAGCTCGCGACATGCAGGTGATCCAGTCCACGAAGCTCGCCAACGTCTGTTACGAAATCCGGGGCCCGGTGCTCGAGGAGGCGATGCGGCTGGAGGCCGCCGGTCACCGGATCCTGAAGCTGAACACCGGCAACCCCGCCGCCTTCGGCTTCGAGTGCCCGCCCGCGATCCTCGAGGACATGCTCCGCAACCTCGGCGAGTCGCACGGCTACGGCGACGCCAAGGGTCTGCTGTCGGCGCGCCGGGCGGTGATGAGCCACTACGAGACCAGGGGGATCCCGCTCTCGGTCGAGGACATCTACCTCGGCAACGGCGTCTCCGAGCTGATCCAGATGGCGATGCAGGCGCTGCTCGACGACGGCGACGAGGTCCTCGTACCGGCTCCGGACTACCCGCTGTGGACGGCGTCGGTGTCCCTCGCGGGCGGTACCGCGGTGCACTACCGCTGCGACGAGCAGGCCGACTGGATGCCGGACCTCGCCGACATCGAGCGCAGGATCACCGACCGCACCAAGGCGCTCGTCATCATCAACCCGAACAACCCGACGGGTGCGGTGTACGACGACGAGATGCTGCGCGGCCTCACCGAGATCGCCCGCCGGCACAACCTGGTCGTCTGCTCCGACGAGATCTACGACAAGATCCTCTATGACGGCGCCACCCACACCCCGACCGCCGCGATCGCGCCCGACCTGCTGGTGCTGACCTTCAACGGCATGTCGAAGAACTACCGGGTGGCCGGCTACCGCAGCGGTTGGCTGGCGGTCTGCGGGCCCAAGGCGCACGCCTCCTCCTACATCGAGGGGCTGACGATCCTCGCCAACATGCGGCTGTGCGCCAACATGCCGGCCCAGCACGCGATCGCCGCCGCGCTCCAGGGGCGCCAGTCGATCGAGGCGCTGGTCCGGCCGGGCGGCCGGCTGCTGGAGCAGCGGGACGTGGCGTACGAGCTGCTGGTGCAGATCCCGGGCGTGACGTGCGTGAAACCCAAGGGCGCGCTGTACCTGTTCCCGCGGCTCGACCCGGACGTCTACAAGATCAAGGACGACCGGCAGATGGTGCTGGACCTGCTGCGGGCCGAGAAGATCATGGTGGTGCACGGGACGGGCTTCAACTGGCACGAGCCGGACCACTTCCGGATCGTCACCCTCCCGAACGCGGCGGACCTGGCGGACGCGGTGACGAGGATCGGCACCTTCCTCGACGGTTACGGCCAGCACTGACCCCAGCGCATGGAGTCAGCTCAACTTTAGACAGAATCCAAGGTAGGATGGTCTCCTGTCACCGAGCAGGAGGCCGTCCACCATGTACGAACCGATCCGCACCAAGTCGGTCCACCGGATGGCCGACGACGCCCCGGACCGCATCCCGCACCGCTCGCGCGAGGAGGAGCTGGACATCCAGCTCGCCGGTCACCTCGCCGCCCTGCTCGCCGTGACCGACGAGCTCGGTGACGCGGCCGCGGCGGAGAGCATCGCCCGCCAGGTCGCCCGGCTGCGCGGCGCCCCGCCCGCCCGGCACGCGGGCCTCACCGGTGCCGATCCGGTCACCCTGCACCGCCGCGCCCACGCCCTCGCGGGCCGCGCCCTGGTCGTCGCCGCCTCCCGGGCCGACACGGCCGCCGCGATCCTCGCCGCCGAGCGCATGGACGCGCACACCGCCGCCCTGGACGAGCCCCGTCCCGTCGGCGCCCTCTGACGGCCCCGGTCCGCGCCCGGTGAGGGCGCGGACCGGGTTGCCACCCCCGCACACCCCCACCCCCGTACGCACCCCGGCGGCACCGCCCGCCCCGCTCCCGCCGAACGCGCGACCGCACGCCGTGGCGCCGCACGCCGCACGCGTCAAAGGGTCGGCCCCCGAAGCCTGAGGGGACTTCGAGGGCCGATCACATCGCGGCGGGTCATTCGTGAACCCACAGGTCAGGGCGGATGTCGGGCTGACCCGCCACGAAATCCCGCGGGTCAGCCCAGGCGGGCGACCAGGGAGCGGTACTCGTCCCACAGCTCCGTGGGCGTGTGCTCGCCGAAGGTGTTGAGGTGCTCGGGAACCAGGGCGGCCTCCTCCCGCCACACCTCGGTGTCGACCTTCAGCAGGAAGTCGAGGTCCTCCTCCGGCATGTCGAGACCGTCCGTGTCGAGGGACTCGCGCGTCGGAAGGATGCCGATCGGCGTCTCGACGCCCTCGGCCTTCCCGTCCAGGCGCTCGACGATCCACTTCAGGACGCGGCTGTTCTC
Source organism: Streptomyces sp. NPDC045701 (assembly GCF_056432045.1). Lineage (NCBI taxonomy): Bacteria > Bacillati > Actinomycetota > Actinomycetes > Kitasatosporales > Streptomycetaceae > Streptomyces > Streptomyces sp. NPDC045701. The sequence goes on along the minus strand of NZ_JBWKJV010000001.1, from coordinate 413,174 downwards.
GCCGAAGCCGGGCCAGACGAACGCGCCGGCGTCGTTCTTGCGGAACCAGTTCACGTAGTAGATCTTCGGCAGCTTGTCCTGGTCGGGGGCGTTCTTGCCGACCTTGATCCAGTGGGCCATGTAGTCGCCCATGTTGTAGCCGCAGAACGGCAGCATGGCGAACGGGTCACGGCGCAGCTCGCCGACCTTGCCCTCGGCGGCGGCGGTCTTCTCGCTCGCCACGTTCGCACCGAGGAAGACACCGTGCTGCCAGTCGAAGGACTCGGTGACCAGCGGGACGGCGCTCGCGCGGCGGCCGCCGAAGAGAATCGCCGAGATCGGCACGCCCTTGGGGTCCTCCCACTCGGGCGCGATGATCGGGCACTGCGAGGCGGGGACGGTGAAGCGGGCGTTGGGGTGGGCGGCCGGGGTGCCGGAGTCCGGCGTCCAGTCGTTGCCCTTCCAGTCCGTGAGGTGCGCAGGCGCCTCCTCGGTCATGCCCTCCCACCACACGTCGTTGTCGTCGGTCAGCGCGACGTTGGTGAAGACGGCGTTGCCCCACAGGGTCTTCATGGCGTTGGCGTTGGTGTGCTCACCGGTGCCGGGCGCGACGCCGAAGAAGCCCGCCTCGGGGTTGATCGCGTACAGCCGGCCGTCCTCGCCGAACCGCATCCACGCGATGTCGTCGCCGATCGTCTCGACGGTCCAGCCGGAGATCGTGGGCTCCAGCATCGCGAGGTTGGTCTTGCCGCACGCGGACGGGAAGGCGGCGGCGACGTACTTCGACTCACCGTGCGGCGGGGTGAGCTTGAGGATGAGCATGTGCTCGGCCAGCCAGCCCTCGTCGCGCGCCATGACGGACGCGATGCGCAGGGCGTAGCACTTCTTGCCGAGCAGGGCATTGCCGCCGTAGCCGGAGCCGTAGGACCAGATCTCGCGGGTCTCGGGGAAGTGCGAGATGTACTTGGTGGAGTTGCAGGGCCACGGCACGTCCTGCTCGCCCTCGGCGAGCGGCGCGCCGAGGGTGTGGACGGCGCGGACGAAGAAGCCGTCCTCACCCAGCTCGTCCAGGACCGCCCGTCCCATGCGGGTCATGGTGCGCATGGAGACGGCGACGTACGCGGAGTCGGTGATCTCGACGCCGATGGCGGAGAGCGGCGAGCCGAGGGGGCCCATGCAGAAGGGCACGACGTACATCGTGCGGCCCTTCATGGAGCCGCGGAAGATGCCCTTCTCGCCCGCGAAGATCTCCTTCATCTCCGCCGGGGCCTTCCAGTGGTTGGTCGGGCCCGCGTCCTCCTCCTTCTCGGAGCAGATGAAGGTGCGGTCCTCCACGCGCGCGACATCGGTCGGGTCGGACGCGGCGTAGTACGAGTTCGGACGCTTGATCGCGTCGAGCTTGCGGAACGTGCCCTTGGCGACGAGCTCCTCGCACAGGCGCTCGTACTCGGCCTCTGAACCGTCACACCAGACGACGTTGTCCGGCTGCGTGATTGCTGCGATCTCGTCGACCCAGGAGATCAGCCCCTGGTGGTGGGTGGGGACGGTGGTGGGAGCCGCATTACCGCGCGCCACGATTGCTCCTTGTTGAGGGGTTTTGGGTTGTCTGCCCCGTGGGGGCTGCGACCCGGATGCTTCACTGCATGAACCTCTGGCGCTCATCCGGTGCCGACCGCACTCATCTGATCATCCGTGTCTTGTGCGCATATGTCCAGAGGGCCTCTCACGTGAGCATGACCACTCGATGCCGGTAGCCGCCGGGGCGTCGGTAACATTCCGGTCATGACTGCAGCCGGGCCCGAAGTGGCCGAGATAGAGCCTCCGCCGGTGAAACCGAGGCTGCGCGGCTGGCTGCACGCAGGCATGTTCCCGGCCGCCCTGGTCGCCGGCATCGTTCTCACGGCGCAGGCGGAAACGACCCGCGCCCGGGTCGCCTGCGGGATCTACGCCGTCACGGCCTGCCTGCTCTTCGGGGTGAGCGCCCTCTACCACCGGGGCGACTGGGGCCCGCGCGCCACAGCGGTGCTGCGCCGCCTCGACCACGCCAATATCTTCCTCATCATCGCGGGCACCTATACCCCGCTGACGCTGCTTCTGCTCCCGGACTCCACCGGGCGGGTGCTCCTGTGGGCGGTCTGGGCGGCCGCGGTGGCGGGGATCGCGTTCCGTGTGCTGTGGGTCGGCGCACCGCGCTGGCTCTACACCCCGTGCTACATCGCGATGGGCTGGGCGGCCGTCTTCTTCCTGCCCGACTTCCTGCGCACGGGCGGCGTCGCGGTGCTCGTCCTGGTGGTCACCGGCGGTCTGCTCTACAGCCTGGGCGGCGTGGTCTACGGACTCAAGCGCCCCAACCCGTCGCCGGCGTGGTTCGGCTTCCACGAGGTCTTCCACTCCCTGACGCTGGCCGCGTTCACCGCCCACTACATCGGCATCTCCCTGGTGACCCACCAGCACGCGTGACCGCACGCCGCCCCGTACGGCTCCGCGCGACCCCGGCGGAAACGGCCGTGACGCCCTCGCGTCACGGCCGTTCGCACATCCGGGCGATGGCGGACAATGAGCCATATGCCCGCCGACTCCGTCGACTCGCTCGACCCGCCCTCCTCGTACGCACCACCCGATCCGCTCGGGCCGTTCGACCCGCTCGGTGCGACGCGCCGGCCCATGGGGCTGCGGGAGCGCAAGAAGCTCAAGACCCGGGTCGCGATCCGGCGGGCCACCCACCGCCTCATCGCCGAACAGGGGTACGAGGCGACCACCGTGGAGCAGATCGCCGAGGCGGCCGAGGTGTCGCCCAGCACGGTTTTCCGGTACTTCCCCTCCAAGGAGGACATCGTCCTCACCGACGAGTACGGCCCGCTCATGGCGGACGCGCTGCGCGAGCGGCCCGCCGGCGAGGAGCCGCTGGAGTCGCTGCGCTCGGTCCTGACCCGGACCGCGGCCGCTCTGCTGGCGCACGAGCCGGAGGAGACGCGGCGGCGCGCCCGGCTGATGGCCGAGGTCCCGGCCGTACGCGCCCGGACGAGCGGGACGACGGCCGGGACCTCCCGGTTGCTGGCCGGGGCGCTGGCCGACCGCACCGGGCGGGGCGCGGACGACCTGGAGGTGCGGGTCCTCACCGCCGCCGTGATGGGCGCCTTCGGCGAGGCGATGGTCTACTGGGCCGAGCGCGACCAGCGGGACGATCTGGTCGCGCTCGTGCACCGCACCCTGGACGCGCTCGGGAGCGGGCTCACCGGGTAGGCGGGGCCCGGTGGACGTCCCCCTTCCCGCAGGCCACGCCGTCCCGGTCCGGGTCGAGCCGCAGCGGGTCGCCCCTGCCGTTGACCTTCAGGCGGCCGTAGTCGTGGTCCGCCAGCCAGTCGCACCGCGCCTTCGTCGTCGCCTTCACCGACCGCGGGAACACCGTCGGCACGCACACGCCGGCCGAGCCGTAGTGCCGGTCGCACCCGGCGATCCGCGGGCTGACCGGGACGGAGTCCCGCTTCTTCGGCGGCTTCTTCGGCGCGGCCGCGAGGTCGCCCGCGAAGTCGTGGACGTGCGCCGACCGCTCCGCCTCCGCCGCCATCGCCGCCGGTCCGCCGAGGTGCACCCACTGGGCGACGGACGGGACGCCGTTGGCGTCGACGGCGAAGAGCATGTACCAGCCGGGCGGGGCGAGGTTCGGGTTGGCGGTGACGTTGAGGTCCACCGTCCGGTCGTCGATCACGGACAGCGGCAGGTCGACGAACCGCTGGTTGGGGTCGGAGGAGTGGGTGACGGCGGCCGGGCGGATCAGCTCGGCCCGGGCGATCGGCCGGTCGACGGTGATCCGCCGGGTGTCGCCGTAGTTCCACCGGCCGTCGATCACGGAAGTGATCTTCGGGCGGGGGCCCTTGAGCAGGTACGGCGGTGTGTAGACCGACACGTCGTGGTTGTAGGTGCCGTTGCCGGGGTTGTCGCCGACCGCCATGACGCGGCCGTCGGGCAGCAGGAACGCCGAGGAGTGGTACGTGCGCGGTACCGGGTCGGCGGCCAGACCGGGCTCGTAGGTGTTGGTGACCGGATCGAAGAACGACGCCTCGTACACCGGGTCGGCCCGGTCGTGCAGACCGCCGCCGGTCTCCAGGACCTTGCCGTCCGGCAGCAGCACCGCCGAGACGAACATCTTGCCCTCGTCGCCGGTCTGCGGCCGCTTGCCCTGCCCCTGGTCGACCAGGCCCTGCGGGATGGGCGGCCCGGCGACGTAGGCCGGGTTCGGCTGCTTGAGGTCGATGATGTCGGTGAGGCGGTTGGCGACCGGGTTGCGCTCGTTGTTGCCGCCGCCGATGGTCAGGACCCGCTGGTCCTGGGCGGGCGGCAGCAGCACGCTCGCCGACTCGTCCCGCTCGTCCTTGTTCCTCAGACCCGGTACGTCGGTGATGGTGTTGGCGTCGTAGTCGTAGATCGACGCGCCGGTGCCGGGGGTGCCGTTGCCGAAGGTGTGGCTGCCGGAGTAGAACAGCCGCCCGTCCTGCATCAGGATCATCGACGGGTACAGGCCCCAGTACGACCAGGTCTGCTTCACCTCGTTCATCGGCAGCCACTTGTGCTGCGCGGCGGAGAACCTCTCCGCCGTCACGTTGCCGGTGGAGTCCTCCTTCAGGCCGCCGAAGGTGATCACGTCGCCGTTGCCGAGGATCGTCGCCGACGGATACCAGTGCCCGTCGTGCATGTCGTTGGTCCTGGTGTACGTCTCGGTGGCCGGGTCGAAGACGTACGAGTCCTTCAGGCCCTGGTAGCCGATCTTCCCGTCGGCGGACGGGTAGCCCTTGTTGCCGCTCATCACCAGCACCCGGCCGTCGGACAGCTGCACATGGCCGGCGCAGAACATGTCGACGGGCGTGGGGATCGTCCTGAACGAGCCGTTCGCCGGGTCGTACACGGCCGAGGTGAAGGTCCCGGCCTCGAACATCTCCGGGTCGTTGCCGGAGCCGGCGATCAGCAGCACCTTGCCGTTGTGGAGGACCACGGAGTGCATGGAGCGGACCGGGTTCTTGACGCCCAGGACCTCCCACCTGCCCTTGGCGCACTCCTCGGCGGTGCCGGTGCACACCGGGTCGGGGGCGGACGGGGCGACCTCCTCCATCACGTAGTCGTCGGTGGTGACGCCGCCGATACCGAAGACGGACACGCCCCAGGCGATCCGGTCGGTGCCCGGCGGCACGACCGGCGTGCGCACCTCGGCGCGGGCGTAGGCAGCGGCGGCCGGGAGGGTCTTGAGGTCGGTCCAGTACTGCCAGCCGGCGGTCGTGTCGTGCCGGAAGAGGGTGATCGCCGCGTCGGGGGTCGTCGACTTGTACCAGAGGGACAGGTCGTACTGCCGCTCGGCGGCGACGGCCGGGGCGCAGGCGGCCGACTCGGTGATGAGGGCCTTGCGGTCACCGTCGGCGCGGCGGGTCAGCTCGACCTTCATGGCGCGGGTGCCGGAGTGGGCGTCGGTCGTGGTGGTGAACGTGACGTCGTTGTCGCCCCAGCCGGACCGGGACCAGCAGGCGGGCATGGCGTCCTGGCCGGTGCCCGGGGTCTCGAAGCCGGGGTTCTTGATGAGGTTGATCCCGGCGGCGGCCGGGGGCTGGGCGGCCAGGAGGAGGCCGGAGGTCATGGCGCCGATGGCGAGCAGCGCCACCCGTCGCCTTCGTCGGGGGGTCGGCTTCACCGGACGTTCCCTTCCGTGCGGGCCGTACGCGTCCTGCGGGGCAGGTAGACCAGCGCCTCGGTCCCGGCGAAGCGCAGGACGAAGGTGGTCAGCAGCGCGAGGGCGGTGGCGGGCAGCACCGCCATGTGGAGCTGCCCGGCGAGCAGGGCGATCAGGGGGATGCGCAGGACGAGGTCGGCGTTGGCGAGCAGGGCGAACCGGCCGACGCGGTCGGCCCGGTGCCGGTGGTGGCGGCGGTCGCGGAACAGCAGGAGCTCGATGAGGAGGAAGTTCCAGGCGACGCCGAACTGGTTGGCGAGGATCTCGGCGGGCAGGTAGTGCAGCCCGGTGCCGGTGAGGAGGTACAGGGCGGCGAGGTTGGGGACGAAGCCGGTGAGGCCGATCAGCCCGAAGGCGGCCATGCGGGCGGCCGGGGACGCGGTGCGCAGCCCCACGAGGTGGCGCAGGAACCGCAGGCCTTCCGCGGTGGTCGACTTGGACTCGCCCGCGAACCGTTCCTCGAACACGAACGGCACCTCGGCGACGCGGGCCGGGCGGTTCCGTACGGCCAGCTCCAGCAGGATCTTGTAGCCGAGCGGGCGGAGGTCCTTCGCCGTCACCGCGCTGCGGCGGATGGCGAAGAAGCCGCTCATGGGGTCGCTGATGCCGCCCAGGGCGCGCGGGAAGAGCCCCTTGGTGAGCCAGGTCGCCCCGCGCGAGACGGCGACGCGGTGGCCGCCGGCGAGCCCGGCGCGGCTGCCGCCGGGCAGGTAGCGGCTGGCCACCACGAGGTCGGCGTCCTCCTTCTCGCCGGTGGCGACCAGGTCGGGGACGAGGGCGGGCGGGTGCTGGAGGTCGGCGTCCATGACGACGATCCAGTCCGAGGCGGCGGCCTTGAGCCCCTCGACGACGGCGCCGCCGAGGCCGCCTTCGGGGGCGTCGCGGTGGATGACGGAGACGGGGAAGGGGCAGTCCCGCGCGGCGTCGGCGATCACGGCGGGGGTGTCGTCGGTGGAGTCGTCGACGAAGACGACCTCGCAGGGGACGCGGCCGGGCACGGACGCGGCGATCCGGCGCAGCAGCTCCCGTACGTTGGCGGACTCGTCGAAGGTGGGGACGACGAGGGTGACGGCGCCCGGCTCGGGGACACCGCCGGTGACCGGGGCGGCGTGTTCGGCGCCGGTGGGCTGGATGGTCACGGGGCCTCCGCCCAATCGTTCCGGCCTCCGGCGGTCCCGCCGCCGGTGATCTTCCGGATCTCGATCCGTTCCTCGCCCTCGCCGAAGGTGGCGACGGGCGCCGAGTGCTCCAGCGCCGCCCTGACGTTGGGCAGGTCGCGCGCGTCGCGCCGTACGGTCGGGGAGGCGACGACGTAGTCGAGGTCACGCCAGCCGCGCGGCATGGTCCTCGTCACCGCCGGGTCCAGGTCGGCCTTGTAGAACCAGATGGCGCCGAGCCCGGGGTCGTATCCGGCGTGGACGAGGTCCAGCCAGAGCGCGTCGTCCACCAGCACGCGCGTGTGGGCCGGGTCGGGGATCTCGGTGCCGAGCCAGGCCGAGGCGGCGCGGTAGGGGGCGTTGGCGTCGGCGGTCATGGCGGTGCGGTCGCCGTCGTACCAGCGCGGGACGACGTACACGAGGGCGGTGGCCGCCAGGAGCACGGCGGCAGCCCGGCGGACCGGGAGGAGGGCGGGGGTACGGCGGCCCTTGCGCAGCACGGCGTGGGCGACGCTCGCCGCGCCGCCGGCCAGGACCAGGGCCAGGAAGGGCAGTGCCTGGATGACGTACATGGCCGGCAGGTAGCCGGAGGGGCGCAGGGCGACGAGCGCCAGGACGGCGACCGCCAGGGCTGGTCCGGCCAGTGCCCGGGCGGTGACCGACCGGCCGACGGTGGCCAGGAGCAGGGCGGCGCCGGCGAGGCCGCCGATCGGCAGGACCCGGTCGTAGTAGAGCCAGGAGTCGAGGACCCCGTTGGAGCCGGTGCCGTCGGTGAGGATGAAGCCGGAGCCGGGGCGGCCCATCTGGTACGTGATGCCGTCCCACAGGGAGACGTGTCCCGCGCCGGGCAGCAGCTCGCCCTTGAGGAGCGCGAACAGCGGGTAGGAGAAGCCGATCAGAACGCAGGCGGTGATGGCGCCGGTGACGGCGAACTTGCGGGTGTCGCGGTGGCTGTGGCGCCACATGGTCACCAGCAGCGCCGGCAGGACGACGAGCATCGTCTCCTTGGTGAGGACGCCGACGGCTCCGGCGACACCGGCCCCGAAGTGGTGCCACAGGTGTCTGCTGGGCGAGGCGGCGAGGCAGAACGCCAGCAGCATCCACATCACGGCGAGGTTGTCGAGGAAGATCTCCCGCTGGAGGACCACCGACAGCGGGGACAGCCCGAAGAGCACCATGGCCAGGCCGGCCGCCCAGCGCGGCAGCCACAGCCGGCGGGCCAGTACGTAGAGCAGCACCGCGGAGGCGGCGGAGACCAGCAGCATCGCCAGGCGCATCGATGCGACGGTCATCGTCTCGGGGGCGATCAGCGACGGGATCCAGGTGAGGGCGGCGAGCTGCATCCAGCCGAGCGGCGGGTGGTCGTACCAGTACGTGTAGTGGGCGAGGCCCCGGCCGTTCTGCACGGCCCACGCCTGGGCGAGGTAGGTGCCCTCGTCGTCGCTGAGGGTGGGGTAGTGCTGGATGTTCCAGCCCTGGACGAGGAGGATCGCCGCGAGGAGCACCCCGCACAGGATCAGGTCCGGGCGGGAGCCGCGGAAGCGGACGACCGGCCGGGTGACGAGGCGTCTCCTGTCGTGCGGTACCGGGGCGGTGCCCGGCTCGGGGAACGCGGGAGCGGCGGGCAGGGTCGCGGTCATCGGGCGGCCTCCTCGCGGACGAGGTGGGCGCCCACGTGACTGGTGAGCTCCCACTCGTTGCGGCCGCGCTGCTCGCGCCAGACGGCCCGGACCGCCGCGCCGGCCAGCAGCATCTGGTAGAAGGGCCCGCCGGCGATGAGCTTCACGTAGTGGACGAGGCGGACCCGGAGCCCGTACTGGCGGCCGAAGTCGTGCAGTCCGACGATCTCGAAGACGAACGTCACCATCGCGGTCAGCAGGGGGAGGAAGGTGATGACGGCGACGCCGATGGGGACGTCGAGGAAGAGCGCGATCGCCACGTTGAGCGGGATGACGACGCCGGTGAAGGCCTGCATGAACGGGGTCATCAGGGTGTGGCGGGCGAGCATCCGCTGCCCGAGGGTGGGCAGTTGCTTCCAGTCCTTCTTGCGGTAGACCTGGAGGAAGCCCTGGTTCCAGCGGGTGCGCTGCTTGAGCAGGCTCATCAGGGTGCCGGGGGTCTCCTCGCGGGTGACCATGTCGGCGTCGTACGCGACGACGACCTTCTTGCCGACGCTGGACAGCCGTACGCCCAGGTCGCAGTCCTCGGCGAGGCAGTTCTGGTCCCAGCCGCCGGCCTCGCGCAGGACGTCGGTGCGCACGAAGACGGTGTTGCCGCCGAGGGGGATGAAGCCCTTGGCGGCGTGCAGGTGGAGGCGGGACCGGAACCAGAAGAAGTACTCCAGGCAGTTGCGCAGGGAGTACCAGCTGGAGTGGAAGTTGATCAGCTGCACGCCGCCCTGGACGACGTCGGCGCCGGTTGCGCCGAAGGCGTGGTCGACATGGGCGAGCAGTTCGGGGTGGACCTGGTCCTCGGCGTCGAAGACGCCCACCACGTCCCCCCGGCAGTACGGCAGGGCGGTGTTGAGCGCCTTGGGCTTGTTCTTGGCGTCGTGGGTGTCGACGACGACCCGTACGCGGCCGGGGTCGCGCGCCGCGGCCCGGTCGGCCACCTCGGCGGTCCCGGGGTCGTCGTGGCCGACTATCACGATGATCTCGAAGTCCTGGTGCCGGGACTCCAGCAGCCGGTCGATCGTGTGCTCCAGGACCGCCTGCTCGTGGCGGGCGGGCAGCAACAGCGAGAACGACAGGCTCTGTTGTCCGTCGGGACTCTCGAACCGGGTGGCGGCGAGCGTCTCCGGTGTGCGCCAGGCGTGCATCTGCCACCACAGGGTGAAGGCGGCCATCCAGAAGAGCGCCAGCGATATCGCGGCGACGGACACGGAAATGAGCACGGAAAGGTTCCCCCCTCCGACCACGCCACGACGGAGCGGGTGAGCCCGCCGGTGGTCACACCGGTGGTACGCCGCCGCGATGCGGTCGTTCCCCAAGAGACATGTCAGGGGCGAATCGCGGCAGGACCCCCCTGGCCGTCGACGCCCTCGTTCAACGTCCGCGCACGCCCTCCCCAGAACGTGCGCGGAGTCTCCACTCCTTTGTCCGACGAGAATAGAGGCAGAGGGTGACAGTCAGGAGGTGTCTGGATGAAAACTGTGTCTCCGGGGGTCAGTTGGCCAGTTTGCCCGCCAGAGCCTCCGGATCCGTGGTAGGCGCGTCACAGGTGAAGTGGTGGCAGACGTACGCCGCGGGCTGCCCGTCCACCAGCGGACGGTCCCTGAGCAGCGGGAACTCCCCGGCGGCGGCCGGTGCGCCGAAGGCCACGACGGCGCCCGGAGCGGTTCCCAGCAGCGCGGCCCGGTGCAGCGCGCGGGCGGCGTCGTCGTCCGGGCGGCCGACGACGGCGACCTCGCGCGGCCCGTCGAGGAGCGCCTCCGCCACGGCCAGGCCCCAGCCGATGAACCGGGGCGCGCGCGGGCCGAGGGCCTTCACCACGCCCAGGGCGCCCTCGGCGGCGGCGCGGTGAGCCTCCGAGCCGGTGTGCGCCGCGTACGACAGCAGGGCCCCGGCGGCGGCGGTCCAGCCGGAGGGGGTGGCGTTGTCGGTGGGGTCCTGGGGGCGGCGGATCAGCTGCTCGGCGTCGTGCGCGGTGTCGTACAGCGCGCCGCCCTCGCCGGTGAACCGGTCGAGCACGATGTCGAGGAGGAACCCGGAGAACTCCAGCCAGACGCCCTCACCGGTCACGGCCGCCAGCGCCAGGAACCCCTCGGCGACGTCGGCGTAGTCCTCCAGCACCCCGGCGTTGGCCCCGGCGTGCCCGTCCCTGGAGGTGCGGCCGAGCCGCGCCCCGGGGTCCAGGTGCAGCCGTACGAGCAGGTCGGCGGCCTCCGTGGCCCGCTCGACCAGGTCGGGGCGGTCGAAGTAGGCGCCGGTCTCGGCGAGCGCCGCGATCGCCAGACCGTTCCAGGCGGCGACGATCTTGTCGTCCCGGCCCGGACGGGGGCGTTCCTCACGAGCGGCGAGCAGCCGCTCACGGATCCCCTCCAGCCGCTCGGCGTCGACGACCCCGACGCCCTGCGGCAGTTGCAGCACCGAGGCGCCGTGCTCGAACGTGCCCTCCTCGGTGACGCCGAAGTGCTGGGCGGCGTACGCGGCGTCCTCGTCACCGAGCACCGCGCGCAACTGCTCCGGCGTCCACACGTAGTAGGCGCCCTCGACGTGCTTGCCGGAGTCTCCGGCCTCGGGGTGCCCCCATCCGTCTCCGACGGCGCTGTCCGCGTCGAGCGCGGAGGCGAACCCGCCCTCGGCGGTGCGCAGTTCCCGCACCATGAAGTCCGCGGTCTCCAGCGCGACCCGGCGGGCCAGGTCGCTGCCGGTGACCCGCCACAGGTGGGCGTAGACGCGGCACAGCAGGGCGTTGTCGTACAGCATCTTCTCGAAGTGCGGCACGACCCACTCGCGGTCCACCGAGTACCGGGCGAATCCGCCGCCGAGCTGGTCGTAGATCCCGCCCCTGGCCATCGCCTCGCAGGTGTCGGCGGCCATCTGGAGGGCGCCCTCGGCACCGGTGCGGGCGTAGTGGCGCAGCAGGAACTCGATCACCATGGAGGGCGGGAACTTCGGCGCCCCGCCGAAGCCGCCGTGCCGGTCGTCGTAGTCGCGGGTGAGCCCGAGCAGCGCCTGGGCGAGCTCCTGCTCGCCGGGCGCGCCGGCCGCGCCGTGGGCGAGGGACCGCCCGGCCAGCTCCCGCACGATGTTGCCCGCGACCTCGTCGACCTCCTCGCGCCGGTCGGCCCAGGCGATCGCGACGCCCTGGAGGACCTGCGGGAAGGACGGCATGCCGTGGCGGGGCGCGGGCGGGAAGTACGTACCGAAGTAGAACGGCTCGGCGTCGGGCGTCAGGAAGACGGTCATCGGCCAGCCGCCGTGGCCGGTGGCGGCCTGCACGGCCTCCATGTAGACGGCGTCGACGTCGGGCCGCTCCTCGCGGTCGACCTTGACGGGGACGAAGTGCTCGTTGATGTACTCGGCGGTCGTCTCGTCCTCGAACGACTCGTGCGCCATGACGTGGCACCAGTGGCACGCCGAGTAGCCGACGGACAGCAGAACGGGTACGTCGCGCCGTCGCGCCTCCTCGAACGCCTCCGGCGTCCACGGCCACCAGTCGACGGGATTGTCGGCATGCTGAAGCAGATAAGGCGAGGTCACACCAGCCAACCGGTTCATACGACCCAGCCTCTCACAGCACCCCGCCCCGCCGGGGAGGCCTGCGGATCCGCCCGCGCACCGCCTCGCCCGGCCGCACCGCGCCCGTGCGCCCCGACGTGGTGCCCCCCATGCGGAATGGCCTCCGGGGGTCAGTCGCGACCTGTGAAATAGGGCGCCTCGGCATCGCAGGACAGTAGGCTGAGCCCAGCAGCGCTGGAACTGTTGAGGCTCCTCAGAGGAGGCACACCATGACCGCCGAGATGGTGGCGCCCGCCTGGATGCACACCCAGATCAGCGCGGAGCAGTACGACTCCTGGTCCGAGGAACAGTGTGCCGGTATCGAGATCGTGGACGGGATGGTCGTCGTGAGTCCGAGCGCCTCCAAGCGGCACAACCGGCTGGCCCGGATCCTGGCCAATGCCTTGGACGCCGCCGCGGGCAGGGACTGGAACGCCGACACGGACTTCGACGTCCGCCTGCAGGACGTTCCACTCAACAACCGCCGTCCGGACGTCATCGTCTACCGGGCGGAGACCATCGACCTCACGCCCACCCGCCCCGAACACGTACTCCTGGTCGTCGAGGTCGTGTCGCCCGGCTCGGAGACCACGGACCGGATCGTGAAGGTCGACCAGTACGCCAAGGCCGGCATCCCCTTCTACTGGCGGGTGGAACAGGCCGCCACCGGTGTCCCGATCGTCTACACGTACGTTCTCGACCCCGCCACCGAGGTCTACCGGGACGGCGAGATGTTCACCGGCGTGATCAAGGCTGCCGCGCCGTTCCCCGTCACCGTCGACCTGGGAACCCTCTGACAGCGGCGCGGGCGTTGTCCACAGCCCCTCGCACGTGTTGTCCACAGCCCCTCGCGCCGATCAGCCGTGCGGCGGACACTTGTCCCGGAGCGATCGCCGGCGGAGGGGGACGCGGATGACGCGGATGCGGGACAGCCATCGTGCGGAGGCCCAGCGGCTGCTGGCCAGGGCGGTGGAGGAGGAGGTGCGGCGCTCGGGCGGCCGTGCCGACGCGGCGGTGCTGCTGGCACGGGGCAGGGACGCGCTGGACTCCATGGCGGCGGGCGCCGCCGAGGAGTACGCGGCGTACGCGGCGGCGCTGGACGAGGCGGGAACGGACCGGGTCCCCCTGGCGGAGCGGTTCGACCGGCGGGCGGTAGGGGCGCCCGCGCTGGTCACGGCGGTCGCCGCGGTGGCCGCCACCGGCGCGGACCTGGCACTGGGCACGGCAGTGGGGACGGCGCTGGCGGCGGGGACGGTGGTCGCCGTAGCCGGGGCGGCGGCGACGGTGCTGCGGGCGACCGCCGCGCACTGGCCGGCCGCGCACCGGCGGGCCGGGGAGCTGGGCCGGCCCGGCGGCGCCGAGCAGTTGCGGCTCCAGTGGCTCACGGCGCTGGAGGTACGGGGCATCCGCCCCTTCCTGGACCAGCAGCGAATCCTGGCGGCCGCCACCGCGAAGAAGCCCGAGCCGCAGGCGGCGCCGCGGCTGCGCGGGCTCGACCGCAGCGCGATCGCCCGCCGGCGGGCCGCCCTGGAGCAGTCCTACGGGCACCTGCCCGAACCGGACGCGCCGTTCGCGGGTCGGCGCGCGGAGCTGGAGCGGATCGAGCGGTGGGTGCGGGAGGCGCGGGCGTCCACCGAGACGCGGCCCGTGGTCGTGGTGCTGCACGGCGAGCCCGGCGCGGGCCGCACCGCGCTGGCCGTGCGGGCCACGCACCGGCTGCGGGACCTGTTCCGCGGGGCGTGCCTGGTCGACCTGCGGGGCGCGGGGGGCGAGGAGCCGCCCCTGACGACGCGGGACGCCCTGCTGAGCCTGCTCAACCGGCTGGGGGCACCGCGTGAGCAACTGCTGCCGCGCGAGCGGTCGTCGGCGGAGCAGCAGGCGCGCAGGCTGGCCGAGGTGTACCACCAGCACCTGACCGGGCTGCCGGTCATCGTGGTGCTGGACGACGCGCACGACGCGGCCCAGGTCCGCACGCTGATCCCCGAGCGCTCGGACGGCCTGGTCCTGGTGACGGCGCGTGAGCCGCTGGAGCTGGGCGAGGACGTCCCGGCGTGGGTGCACCACCTGCCGGTGGGCGGTCTGGACGGGGCGGACGCCGAGGAGCTGCTGCGGTCGGCGGGCCAGGGCCCGCGCCCCGGTCCGTACGACGCGGAGGGCACGGAGCGGCTGCGGGAGCTGTGCGGCGGGCTGCCGCTGGCCCTGCGGGTGGCGGGCCCGGCCGGCGCCCGCCCGGTGGGCGAGGTCGTGCGGATGCTGGCCGGGCGGACGGGCGGCCCGGTGGAGCGGGCCCTGGCGTTCTGCTACGCCACCGACCTGGACGACGACCAGCGGCGGCTGCTGCGGCGCCTGGCGCTGGCGGGCCGGGCGTCCCTGGGCGCGGCGGCGGCCGCGGCGCTGCTGGCGGCCGGCGAGGAGGAGGCCCGGCAGCGGCTGCGGGAGCTGGCGGGGGCGGGCCTGCTGGACCGGGCGCGGGGCGACCGGTTCCGGCTGCACGACGCGGTGCGGGCGTTCGCGGCGGCGCGGCTGCGTGAGGAGGAGGACGCGGAGGCGATCGCCGCCGCGCAGGAGCGGCTGGTGCGGAACTACGCGGAGCTCGCCGACGCGGTGATCCGCATGGTCGACGGCAAGATGTCGACGCGGGCCGGCCAGGGGACCCGGTTCGACGGGCACGGCTTCGCGTCGCCGGACGCGGCGCTGCGCTGGCTGGACGACGAGTCGGCGTTCATCACGTCCGCCCTGCGGGGCGCGGAGGGTGTGAGCCGGCAGACGGTGCTGGACCTGCTGGGCGCGCTGTGCGACTACTGCCTGCTCCGCGGCGACCTGCACCGGCTGGGTGAGCTCCAGCAGCTCACGGAGGCGGTGGACCAGGGACTGCTGGTGCGGTCGGTGCGGTGGCGCACGGGTATCGCGGCGCGGCAGTTGGGCGAGCTCGACACGGCGCGTACGACGCTGACCTCCGTGGTGTCGCTGTACCAGGAGGCCCACCAGGACGCGGGGGCGGCGCTGGCGCTGTGCTCGCTGGGCATCACGCTCCACCACCAGGGCAACCTGCCGGAGGCGGCGGTGCGGCTGCGCGAGGCGCTGGAGCTCCAGGCGTCGCCGGAGCTGGCGGCGGACCGGGCGTGGACGCTGCACGCCCTGGCCGCGGTGGAGCGCGACCGGGCGAATCTCGGGGAGGCGCTGGCCCTGCTCGGCACGGCGCTGGCGCTGCACCGGGAGAACGAGTCCTTGCACGGCGAGGCCTGGGCACACTTCCAGCTGGGCCAGGTGTGCCTGCGCATGGGCGAGGTACCGGGCGCCGAGGAGGAGTTGCGGACGGCGCTGGAGCTGTACGGGCGCATCCACGACGGGCGCGGTGAGGCGTGGGCGCTCACCCAGCTGGGCCGGGCCCGCCTGGTGGCCGGCGATCCCGGTCCGGCGGCCGAGCAGTTGCGTACGGCCCTGGTGCGCCACCGGGACAACGAGGACGTGCGCGGCGAGGCGTGGACGCTGTACTACCTGGGCCAGGCGCTGGAGGACGGGGGCGAGACCGACGAGGCGGTGCGCGAGCTGGAGCGGGCCCGGACGATGTTCTCCCGGATGCGGGACGTGTACGGCCTGGCGTGTGCCCGCCACCACGCGGGCCGCGCCACCCGCGACCAGCGCGCCGCCCGGACGGGCAACCTCCGCAACTCGGGCTTCGCCCGGCAGCTGCTGGTGGACGCCCGCGCGGACTTCCGCCGCATCGGTGTGGCGCACGGCGAGGCGTGGACGTGCCTGGAGCTGGCGGTGATCGACGCGGGCAACAGCCGGGCCCCGCAGGCGCTCGCCCTGGCGGACGAGGCGACCGCGCTGTTCACCTCGTACGGCGACCTCCGCGGCGCGGACTGGTCACGCTTCCTCCGCTGCACACTGCTGCCGTACGCGTCTCCGGGCGGTGTGGAGGTCGGCACGGTCGTCGCCCAGCAGGAACTCACGGCGCTCAAGGACGCCGCCCACCCGGCGCGCGACCCGAGGCTGACGGAGGCCCTCTCGGCCTGGTCCCTGGTCCTGGAGCGCGGCATCCGCCTGGAATCGCCCTGGCAGGCGTGGACCCTCGGCCTCACCCCCGGCCGCCACGCGCGCGAGGTCATGGGCGTCCCCACAGCGGCCGGAGCCCGCCCCTGAGGCCCGGGGCGGCGGGCGCGGCACCCGTGGCCGCGCACACCGCGATCAGGGCACGGCGCCGCCCCGCGCGCGGCGCCGCCCCACGCGGAACGGACCGGAACGGAACGGGGCGGTCGCGGGCGCGGAAAGGCTCCACGACCACCGGGCCGGCGGTCGTGGAGCCGTGACGGCGACGGCGTTCGTTACCGCGCGCTCTTGCCGGACGCGGGCTCGGCACCCGCGGCGGCGGGGGCTCCGGAACCGGCTTCCGGGGCTTCCTCGAAATCGACCTTGCCCATGTGCCGGTTCATCGACTTCATCAGCAGCCACACGCCCACGGCCATGACCGCGAAGACGAGGAAACCGAGGACGCCGGGGGTCACCTTGTTCTCGTCGAGCTCCTTGGCGGCGAGCGGGACGAGCTGGGTCAGTGCCTGGTGTGCGCTCATGTCAGGCATTGTCCCGGATGCCCGCGAAGAGGTCGTCCTCGGGGAGGGAGGTGTCCACCACGGACTTGGCCAGCTCGTAGTCCTCGGTCGGCCAGACCTCCTTCTGGATCTCCATCGGCACGCGGAACCAGCCGCCGTCCGGGTCGATCTGCGTCGCGTGGGCGATCAGCGCCTTGTCGCGGATCTCGAAGAAGTCGGCGCACGGCACGTGCGTGGTGAGGGTCCGCTCGGCGCGCTCGAACTCCTTCCAGCGCTCCAGCCACTCGCCGTACGGCGACTCCAGGCCACGGGCGAGCAGCGCCTCGTGCAGGGCGACCGTGCGGGGACGGTTGAAGCCCTGGTTGTAGTAGACCTTCGAAGGCTGCCAGACGGGGCCGAACTCCGACTCCGGGTACTTCTCGGGGTCGGCCGCGCCCTCGAAGGCCACCATCGTGATCTTGTGGGTCATGATGTGGTCGGGGTGCGGGTACCCGCCGTTCTCGTCGTACGTGGTGATCACCTGCGGGCGGAAGGTCCGGATGGACTTCACCAGGCGCCCGGCGGCCTTGTCCACGTCCTCCAGCGCGAAGCAGCCCTGGGGCAGCGGCGGCAGCGGGTCGCCCTCGGGCAGGCCCGAGTCGACGAATCCCAGCCACTCCTGCTTGACGCCGAGGATCTCGCGGGCCTCGTCCATCTCCTTGCGGCGTACCTCGTGGATGTTCTCCTCGATGTACGGATCGCCCTGGAGCTTCGGGTTGAGGATGGAACCGCGCTCGCCCCCGGTGCAGGTCACGACCAGCACGTCCACCCCCTCGGACACATACTTGGCCATCGTTGCCGCGCCCTTGCTCGACTCGTCGTCGGGGTGGGCGTGAACGGCCATCAGTCGCAGCTGCTCAGTCAAGACTCGATCCTCAATGAATTGTCACATCGGGCGGCTTCTATAGTGACGGAATCGGTGGGCGGAAAATTCCGTCGTCCGGCCGAGGAGAGGAAAGATCATGAGCGCGGTGCGGGAAGGGCTGCCCGAGGGCCGTTACGGCCGCTCGGCGGACGAGCGCGCCGACCGCACGCTCAGGATCGTCGGCTCGGTGCTGGGCGTCGCGCTGCTCTCCCTGGTGGGCTGGTTCGGGTACGACTACATCGCCGGCCAGCGGATCAGCGCCGAGGTGATCAAATTCGACGTCTCGGCCGGCGACCGGGTGCAGGTGCACCTGGAGGTGCGCAAGGACCGGGACGCCAAGGGCTCGTGCACCCTGCGCGCCCTCGCGGAGGACGGCGCCGAGGTGGGCCACAAGGACGTCCGGTTCGACCGGGCCGCCGACCGGATCGACGAGGTCGTCACGGTGCGTACGACGGCCAGGGCGACCAGCGCCGAGCTGCTCGGCTGCACGGCGGAGTAGACGCGCCGGGGGCAGTCCGGTGTTCCCGCCGTGACCTGCGGGGACACAGAATCCGTGGCTTTCGTCCTCCCCCTTCTCCGCCGAAATTGTTAGGCTCGTGGTTTCGCCCATCCAGGAAGGCACAATCCTTCTGGGTAGGGCGATGCTTGTTATTCCCAGTACCGACGAGGAGCACCTGTGACCCAGACCAGCGACAACGTCACCTGGCTCACCCAGGAGGCGTACAACCAGCTCAGGGCCGAGCTGGAGTACCTGTCTGGTCCCGCGCGAACCGAGATCGCGGCCAAGATCGCGGCTGCGCGCGAGGAGGGCGACCTGCGGGAGAACGGCGGGTACCACGCGGCCAAGGAGGAGCAGGGCAAGCAGGAGCTGCGCGTACGCCAGCTGACGCAGCTCCTGGAGCACGCGAAGGTGGGCGAGGCTCCCGCGCAGAGCGGTGTCGTGGCGCCGGGCATGGTGGTCACGATCGCGTTCGACGGCGACGAGGACGACACCCTGGACTTCCTGCTCGCCTCGCGCGAGTACGCGAGCTCCGCCATCGAGACGTACTCCCCGCAGTCGCCGCTCGGCTCGGGCGTCAACGGCAAGAAGGTCGGCGAGGACGCCCAGTACGAGCTGCCGAACGGCAAGAAGGCGTCGGTGCGGATCCTCGACGCGAAGCCCTACTCCGGCTGACACCGGGCACGGACACGAAGGGGCCGGGCCGCACACGCGGCCCGGCCCTTCTTCGTCCGTCGTCAGCCCGCCGATCGGTACTTGCGCACCGCGAGGGTCCGGAAGACGACCAGGATCAGCAGCGACCACAGCACCGAGGCCGGGATCGGGTGCTGCATCGGCCAGGCGTCGGACGCCTGGAAGCCGGGCGGCAGGTTGCCGAACAGCTCCCGGCAGGCCTGCACGGTGGCGCTGAACGGGTTCCACTCGGCGATGTGCCGCAGCACGGTCGGCATCTTGTTGGCGTCGACGAAGGCGTTCGAGATGAACGTCAGCGGGAACAGCCAGATCAGGCCGCCGGACGTGGCCGCCTCGGGCGTACGGACCGAGAGGCCGATCAGCGCGCCGATCCACGAGAACGCGTAGCCGAGCAGGAGCAGCAGGCCGAAGCCGAGCAGCACCTTGCCGATGTTCTCGTGGACCCGCCAGCCGACGAGGACCGCGACGATCGCCAGGACGGCGAGCGTCAGGGCGGTCTGGACGAGGTCCGCGAGCGTCCGGCCGGTGAGGACCGCGCCGCGCGCCATGGGCAGCGAGCGGAACCGGTCGATCAGGCCCTTGTGCATGTCGTCGGCGATCCCGGCACCGGCGCCCGCGGTCGCGAAGGTGACCGTCTGGGCGAAGATGCCCGCCATCAGGAATTCCTGGTACGCGGACGGGGAGATCGCGGTGCCGACCTCGATCGAGCCGCCGAACACGTACGTGAACAGCACCACGAACATGATCGGCTGCACCAGCCCGAAGATGACCATCTCGGGGATCCGGGACATGCGGATCAGGTTGCGCCGGGCGATCACGAGGGAGTCCGCGACCGCCTGGGTGATGCCGCCGCGCGGTGTGGGGGCGGCGAGCCGGGGGGTGGTGCCGGACACGGTGCTCACTTCGCCTCCTCTCCGGCCGGTACCCCGGCCGGTTCTCCGGCCGCCGTGCCGCCATCGCCGCCGGCTTTCGCGCCGGTCCGTTCCTCGGCCAGTTCGGCGGTGTGGCCGGTCAGCGAGATGAACACGTCGTCGAGGGTGGGGCGGCGCAGGCCGATGTCGTCGATCTCGACGCCCCGGGCGTCCAGCTCGCGGATGACCTCGGCGAGCAGCTTGGCGCCGCCCGTGACAGGGACGGTCAGCCTGCGGGTGTGCGTCTCGACGGCGACCTCGCCCTTGCCGAAACCGGCGAGGACGGCACGGGCCGGGACGATCTCGTCGGGCCGGTGGACGACCACCTCCACGCGCTCGCCGCCGGTGCGGACCTTCAGTTGGTCGGAGGTGCCCCGGGCGATGACCTTGCCGTGGTCGACGACGCAGATGTCGTGCGCCAGATGGTCGGCCTCCTCCAGGTACTGGGTGGTCAGCAGCAGGGTCGTGCCGCCGGCGACGAGTTCCTGGATGACGTCCCAGAGCTGCTGACGGTTGCGCGGGTCGAGCCCGGTGGTCGGTTCGTCCATGAACATCACGGGCGGCGACACCACGAGGGCGGCGGCGAGGTCGAGGCGGCGGCGCATGCCGCCGGAATAGGTCTTGGCCGGGCGGTCGGCGGCCTCGGCGAGGTTGAACCGCTCCAGCAGCTCGCCCGCCCGGATCTTCGCGGCCTTGCTCGACATCTGGTAGAGCTGGCCGACCATGTGGAGGTTCTCGCGGCCGGTGAGGTACTCGTCGACGGCGGCGAACTGCCCGGAGAGGCCGATGGAGCGGCGGACCTCGTTGGGGTGCTTGAGGACGTCCACGCCCGCGACGACCGCCTTGCCGCTGTCGGGCTTGAGCAATGTGGTGAGGACGCGTACGGCGGTGGTCTTGCCCGCGCCGTTGGGGCCCAGCAGCCCCAGGACCGTCCCCTCGGGGACATCGAGGTCCACGCCGTCCAGAGCCCGTACGTCGCCGAAGGTCTTGACCAGACCTTCCGCGTGAATTGCGCCTGGCATGTGGGTTCTCCCGTTGATGGGTGACGCTACCCAAGCGTAGGGACGCGGGGCGGAACCCGCCCGGCATTTATGTGACTGGCACCACAGACCGGCGCGATACACCGCGTCTCACCGGAAGGCTCCGCCCGGCACCGACCGGGGCGCGCGGTGGTTCAGGGCATCACCGTGTAGCCCGCCTCCCGCAGGGCGGAGGCGACCTCCTCGCAGTGCTCCGGCCCCTTTGTCTCCAGGTGCAGCTCCACCTCCACCTCCGTCAGACCCAGCCGCGGGTCCGTACGGACGTGACCCACGTCCAGCACGTTCGCGTCCGCCACCGACAGAACGGCCAGCAGCGTCGCCAGGGCGCCCGGGCGGTCCGTCAGGCGCAGCCGCAGGCTCAGGTAGCGGCCCGCCGCCGCCATGCCGTGCCGCAGGATGCGCTGCATCAGCAGCGGGTCGACGTTCCCGCCCGACAGCACCGCCACCACCGGCCCGCCGAACGTCCCGGGCGCGCCCAGCAGCGCCGCCACCGGGCTCGCCCCGGCCGGCTCCACCACCAGCTTGGCCCGCTCCAGGCACAGCAGCAGCGCCGACGACAGCTGGTCCTCCGTCACCGTGCGCACCTCGTCGACGAGCTCCCGCACGATCGCGAACGGCACGTCCCCCGGCCGCCCCACATGGATGCCGTCGGCCATCGTGGGCGAGGTGCCGATCGCCAGCGGATGGCCCGCCGCGAGCGACGGCGGGTACGCGGCCGCTGCCTCCGCCTGTACGCCGATCACCTTCACGTCCGGCCGCAGCGCCTTGACCGCCACCGCGATGCCCGCGGCCAGCCCGCCGCCGCCGATCCCGACCACGATCGTCCGCACCTCGGGGCACTGCTCCAGGATCTCCAGCCCCACGGTGCCCTGCCCGGCGATGACGTCCCGGTGGTCGAAGGGGTGGATGAACACCGCGCCGGTGTCGTGCGCGTACTCCTGCGCCGCCGCCAGCGTCTCGTCCACCACCTGCCCGTGCAGCCGCACCTCCGCCCCGTACTCCCGCGTCGCCGCCACCTTCGGCAGCGGGGCCCCCACGGGCATGAACACCGTGGACCGCACGCCCTGGAGCGACGAGGCCAGCGCGACGCCCTGTGCGTGGTTGCCCGCCGACGCCGCGACGACCCCGGCCGCCCGCTCCTCCGGGCGCAGCCCGGAGATCCGCACGTAGGCGCCCCGCAGCTTGAACGACCCGGTCCGCTGGAGGTTCTCGCACTTGAAGTGGACCGGCGAGCCGACCAGCCGCGACAGGTACCGGCTGCCCTCCATGGGGGTGACCCTGGCGACGCCGGACAGCATCTTCTGCGCCCCGCGGACGTCGTCGAGGATGACGGGGTGTGAGGGGTATGGCGTACCGAAGCTCATGACGCCAAGTCTCGCAGCTCATCACGTTTGTGCAGCGCCGGTACCAAGGCGCGCGGGTCCGCGTACTCTGTCCCCCACCAACCGACCACCACCGCACGAGAGAGCCCCGAGCCATGCCCACATCTCAGGACATGACGACTGATCTCGACCCCGGTCTCCTCGATGCCCTCCAGCACCAGGTGGCCGTCTTCGCCCGCCGGGCCGAGCAGACCCGCCTCGGCGGCACCGGCCAGCTCCGCAACTCGATGGACCGCGCCGCCTACCTGCTCCTCAACCGCCTCGACCGGGAAGGCCCGATGGGCGTCAAGGCGCTGGCGGCCGGTATGGGCATCGACTCGTCGACCGTGACCCGCCAGGTCGCGCCGCTGGTCGACACCGGCCTGGTCAAGCGGACCTCGCACCCGGAGGACGGCCGCGCCGTCGTGCTCCAGCTGTCGCCGCGCGGCCAGGCCCGCCTGGAGGAGGTCCGCTCCTCGCGGCGCGAGCTGATGGCGCAGGTGACCGACGGCTGGACCGAGGCGGAACGCGAATCGTTCTGCACCCTGCTGACCCGCTTCAACTCCGCGCTGTCGGCCCGCCAGGCCGGCCTGCCGCCGGTGGAGCGGGAGACCGAACGGGACACGGAGACGACTCCGGCCTCTTGACCCACGCCGGGCGCCTGGCCTGATATGAGGACGTGCGAGAGCAGCGGCGGCACCAGACCACGGCGCGGCCCCCCGGCGCCCGGGAGCGGAACTTCGAGGCGTACGTCGCGGGCGCGGCCGGCCGGCTGCTGCACGCCGCCACGCTCCTGACGACCGAACCGCCCGGCCGCGCCCCGCGCGCCCAGACGCTGCTGACCGCCGCGCTGGGGGCCACCTACGCCCGCTGGGACCGGCTGCGCGGGGAGGACCCGTACGACCTCACGCGCCGTGAGCTGGCCGGCCGCTTCGCCCGCGCCGCCTGGCGCTTCCACCGCCCCCGGGGCGGGGTCCTGTCCCGGCTGACCCCGCTGGAACGGCTGGTCGTCGTGCTGCGCCTGTACGAGGGGGTCGCCGAGGAGCAGACGGCGGCGCTGCTCGGGCTCCCCGCGGAACGCGTCCGGGCGACCTGCACGCGCGCGGTGAGCGTGCTGCGCGGGACGGCCGGAACGCGGGGCGCGCCCGAGACGCGGGGCCCGCCGTGAGCGCCTACGACCGCAAGGAGGACGAGGTCCGGCGCATGCTGGACGCCCCGCCGCGCGGCCCGGTCCCGCCCGACCTGCTGCCCCGCGCGCTCGACCGCGGCACGCGCGCGCTGCACCGCGCCCGGGTGCTGCGCCGCCTGCTGTGGCTGCTGCTCACGGCGGCGGCGGTCGCGTTCGCGGTGTGGGCGTCCGTCGCCGAGCCGTGGCGGACACCGCCGGCGGGGGTCACGCCACCGTTCCTGGGCTGGTGACGTGACCGGCCGCGACCGGCGGGCGGGCTCAGCCCAGCGCCTGGCGCAGGTCCTCCAGCAGGTCGTCCACGTTCTCGATGCCGACCGACAGCCGCACCAGGTCCGCCGGGACCTCCAGCAGCGAACCGGCGACGCTGGCGTGCGTCATCCGGCCCGGGTGCTCGATGAGCGACTCGACGCCGCCCAGGGACTCGCCCAGCGTGAAGAGCCGCGCGCGGTCGCAGACCTCGACCGCCGCCTCCTCGCCGCCCCGGACGCGGAAGGAGATCATGCCGCCGAAGCTCCGCATCTGCTTGGCGGCGACCTCGTGCCCCGGGTGCTCGGGCAGGCCCGGGTAGAGGACCTGGGTGACCCTGGGGTGTTGCTGGAGCATCTCGGCGACCCGGGTGGCGTTCTCGCTGTGCCGGTCCATGCGCACGGCCAGCGTCTTGATGCCGCGCAGCACGATCCACGAGTCGAACGGCCCGGCGACCGCGCCCATCGCGTTCTGGTGGTACGCCAGCTCCTCGCCGAGCGCCGCGTCGGCCGTCACCAGCGCGCCGCCCACGACGTCGGAGTGGCCGCCCATGTACTTGGTCAGCGAGTGCACGACGACGTCCGCGCCGAGCGCCAGCGGCTGCTGGAGGTAGGGGCTGGCGAACGTGTTGTCGACGACGAGCCGGACGCCCGCCGTGCGGGCGACGTCCGCGAGGGCCGCGATGTCGGTGATGCCGAGCAGCGGGTTCGACGGCGTCTCGACCCAGATGGCCTTCGTCCGGTCGGTGATCGCGTCCCGTACGGCCGCCGGGTCGGAGGTGTCGGCGACCGACCACTCCACGCCCCACCGGGCGACGACCTTCGCGAACAGGCGGAACGTGCCGCCGTACGCGTCGTTCGGGATGACCACGTGGTCGCCGGGGACCAGCAGCGTGCGCAGCAGGCAGTCCTCGGCCGCGAGGCCCGAGGCGAAGGCCAGGCCGCGCCGGCCGCCCTCCAGCGCCGCGAGGTTCTCCTCCAGGGCGGTACGCGTCGGGTTGGCGCTGCGGCTGTACTCGTAGCCGCCGCGCAGGCCGCCCACACCGTCCTGCTTGTAGGTGGACACCTGGTAGATGGGCGGGACGACCGCGCCGGTCAGCGGGTCGGCGGTGTTGCCCGCGTGGATGGCGCGGGTCTCGAAGTTCTGGTGGGTGTGCTGGTCGCTCATGGGTCCCGAGCGTAGTCGCGGGCGGCGAGCCGCACCGGGCGCGTCCGGGACAATGGCGTCATGGAGATTCTCGTGTTCCTGTTCGCGGTGGGTCTGATCGGCGTGATCGTGGTGCCGTGGCTGCTGCGCCGCCGCGCCGGCGGCGGCATCCGTCTGGTGGCGCCGGGTTCGCCGGACGCGGCCGACCCGAGCGCGTACGGCTTCGTGCTCCAGGAGGAGCTGGACGTGCGCATGCCCGGGCCGGACCAGGACCTCCTGGACGTGCTGGACGTGGTGCAGCGCACCCAGGACTGGCGGGCCGCGTCGCAGTTGCTGGCGGGCACCGGCAAGGACGGCGAGGTGCGCTGGCAGCGGGTGCAGGCGTTCGCCGGCGCCGCCTCGCTGGAGCTGGCCCGGCAGCCGGGCACGGGCGGGGCGTGGCTGCGGGCGTGGCGGGCCGAGAAGCCGAAGGACCCGGGCGGGGCCGAGGTGCACGCCGAGTTCCTGGTGCAGCAGGCGTGGCGGTCGTCCTCGGCGGGCAGCGACGACTTCCGGATCATCCTGGAGGAGGCGCGCGCGGTCTGTGCGGAGGCCGCCCTGCTGGCGCCCGGCGACCCGGTCCCGTACATCACCGAGCTGGCCGTCGCGCGGGGCCTCGGCTACCCGCACGAGCAGTTCGACCAGGTGTGGGCGAAGATCATCGACCGGGCGCCGCAGCACATGGGGGCGCACCTGGCGGCGCTGCACTACTGGTGCGAGAAGTGGCACGGGTCGCGGAAGGACGCGGACCGGTTCGCGACGGCCGCCGCTGCGCGCGCCCCACAGGGCTCGCTGCTCGCCGCGCTGCCGCTGTTCGCGGTCTTCGAGCACCTGCCGGAGGTGGCCCTGGTGCGGGACTTCTACGGCACCGAGGTGGTGTCGAGGGCCATGGAGGGCGCACTGTACGCGGTGCACTCGGCCCGCCCGGACGACCCGATGCTGGCACACGTGCGCCACCTGCTGATCCACTTCCTGGTCCGGGCCGAACGCTGGTCGGAGGCCATGCACCAGCTGGTCCACGTGGACGGCCACGTGGGCGCGCTGCCGTGGACGCTGAGCGAGGACCCGGCGGCGGAGTACGCGATCCACCGGGCGCTCGCCGTCGCGGGGTACGAGGCGAACGGCGGCAGCCCGGCGACGCTCCCCCACTGACCGCGCGCACGGACCGCCGGCGCCGGGTGGGCCGGCGGGCGCGCCGGCACCGCGCCCGCGTCGGCACCGTCCGCGCGCGTGGGGCGTGGAATTCCGCCCCCCGCCGGAACGTTGTCCGGATGCCGCCCACACCGCGTCCGTACGAAGGAGTCACCGTCATGCTGTTCGGCCGCACCCCTGTGCTCCCCACCCCCGACCAGGCCCTGCGCGGCCGTCCGGAGCCGGACTTCACCGTCCCCTCCCGCCACACCGTCCTCGGCAACCCGCTCCTCGGCCCCTACCCGGCCGGCCTGGAGGTCGCCGACTTCGCCCTGGGTTGTTTCTGGGGCGCGGAGCGGAAGTTCTGGCAGACCGAGGGCGTATGGACGACCCTCGTCGGCTACCAGGGCGGCTACACGCCCAACCCCTCGTACGAGGAGGTCTGCTCCGGCATGACGGGCCACACGGAGGCCGTCCGGGTGGTCTTCGACCCGACCGTCGTCTCCTACGGCACGCTGCTGAAGCTCTTCTGGGAGTCCCACGACCCCACGCAGGGCTTCCGCCAGGGCAACGACGTGGGCACGCAGTACCGCTCGGCGCTCCACACCCACTCCCCCGACCAGGCGGCGGCCGCCGAGTCCTCGCGCGACGCCTACCAGCGGGTGCTGAACGGCTCGGGGTACGGGACGATCACCACCGAGATCCTCCCCGCCGACGACCGCCCCTTCTACCCGGCCGAGGGCTACCACCAGCAGTACCTGGACAAGAACCCCGGCGGTTACTGCGGCATCGGCGGCACGGGCGTCTCCTGCCCGATCGGCGTCGCCAGGGCCGACGGCTGAGCCGGAGCCTCCGCACCCGGTCGCACGGGCGGTAATCCGGTGGAACGGCGGCGGGCCGTTCCCTACCATCGCACGCATGGGTGCGTACTACTTCTTTCTCTGATCCCGGGCGCGGACGCGCAGGCGTCCCGTCATGCCCCGTCCTGCCCGAACCCGGACATCAGGGAAAGAACCCATGCGCGATCGCGCCCCTCACCCTTCGACCACCCCTTCCCAGCTCACCGTCAAGGACGTCTCGAAGGCGTACGGGGACAGGTCCGTCCTCGACGGCGTCACCTTCACCGCCCGCCCGGGCGAGCGCATCGGCGTCATCGGTGAGAACGGCTCCGGCAAGTCCACCCTGCTGAGGCTGCTCGCCGGTGCGGAAGCCCCCGACGGCGGCGAGGTGACCGTCCGCTTCCCCGGCGGGGTGGGCCACCTCGCCCAGACGCTCGGCCTCGACCCGGCGGCGACCGTGCAGGACGCCGTCGACGCGTCGCTCGCCGACCTGCGGGCGATGGAGCGCCGGCTCCGGGCCGCGGAGGCGACCCTCGGGGAGGCGTCGGACGCGGAGCTGGCCGCGTACGGAGAGCTGCTGAGCGCCTACGAGGAACGCGGGGGCTACCGGGCGGACGCCCGTGTCGACGCGGCCCTGCACGGGCTCGGCATCGGCCGCGTCGGGCGGACCCGGCGGCTGGGGACGCTGTCCGGCGGCGAGCAGTCACGGCTGGCCCTGGCCTGCGTACTGTCCTCGGGCGCGGAGCTGCTGCTGCTCGACGAGCCGACCAACCACCTGGACCGGCAGGCCGCCGGCTGGCTGGAGGAGCGGCTGCGGGCGCACCGCGGCACGGTGCTGGCCGTGACGCACGACCGGGCGTTCCTGGAGGCGGTAGCGACCGCGGTCCTGGAGGTCGACCGGGACACCCGGTCGGTGACCCGGTACGGCGACGGCTGGGCCGGTTACCGGACCGCGAAGGCCGCCGCCCGCCGCCGCTGGGAGCTGGACCACCGGACCTGGCTGGCCGACCTGGCGGACGCGCGGGCGCAGGTGGAGGCGGCCGGGCAGCGGCTCGCCGGCTCGGGCGGGGATCCGCGCGAGGGCTTCGGCAAGCACCGGCGCTCGCACGAGGCGAAGTTGTCCGGTCGGATCAGGGCGGCGCGGCAGCGGCTGGAGCGGCTGCGGCGGGATCCGGTCCCGGCGCCCCCGGAGCCGTTGCGGTTCGCACCCCGGCTGGTGGCGGCCTCCGGCGCCGCGGGCCCGGCGGTGGAGCTGGACGGGGTGGTCGTCGGCGACCGGCTGCGGTTGGCGGGGCTGGCCGTGGGGGCGGGCGACCGGCTGCTGGTCACCGGCCCGAACGGGGCCGGGAAGACGACCCTGCTGCGGGTGATCGCCGGGGACCTGCGCCCCGACGAGGGCACCGTGCGCCGCCGGGTCCCGGTGGGCTACCTGCCGCAGGAGCTCCCCCCGCGCCCGTCGCGCCGCCCGCTGCTGGCGGCGTACGCGGCGGGGCGCGGCGGGGTGCCGGAGGACCACGCGGCCGGGCTGCTGGCGCTCGGGCTGTTCCGGGAGGAGGACCTGACGGTCCCGGTGGCCGCCCTGTCGGTGGGCCAGCGGCGGCGCCTGGAGCTGGCGCGCCTGGTGACGCGACCGGCCGGCCTCCTCGTCCTGGACGAGCCGACGAACCACGTGGCGCCCGTCCTGGTCGAGGAACTGGAGGCGGCGCTGGAGGCGTACGAGGGGGCGGTCGTCGTGGTCTCGCACGACCGCCGCTTCCGGGGGTCCTTCACCGGCGCCCGGCTTGAGCTGCGGGCGGGACGCGCCGTGTGAGCGCCCGCCGGCGCCCCGTGCGCGCGCGTCGCCGGTCGCGCGCCACCCGCCGGGGCCACGCGCGCCCACCTCGCGCGCCCATCAGGGCCGCGCGCGCCGGTCAGGACCGTGCCGCCCGCAGCGCCGCCGCCGTCGCCGCCGGGTCGTAGCCGGGCGCGACGCCGTCGATCAGCAGGATGTCGCCGGCCATGTGCCGGGTACGCAGGGGGATCAGCTCCCGGTAGGGCTCGGAGTCGTACCAGTCGCGCGCGTGGTCCATGGACGGGAACTCGATGATCACGAGCGCGGCGTCCCACGACCCCTCGCGGACCTCCCTGGCCGGTGCGCCGTGCACCAGGAACCGGCCGCCGAAGGGGTCGAGGGTGGCCTGGATGCGCTCCATGTAGTGCAGGACCTCGTCGTCGGGGACGGCCGGGGGCCTGAGGTTGCCGAGGGCGTAGGCGGGCATGGGGTCCTCCTGGTGGGTTGCGGAGGACCCCATGCTCCCCAAGGCACGCGTCAGGAGTCGATTACCCCGGAGGTCATCGGATCGTCGAGGCGTCGATGACGAAGCGGTAGCGGACGTCGCTCCTCAGCACCCGCTCGTACGCCTCGTTGATCCGGTCGGCGGTGATCAGCTCGATCTCGGCGCCCAGGCCGTGCTCGGCGCAGAAGTCGAGCATCTCCTGGGTCTCGGCGATCCCGCCGATCATCGAGCCGGCGAGGGTCTTGCGGCCGGTGATCACGGAGAAGAGGTTCAGCGACACGGGCTCCTCCGGGGCGCCGACGTTCACCAGCGTGCCGCCGGTCCTCAGCAGACCCAGGTAGGCGTCGAGGTCCAGGGGCGCGGAGACGGTGGAGACGATCAGGTCGAAGGTGCCCGCGAGCTTGGTGAAGGTCTCCGGGTCGCCGGTCGCGTAGAAGTGGTCGGCGCCCAGCTTGCGGCCGTCCGCCTCCTTGCGGAGGGTCTGGCTGAGGACGGTGACCTCGGCGCCCATCGCGTGGGCGATCTTCACGCCCATGTGGCCGAGACCGCCGAGGCCGACGACGGCGACGTTCTTGCCGGGGCCGGCGTTCCAGTGGGCGAGCGGCGAGTAGAGGGTGATGCCTGCGCACAGCAGCGGTGCGGCGACGTCGAGGGCGAGGCCGTCGGGGATGCGGACGGCGTAGTTCTCGTCGACGACGATGTGGGTGGAGTACCCGCCGTAGGTCGGCTC
Organism: Streptomyces sp. NPDC045701; assembly: GCF_056432045.1. Classification (NCBI taxonomy): domain Bacteria; kingdom Bacillati; phylum Actinomycetota; class Actinomycetes; order Kitasatosporales; family Streptomycetaceae; genus Streptomyces; species Streptomyces sp. NPDC045701. The sequence goes on along the minus strand of NZ_JBWKJV010000001.1, from coordinate 383,543 downwards.
GCCGTCGCGGTCGAGGGCGTTGTACGTACCGGTCATGCCCTCGACGCAGTACTGCTCCAGGCCCTGGCGGCAGTACGCGCACCGACGGCAGGAGTCCACGAAGCAGCCGACGCCGACGCGGTCCCCGGCCCGGTACTTCGTCACGCCGGGGCCCACCTCGGTGACGACGCCGGCGATCTCGTGGCCGGGCACCATCGGGAAGATGCCCTCACCCCAGCCGTCGCGGGCCTGGTGGATGTCGGAGTGGCAGATCCCGGCGTACTTGATCTCGATCAGCACGTCGTGCTCGCCGACCGCCCGGCGGGGAACGGTGACGCGCTCCAGCGGGGCGTTGGCGGCGGGGGCTGCGTATGCGGGAACGTTCGTGGTCATGGCTACGAGCCTGCCGGTGTCCTGGCAGGTCACCCAGCCCTCTGTGCGGCGTACGACCGGTGTGCGTACCACTGGCAGGGACAGGCTCGGCCCCGCGCCCGTGCGTACGACCCGGAATACTTGCGGTATGGATCAGCGTGCCGACTTGAGCGAATTCCTCCGTTCCCGGCGGGCCCGGCTGAAGCCGGAGGACGTCGGGCTGCCCGACTTCGGGCGGCACCGCCGGGTGCCGGGGCTGCGCCGGGAGGAGCTGGCACAGCTGGCCGGGGTCTCGGTGGCGTACTACACGCGCCTGGAGCAGGGCAACGGGCGCAACGTCTCCGTCGAGGTGCTGGACGCCATCGCCCGGGCGCTGCGGCTGACGGACGCCGAGCGGGCCCATCTGACGCACCTGGCGAAGCCGACGCACCGGAAGAAGAAGCGCGCGGCGGCAGGCCGGGCGCACACGGTGCGGCCACAGCTCCAGCACCTGCTCGACGCGATGGACGGGGTGCCCGCCTATCTGCTGGGTCGGCGGCTGGACATCATCGCGTGGAACCGGATGGCACGGGCGCTGCTCGGCGACTTCGCGGCGCTGGAGCCGCACGAGCGGAACATGGCCTGGCAGGTGTTCCTCGCGCCCAACGCCCGGGACCTGTACGCCGACTGGGACGCGAAGGCGACGGAGGTCGTGAGCGTGCTGCGGATGTACGCGGGCTGCTGGGCGGACGACCCGCAGCTGTCGGCGCTGGTGGGGGAGCTGTCCCTGAAGAGCCAGGAGTTCCGGACGCTGTGGGCGGCGCACCTGGTGCAGGACAAGGGCCACGGCACCAAGCGGCTGCGCCATCCACTGGTGGGCGAGATCACGCTCACGTACGAGACGCTGCGGGTGCCGGACGACCAGGACCTGGCGCTGGTGACCTACACGGCGGAACCGGGTTCCCCCTCGGCCGAGGCGCTGCGGCTGCTGGCGCACTGGGGCGTGGACGAGGTCGCGACCGCCCGCTGACCGGCCCGCCCCGCACCACGCGGGCGGTTCCCGTACGACGAGGGCGGCGGCCCTCCGTGAGGAGGACCGCCGCCCGCTGTCGTACCGGTGGATCAGACCGCGGAGCCGGCCTTCCACTCCGCCCAGCTCATGTTCCAGCCGTTGAGGCCGTTGTCCGGGGCGATGGTCTTGTCCTTGGAGTTCTTGACGACGACCACGTCACCGACGATCGAGTTGTCGAAGAACCACGCGCCCGGCTGGCTCGGGTCGTCCGCGCCCTTGGCGTCGTTCAGGCCCACGCAGCCGTGGCTGGTGTTGACGTTGCCGAAGATGGAGTCGGAGCCCCAGTAGTTGCCGTGGATGAAGGTGCCCGACGTGGACAGCCGCATGGCGTGCGGCACGTCCTTGATGTCGTACTCGCCCTTGCCGTCCTCCTTGGTGAAGCCGACCGTCGAGCCGTCCATCCGGGTCTCCTTGAACTTCTCGGAGATGACCATCTGGCCGTTGTAGGTCGGGTTCTCGGGCGCGCCGGCGGAGATCGGGATGGTCTTGACCGTCTTGCCGTCCTGGGTGACCGTCATGGTCTTGGCGGCGGCGTCGACGGTGGAGACCTGGTTGCGGCCGATGGTGAAGGTGACGGTCTTCTGCTGGACGCCGTAGACGCCGTCGGAGCCCTCGACGCCGTCGAGGTCGAGCTTCAGCGTGACCTTGGAGCCCTCGGCCCAGTAGTTCTCGGGGCGGAAGTCCAGGCGCTGGGAGTTGAACCAGTGGCCGACGACTTCCTGGCCGCTGCTGGAGGACACGCTGATGCCGGACTGGACGGCCTTCTTGTCCGTGATCGGCTTGTTGAAGTTGATGGAGACCGGCATGCCGACGCCGACCGTGGAGCCTCCCTCGGGGGTGTAGTTCCCGATGAAGCTGTTCTCCTTCGACACGGTGGTGAAGGACGAGTTCTCGTGGGCCTCCCGGCCCTCGGAGTCCTTCGCCGAGACGGCGATCTTGTAGGTGGTGGCCCGCTCCAGCTGCTCGGTGGGCTTCCAGCTCTTGCCGTCGGCGGCCATCTCGCCCTTGACGGCGGTGCCGTCCGGCGCGGTCATGGTCACCTGGGTGAGCGTGCCCTCGCTGACGGTGACCTTGGCGTCGTCGTTGATGCCGGCGTTCTGCGCGCCGTTCTTCGGAGTGATCGCTATTCGGGCCTGCGAGGCGTCCTTCGCCGCTGCCGCGTCGACCTGGGACTGTGACGTCTTCGAGCCGTCGGAGGCGTCGGCCTTCTCCTCACCGCCGCTGCAGCCGGTGAGCACCAGAACGCCGCCGAGCAGTGCGGACGCGGCCGTCAGGCCCCCGCGCCGCTTGCTGTCCGTCATCACACGCTTCTCCATCGTCGCCGAATCCCTGCCAACTGTCTCAACAACACCCATAACAACCCGTCCGGTTCCCCATCAGGCTCGGATGTGGGGAACACCACTGATCGACGCACCCGGGTGTCCACCGGTTCCCGATCTTCCCGGGGCAAGCGGACGCGCGGGAAGCGGGCCCCGGACCCCGCCCCCGGAGGCGGCCGTCCGGGACCCGGAACGTGTCGAGTCTCACACGCTACGGCCGTACGTCGTCGAGGTGGTCCTCATCATCCTCCTCGTCCAGCTCCCACATCTCCGCGTCGGAGTCGCGCTCGACCCGCTCGCTGGTCCACGACGCCTGGGCGAGCTCGACGCCCGGCACCCGGCCGACCAGATCGACCGGCTCGACGAGGTAGGCGAGAGCTTCCGCTTCGTCTTCTCGTACCGCGGACCGGGCGTGCGTACGCTCCTCGTCCGGCATGAATTCGTCGGCTTCCACGCGCTCCAGCGCGGCTGCGGCGAGTTGACCGCCGTCCGTCACGTCCAGCAGGAGTTCCACCCGAAGGCGCACATACCGTGATGTCTCAGCAGGGCTCATATGACGGAGCGTAAGCTGCCCGGAGCCGCGACTTTCCTACGACCCGCTGTGTTCATTAGCATCGGCGCACCAGTCAATTCTCGGTTCCGCAAGGGGATCTGAATCTGTGTCCGTCGCACGTCGACCGCTGCTGACCGCCACCGCCGCCGGGACCCTGCTCGGCGCGCTGTGGTTCGTCCCTTCGGCCAACGCCACCGTTGAACGGCCACCCGCGGAGCGGCACGAGACGAGAGCGTCCGCGGTCGTGTCCCCCGCCGGGGCGTCCGGCGAGCTCGTGCTCGCCGACACCGGAGGCGTGGACACCACCCCGTACGTCCTCGCCGGCACCGCCTTCCTGGGGCTCGGTACGGGACTGGTGGCCTTCGCCGTACGACGCGGGGCGCGCACCGTCCTGTGACGGGGCGCGCCCCCGCGCGTGGAGTTCCGGATCAGGCCAGCGGGCCGGTGACCTTCTCCACGGCCTCGACGAGCCCGCCCTCGCGCACGAAGGCGTCGGCGGCCTCCAGGTCGGGGGCGAGGAAACGATCCGGCCCGGGACCCTGGACGCCGGCCGCGCGCAGCGCCTCGATCGCGGCCCGGGAGGCGGGCGCCGGGGTGAGTCCCTCGCGCAGCTCGATGGCCCGGGTCGCGGCGTACAGCTCCACGGCGATGATCCGGCCGAGGTTGCCGACGGCGGTGCGCAGCTTGCGCGCGGCCGACCAGCCCATGGAGACGTGGTCCTCCTGCATGGCGGAGGACGGGATGGAGTCGGCGGAGGCCGGGACGGCGAGCCGCTTCAGCTCGCTGACCAGGGCGGCCTGCGTGTACTGGGCGATCATCAGGCCGGAGTCGACGCCCGCGTCGTCGGCGAGGAACGGCGGCAGGCCGTGGGAGCGGTTCTTGTCCAGCAGCCGGTCGGTGCGGCGCTCCGCGATGGAGCCGAGGTCGGCGGCGGCGATGGCGAGGAAGTCCAGCACGTAGGCGACGGGCGCGCCGTGGAAGTTGCCGTTGGACTCGACCCGGCCGTCCGGCAGGACGACCGGGTTGTCCACCGCGGCGGCGAGCTCGCGCTCGGCGACGAGCCGGGCGTGCGCCATGGTGTCGCGGCCCGCGCCGGCCACCTGGGGGGCGCAGCGCACCGAGTAGGCGTCCTGGACGCGCGGGGCCTCGTCCTGCTGGAAGTGACCGGTGAGCCCGGAGCCCTGGAGCACGGCGAGCATGTTCGCGGCGGCGGCGCCCTGGCCGGGGTGCGGGCGGATGGCGTGCAGCTCGGGCGCGAGGACCTTGTGCGTGCCGAGGAGCGCCTCGAGCGACAGGGCGGCGGTGATGTCGGCGGACTTGTAGAGCCTGTCCAGGTCGGCCAGGGCCATGATCAGCATGCCGAGCATGCCGTCGGTGCCGTTGAGGAGCGCCAGGCCCTCCTTCTCGCGCAGCTCCACGGGCTCGATGCCGTGCTCGGCGAGGAGTTCCCCGGCGGGGCGGACGCGCCCGTCGGGGCCCTCGGCGTCGCCTTCGCCCATCAGGGTGAGCGCGCAGTGGCTGAGGGGCGCGAGGTCACCGGAGCAGCCGAGGGAGCCGTACTCGTGGACGACCGGGGTGATCCCGGCGTTGAGTACGTCCGCCATGGTCTGCGCGACCTGGGGCCGGACGCCGGTGCGGCCGGAGCAGACGGTCTTCAGCCGCAGGAACATCAGGGCCCGTACGACCTCGCGCTCCACGGGCGCGCCCATGCCGGCGGCGTGCGAGCGCACGATGTTGCGCTGGAGCCGGGCCCGCAGCTCGGGGCTGATGTGGCGGGTGGCGAGCGCGCCGAAGCCGGTGGACACGCCGTAGACGGGCTCGGGCTTGGCGGCGAGGGCGTCGACGATCTCGCGGGCCTTGGCGAGCGCGGCGAGCGCCTCCGGGGAGAGCTCGACACGGGCGTTGCCGCGGGCCACGGCGATGACGTCCTGGTCGGTGGTACCGGACGTCCCCACCACGACTGTGTGCATATCCATATTCAGCAGCGTACGGACTGAATCCCAACGTGTCACTACCCCGCCTTCCCTGAGCCCCTTACCCGGCCGGGTCCCCGCCGCCCGGGGCGTCCGGCGGCGCGGGGAGCCCCGCGGTCGCGGTCGGGTCCGCTGGGGCGTCGCGGAAGCGGCGGCGGTCGCGCGCGAGGGCCGGCGGGTGGTCCGCCAGCGCGATCACCGTGCCGTCGCGGCCGGCCACCACCGGCTTGGCGGACCGCGCCGCCTTCGCCCGGTACTGCGCCGCGTCCGCCAGCCGGAACAGCCGCCGCGCCGACGGCACCGGCCCGATCGGGTCACCGGTCGACGCCACCCCGCACGCCACGCCCTCGCCCAGCTCCAGGTCACCGGCGCGTGCGCACAGCTCTTCCGCGGCGGCCACCACCTCGTCCGCCTCCGGCCCCACCGACACCAGGCAGAACTCGTCCCCGCCCAGCCGCGCCGCCAGCGCGCCCGGCAGCATCGCCCCGCAGTACGACAGGACCGACCCGAACCGCTCCAGCAGCCGGTCCCCCACCGCGTGCCCGAGGGTGTCGTTGACCCGCTTGAGGCCGTTGAGGTCGCACACCACCAGACTGACCACCGTCCCGTCCGCGAGGAAGCGCTCCACGGCACCGTCCAGCCGCATGTCCACCGCCCGCCGGTTGGCGAGCCCGGTGAGCGGATCGGTGAAGGCCAGCCTGCGGACCTCCTCCAGCCGCTCGGTCTGCGCGATCCCGGCCGCGACCACCGACGCGAGGACGGTCGCGAAGTCCGCGTCATGGCGGTCGAACACCGGCGCGCCGACCGGCCGCGCCACGTACAGCTCGCCCCAGGCCCGGCCGTGCATCACTATCGGCGCGACCACACAGCAGCCCCGGCCGCGCCGCCGCAGCGCCGCGACCCGGCCGCGCAGCGCGGCGTACTCCGGCTCGCCGGACACCGCCTCCCGCTCCGCGGCGGTCTCCACCCAGGCGTTCGGCTCCCCGCCGACCGCCCACCGCTCGTGCAGGAACTCGGTGATCTCGCAGAACTGGTGGACCGGGTACGTCTCGGAGTCGGGGAACTCCTCCTCGTCCGGCGTCCGCGCACCCGCGTTCACCAGCACCTTGAGCCGGCCCAAATCGCGCTCCCACGTCGAGAGCGCGGCGAACGACCCGCCGAGCGCGTCCCGGGCGCCCAGCGCGGCCGCCCGCCAGGTCTCGCGCGGAGTGTGCGCCGACGCCATGGCCTGCGCGAGCGCCACTACAGCGCGTAGCCGGACATCCTCACCCATTCCTCAAGCTTAGGGAGCATCCTCGACTTTTCACTCCCCGGGGCACTCCGGCCACCGCGGCCACATGCGCCGGGTCGATGCCGCGCTCCGGCCGGGCGTGCCGGATCACTGCCCGGGCCACTCCGGCTTCCGCTTCTCGTTGAAGGCCGCCACTCCCTCGGCGCGGTCGCCCGAGAAGGCCACCGACCGCCACGCCGCGTCCTCCACCTCCAGGCCCGCCCGCAGGTCCAGCCCGTGGCCCAGCCGCATGGCCCGCTTGGCGGCCCGCAGCCCGACCGGCGAGTTGGCGGCGATCCGCGCGGCCAGCTCCAGCGCGCCCTCCCGGGCGTCGTCCACGAGCCGGTCGACCAGCCCCAGCGACTCCGCCTCGGCCGCCCCCACGCGGCGCGCGGTGAACACCAGCTCCGCCGCCCGGGCGGCTCCCACCCGGCGCGGCAGCAGCTGCGTGCCGCCGCCGCCGGGGATCACACCCACCGACACCTCCGGCAGCCCGACGATCGCCGTGGCGTCGGCCACGATCAGGTCGCAGGCGAGCGCGAGCTCGAACCCGCCGCCCAGCGCGAAGCCGTGCACCGCCGCGACGGCCGGCATCGGCAGCTCCAGCACCCCGGTGTACGCGCCGCGCGCCACCGGCCGCTGGCGCACCAGCTCGGCGTCGGTGAGGGAGTTGCGCTCCTTGAGGTCGGCGCCCACGCAGAACGCCTTGTCGTTGGAGGAGGTCAGCACCGTCACCCGCACCGAGGGATCGGCGGCCAGCGCCTCGCAGGCGGCGCCGATGGAGCGGGCCATCTCCGTCGAGACGGCGTTCATGGCCTTGGGCCGGTCGAGGACCAGCTCCGCCACGTACTCATGACGGCGTACGGCGACGAATTCCCCGAAGCGCTGCTCGGACATGCGTGACACACCCTCCCGGTTAACGAACGTTAGCGACCGCTATCCGGGGATCTTAGGCTCCCGCCTCCTCAGCAGCCAGGGTTCGATCACGCCCAGCCCGCGCACCGGCCGCTGCCACATGGGCTGGAGCGCGAAGCGGTACGACGGCGGCGCCTCGCCCTCCTTCTCCGCGCGCGCCACCTCCTCCGCGACCTGGGCCTCCGACACCGGGGCCTCACCGGTGCGCGACAGCTCCTTCGCGAACGCCCCGTCGACCAGGACCGCGTCCTTGGGCGCTATTGAGGTGAGCCGGCTCGCCAGGTTCACCGTCGTACCGAAGACGTCGCCCATCCGGGTCGTGACCGTGCCGAAGGCGATTCCGACGCGCAGCGCGGGCATCGTCTCGTCGTGGGTGAGCGTCTCGATGAGCCGCAGTGCGATCTCGGCCGCCGTACCGGCGTCGTCGGCCGCGTAGAGCACCTCGTCGCCCAGCGTCTTGATCAGCCGCCCGCCGTGCGCGGCGACCAGGTCGGCGGAGGTGGTCTCGAACGCCTCGACCAGCTCGCCCAGCTCCTCCTCCTCCAGGCGCCGGGTGAGCCGGGTGAAGCCGACGAGGTCCGCGAAGCCGACCGCCAGACGCCGGTCCACCATCTCCTCGTCGTCGGCGGCCTGCACCACCCGCCCGGTCGCCGCGGCGAGCTGCCGCCGCCACACGTACACCAGGAACTCCTGGAGCTCCGGCAGCAACAGCTCGACCAGCGGATACGTCACTTCGGTGCGGGTCATCCCGGGCTCGGGCGGCTCGGTGAGACCCTCCAGGAAGGAATCGATCTGCCATTCGGCCAGCCGGGCGGTGGTCTGGCCGGTGGACCGGGCCACCTGAACGGCCATCGGCTCGCTCAGCAGGCCCGCCTCGACCAGACCGGCCAGCCGCCGCAGCGCCAGCACGTCCGCCTCGGTCAGGGCCTTGGCCTGCCCGATGTCGGCGAAGCCCATGGCCCGCCAGAACCTGGAGGCCAGGTCCATGGACACCCCGGCGGTGCGGGCCGCCTGGAAGGGGGTGTAGCGCCGCTCGGCGCCGAGGATCAGCTGCTCCAGCCGGATGGCCAGGGGGTCGTCGGTCGGCTCCGCCGTGTGATCGACGACATGGTGGGGGGTGGGGTACTCCGCCCCGCCCGGCCCGGACCCGGACCCGCCCGAGTTCGCGTCGTCGACGGTCACCGGCCGCCTCCTGCCCGTTCCCTGCGCACTGTCCTGCCGATCTGTAGCTGGATCGTCGTCCACGATACGGCAGGTGTGCCCTGGCTCACGTCCCGACGACCCAGCGCGTCAGTCCACCGGGCGCAGATGCACGACGTCGCCCGCGCCCACGGGCTCCCTTTCCCCGCCGGGCGGCGCCACCACCAGCCGGCCGTCCCCGTCGATGGCGACCGCCTCACCGGTGAGCGTGCGGTCGCCGGGCAGCTCGGCGCGGACGGTACGGCCGAGGGTCGCGCAGCCCGCCGCGTACGCCTCCTGGAGCCCGGACGCCGCCGGGTCGCCGCCGGCGGCGGTCCACCGGCCGTACCACCGCTCCAGGGAGCGCAGGACGGCGCGCAGCAGCGGGTCGCGGTCGGTGGAGATCGCGTCGGCGAGGAGGAGGGAGCCGGCGGTGGGGACGGGCAGCTCCTTTTCGTGGAGGGTGACGTTGAGGCCCAGTCCCACGACGACGCCGTCGTCGCCGGCGCGCTCGGCGAGGATGCCGCCGGTCTTCCGCTCCTCGCCGCCGACCTTCACCATCAGGTCGTTGGGCCACTTCAGCGCCATGTCCACGCCGGCGGCACGCGCCAGGCCGGTGGCGGCGGCGACTCCGGTGAGCAGCGGCAGCCAGGCCAGTCGGGCGACGGGGACGTCCGGCTTGAGCAGGACGGAGAAGAACAGGCCCGAACGGGCGGGCGCGGACCAGACGCGGTCCAGCCGGCCGCGCCCGGCCGTCTGCTCCTCGGCGACCAGCACGGCGCCCTCGGGCAGGCCGGCGGCGCGGGCGGCGAGGTCGGAGTTGGTGGAGCCGGTGGCGGGCACGATGTCGAGGGAGGTCCACAGGCCGCCGGTGCGGACGAGGGCGCGGCGCAGGGAAGGGGCGTTCAGGGGCGGTCGTTCGAGGTCCGACCAGGGGCTCCCTGGACCAAGTGAGGGCGTCATGCAAGCCAGCGTAGGTGTGGTAAACACCGCACTGCCGAACGGTATCGCCGCCGATACGCTACGGGTCAGTAGCCAACGAACCCGTGACCAGGCAGGGAGCGCCATCCCGATGTCCGAGCCGGCCAAGCCCCAAGAGCCCCAGAAGATCGACATCCATACGACCGCGGGCAAGCTCGCGGATCTGCAGCGCCGTATCGACGAGGCGACGCACGCGGGCTCCGAGCGCGCCGTCGAGAAGCAGCACGCGAAGGGCAAGTTGACGGCACGGGAGCGGATCGCCCTGTTGCTGGACGAGGACTCCTTCGTCGAGCTCGACGAGTTCGCCCGGCACCGCTCCACCAGCTTCGGCCTGGAGAAGAACCGCCCGTACGGAGACGGTGTCGTCACCGGGTACGGAACGGTCGACGGCCGCCCCGTCGCGGTGTTCTCGCAGGACTTCACGGTCTTCGGCGGCGCTCTCGGCGAGGTGTTCGGGCAGAAGATCATCAAGGTGATGGACTTCGCCCTGAAGACGGGCTGCCCGGTCGTCGGGATCAACGACTCGGGCGGCGCCCGCATCCAGGAGGGCGTCATGGCTCTCGGGATGTACGGCGAGATCTTCCGCCGCAACACCCATGCCTCGGGGGTGATCCCGCAGATCAGCCTGGTGGTGGGGCCGTGCGCCGGAGGCGCCGTGTACTCCCCCGCCATCACCGACTTCACGGTGATGGTCGACCAGACCTCGCACATGTTCATCACCGGCCCCGACGTCATCAAGACGGTGACGGGCGAGGACGTCGGCTTCGAGGAGCTGGGCGGCGCCCGGACGCACAACACCACCTCCGGTGTGGCGCACCACATGGCGGGGGACGAGAAGGACGCCATCGAGTACGTCAAGTCCCTGCTGTCGTACCTGCCGTCGAACAACCTCTCCGAGGCGCCCGCCTTCCCGGAGGTGGCGGACCTGGAGCCCAGCGACGAGGACCGGGAGCTGGACGTCCTCATCCCGGACTCGGCGAACCAGCCGTACGACATGCACACCGTCATCGAGCACGTCCTGGACGACGGCGAGTTCCTGGAGACCCAGGGCATGTTCGCGCCGAACATCCTCACCGGCTTCGGGCGGGTCGAGGGCTACCCGGTCGGTGTCGTCGCCAACCAGCCGATGCAGTTCGCGGGGTGTCTGGACATCGACGCCTCCGAGAAGGCGGCCCGTTTCGTCCGCACCTGCGACGCGTTCAACATCCCGGTGCTCACCTTCGTCGACGTGCCGGGCTTCCTTCCGGGCGTCGGCCAGGAGCACGAGGGCATCATCCGGCGCGGCGCCAAGCTGATCTACGCGTACGCCGAGGCGACCGTCCCGCTGATCACCGTGATCACGCGCAAGGCGTTCGGCGGGGCGTACGACGTCATGGGCTCCAAGCACCTGGGCGCCGACCTCAACATGGCGTGGCCGACCGCGCAGATCGCGGTGATGGGCGCGCAGGGCGCCGTGAACATCCTGCACCGCCGCACCATCGCCGAGGCCGACGATGTCGAGGCGACCCGCGCGCGGCTGATCCAGGAGTACGAGGACGCCCTGCTCAACCCGTACACGGCGGCCGAGCGCGGTTACATCGACGCGGTGATCATGCCGTCCGAGACCCGGGCCCAGATCGTCAAGGGCCTGCGTCAGTTGCGTACGAAGCGGGAAAACCTGCCTCCGAAGAAGCACGGCAACATCCCCCTCTAAGGAGCCCCCATGATCAAGGTTCTGCGGGGCAACCCGACCCCGGAGGAGCTGGCCGCGGCCCTGGCGGTGGTCCAGGCGCGCGCCGCCGCGTCCGCCTCGGCGGCCTCCGGCGGCGCGGAGCGCGTCCCCGAGGGCTGGTCGGACCCGGCGAGGATCGCCCACACGCACCGCCCCCACCCGGGCCCGCGGTCGTGGGCGCGCTCCTTCCGGCCGGCCTAGAAGGCAAGCACCGGCACGACGGCCTCCGCCATGACGCGGTATCCCGCGTCGTCCGGGTGGAGGCCGTCCTCGTACGCGTAGGCGGGGTTGAGCCGGTCGGGGTCGGCCGGGTCCGCCATGAGCCGGTGGAGGTCGACGACCGCGTCGAACTCGCCGGACTCGCGGATCCAGTCGTTGACCTCGGCGCCGACCTTCGCGGCGTGCGCGCCCCAGTGGGTGGTGCCCTTGAAGGGCAGGATGGTCGCGCCGACGATGCGTACGCCCCGGGCGTGCGCGGCCCCTATGAGCCGGCGGTACCCGGTGACCAGGTCGGCGGCCGCCAGGACGGGGGCGGGCCGGTAGGTGGGCTGGTCCGCCGCCTCGCTGAAGCCGATGTCGTTGAGCCCCTGGAGGAGGACGACGGTCCCGGCTCCGGGGAGGTCGAGGGCGTCGCGGTGGAAGCGGGCGGAGGAGCGCTCGCCGAACCAGGCGGAGTCGTTGAGCAGCAGGTTGCCGCCGATCCCGGCGTTGAGCACGGGGCGGTCGACCCGTTCGGCGAGGGCGTCGGACCAGCGGCGGTCGGTGTTCGGGGTGGAGCCGAAGCCGTCGGTGAGGGAGTCGCCGAACAGGACGACGCCCGGCGCGGGGACGCCGGGTCCGCTCACGTCGACCCCGGTCAGGTAGTACCAGGATTGGGTCGTCTCGGTGAACGGGGCACCCGTGACCTCTTCGCGGTGGTCGCCGGCGGCGCGGTGGGTGTCGGTGAAGCCCTGGGCGTGGAAGGTGGCCGGGCCGGTGGTGCCGGCCAGGTGGAGGGTGACGGTCACCCGGTCCAGGCGCCGCAGGGCCAGTGGGGCGGGGTCGCTCTCGGCCCGTCCGTGGGCGCCGATCACGGCGGAGCGCTCGCCGCCGAAGGTGAGGTGGTGGACGGAGCCGGGGCGGAGGGCCGCGCCCGTGCCGGCGCGGGCGACGGTGGCGCCGGTGATGTGCAGCGGTGAGGTGCCGTACGCGTTCGACAGGCGGACGCGGACGCGGTCGCCCGCGGCGGTGACACGCAGGACCTGGCGGACGGTGTGATCGGAGAAGCCCTCCTGCGACCAGTTGGGGGTGAACCCGGTGGAGGGAGGCTGGGGAGAGGCGGTCCAGGCGGCGGTCCAGTACATCAGGACTCCCTAATGGGATCAGAGTTCCATTATGCTGGCCCCGAACGTACCACTGTCCTCGCCACAAACGAAACAGGAGGCCCATTTGGAATCGCCGCCCGGCACCGTACGCCCCGGCGGGCGCACCGCGAAGGTGCGCGCCGCCGTCCTCCGCGCCACCCAGGAGGCACTGGCCGCCGAGGGCTTCCACGCCCTCAACATGGACCGGATCGCCACGAGCGCCGGCGTCGGCAAGACCACCGTCTACCGGCGCTGGGCCTCCCCGGTGGGACTGGTCGCCGACCTGCTGCACGACATGGCCGAACGGTCGGTTCCCGCCTCGGACACCGGCGCCCTGGAGGGCGACCTGCGCGCCAACGCCGACCTCGTCCTCACGACCCTCACCGACCCCCGCATGGGCCCCGTCTTCCGGGCCGTCGTCGCGGCGGCCGCCTGCGACGAGGAGTGCGCCGCCGCCCTGCGCCGCTTCTACGAGACCCGCCTGCGTACCTGGGCGACCGCCGTCGAGCGCGCCGTCGAGCGCGGCGAGGCCCCACCCGGCACCGACCCGGTCGAGGTCGTCCGCGCCGTGTCCGCCCCGCTCTACTACCGCTTCGCGGTCAGCCACGAACCGCTCACCGCCGCCGACGCCGGACGGGCCGTCGCGGCGGCACTCGCGGCGACCCGCGCCGGGGTCTTCACCGTCCCGCACTAGTCCGGAAGCACCCCGGCGCCTGAGTACGCGTACTCAGGCGCCGGGCGGGCGGGGGCCGCACGATCGAGGAATGCTGTGGTCCGACCCCGAGAACGAACCTCCCGAGGAGATGCGCGACATGCAGGCGATGCTGCGCCGCGCGGGAATCGTGCTGGCACTGGCGATGGTGCTGGCGATGTTCGCGGTGGGCCTGCACTGACCCGCCCCGGCCGGGCGAAGACCCCGGCGACCGGGGCGCCTTCCGTACGATGGCGCCATGACTGCCGCTCAGCGCCGCCGCCTCGTCCTGGCCTCCCAGTCCCCCGCCCGCCTCGGTCTGCTGCGCCAGGCCGGGCTCACCCCCGAGGTGATCGTCAGCGGGATCGACGAGGACAGGTTCACCGCCCCCACCCCGGCCGAACTGGCGCTCTCCCTCGCCGAGGCCAAGGCCGCCCACGTGGCCGCCAGGCCGGAGGCGAGCGGCGCGCTCGTCATCGGCTGCGACTCGGTGCTGGAACTGGACAAGCGGGCCCTCGGCAAGCCCGCCGACGCCGAGGAGGCCACCGCCCGCTGGAAGGCCATGCGCGGCCGCGCCGGCATCCTCCAGACCGGCCACTGCGTCTACGACACCACCGCCAAGCGCTACGCCTCCGCGACCGCCTCCACCCTGGTCCGCTTCGGCGACCCGACGGACGAGGAGATCGCGGCGTACGTGGCCAGCGGCGAACCCCTCCACGTGGCCGGCGCCTTCACCCTGGACGGCCGCTCCGCCCCCTTCATCGACGGCATCGACGGCGACCCGGGCAACGTGATCGGCCTGTCGCTGCCACTGCTGCGCCGTCTGCTCGGCGAACTGGGCGTCGCGATCACCGACCTGTGGGACTGACCCGCCGTCACCGACCCGTGCGACCGGCCCGCCCGGCCCCGCTCACGCCGCCGCCACGCCGCCCCGCTCCACGGGCGGCGCCGGCTCCCCACCCGCCGGCTCCTCGCCCTCCGGCGCGTACAGCACCAGCGACGCCACGACGAGCCCCAGCACCACCATCAGGTACGCGAACGCCGCCCACCCGACCAGGCCCACCGCCACCGCGCCCAGCACCCCGTGCGTGATCGCACAGGAGATCAGCAGGATGCGCACGGCCCGCCCCGGCCAGCGGTCGCGCACGCCGAGACGCACCAGCAGCACCCCGCACAGCGCCACGTACGCCCCGAAGACCCCGCCCATCACCCAGACCGCGGTGACCATCAGGTCCGGGTCGAGCTCGTCCAGCGACATCCGCTGACCGGCGAGGACCTTGGCGAGGACCATGTGCAACAGCACCAGCCCCACCGCCTCCAGGACCAGCACGATCCCGGCCGCCAGAGCTGTCGGTCTGCGGGCCACCATGGGCGCTCCCCTGCCTGTTACCTGCCGCGACGAGTCGGTACGGACGACAGCGCGCAGGCTACTGACTGGTAAACCTCGGGACAAGGGTTCTGACCGGACGGCAAAGAATCATTCGCCCATTCGTAGGGACTCCACAAAGAAACAGGATCCCGTGCTGACCGGGAAGACAGAGACCTTGACCACACCGGCGGGTTACTGTTCCGGCAAGAAGCCCTGCGTAACGTGGTGCGACAAGGGATTTCACGACTCCACTACGCCTCGAATCACGCTCCGTGTGGGCAAGCTCACCATTGGGGACGGGTCGAAACGTCGTGTCGGCTGTCCCTAAACTCAGCTTGTTTCAAGGAGGGAGCCATCGTGCGCAAGGTGCTCATCGCCAACCGTGGCGAAATCGCTGTCCGTGTCGCCCGTGCCTGCCGGGACGCCGGGATCGGGAGCGTAGCCGTCTACGCCGATCCGGACCGGGACGCCCTGCACGTCCGGGCGGCCGACGAGGCGTTCGCCCTGGGCGGTGACACCCCGGCCGCCAGTTACCTGGACATGGCCAAGGTGCTGCAGGCCGCGGCGGATTCCGGTGCGGACGCCGTCCACCCGGGTTACGGATTCCTCTCCGAGAACGCGGAGTTCGCCCAGGCCGTCATCGACGCCGGGCTGACCTGGATCGGCCCGCCGCCGCAGGCCATCCGCGACCTCGGTGACAAGGTCGCCGCCCGTCACATCGCCCAGCGCGCCGGCGCGCCGCTGGTGGCCGGCACGTCCGACCCGGTGTCCGGCGCCGACGAGGTCGTCGCGTTCGCCCGGGAGCACGGCCTGCCGATCGCCATCAAGGCCGCCTTCGGTGGCGGCGGGCGCGGTCTGAAGGTCGCCCGCACCCTCGAAGAGGTGCCCGAGCTGTACGACTCGGCCGTCCGCGAGGCGGTCGCCGCCTTCGGCCGGGGCGAGTGCTTCGTCGAGCGCTACCTCGACAAGCCCCGGCACGTCGAGACCCAGTGCCTGGCCGACAAGCACGGCAACGTCGTGGTCGTCTCCACGCGTGACTGCTCGCTGCAGCGCCGCCACCAGAAGCTGGTCGAGGAGGCTCCGGCGCCGTTCCTGACCGCCGAGCAGAACGCGGAGCTGTACGCCGCGTCCAAGGCCATCCTGAAGGAGGCCGGCTACGTCGGCGCCGGCACCGTGGAGTTCCTCGTCGGCACCGACGGCACGATCTCCTTCCTGGAGGTCAACACCCGTCTGCAGGTCGAGCACCCGGTCACCGAGGAGGTCACCGGCATCGACCTGGTGCGGGAGATGTTCCGCATCGCCGACGGCGAGGAGCTCGGCTACGACGACCCGCCGGTGCGCGGCCACTCCTTCGAGTTCCGCATCAACGGCGAGGACCCGGGCCGCAACTTCCTGCCCGCCCCCGGCACCGTCACCAGCTTCTCCCCGCCCACCGGACCGGGCGTCCGCCTGGACGCGGGTGTGGAGTCCGGCAGCGTCATCGGCCCGGCGTGGGACTCCCTGCTCGCCAAGCTGATCATCACCGGGGCGACCCGTGAGCAGGCGCTGCAGCGGGCCGCACGGGCCCTGGCCGAGTTCCAGGTCGAGGGCATGGCCACCGCCATCCCCTTCCACCGCGCGGTCGTCGCCGACCCGGCGTTCACCGCCGACCCGTTCCGCGTCCACACCCGCTGGATCGAGACGGAGTTCGTCAACGAGATCAAGCCGTTCGCCGCGCCGGCCGAGGCCGATGCGGAGGACGAGGCGGGCCGTGAGACCGTCGTCGTCGAGGTCGGGGGCAAGCGCCTGGAGGTCTCCCTGCCCTCCTCACTCGGCATGAGCCTGGCCCGCACCGGCCTCGCCGCCGGCGCCAAGCCCAAGCGCCGCGCCGCCAAGAAGGCCGGCTCGGCCGCCTCGGGCGACACGCTCGCCTCCCCGATGCAGGGCACGATCGTCAAGGTCGCCGTGGAGGAGGGCCAGGAGGTCAAGGAGGGCGACCTGATCGTCGTCCTGGAGGCGATGAAGATGGAGCAGCCGCTCAACGCCCACCGCGCCGGCACCGTCAAGGGTCTGTCGGCGGAGGTCGGCGCGTCGGTGACGTCCGGCGCCGCGATCTGCGAGATCAAGGACTGACGCACCTCACCACGGGGGCCCGCCGGCAGCAGCCCGGCGGGCCCCTCGCCATGTCCGCGATGGCATCCTGGAGACGGAGGCGGGGCTGGGCCGCGAGGGAGGACGGGCGCGATGGCGACGAGCACGGCGGCGAGCGGGACCGCGGCGGACGGAACGCCGGGTGCGCCGCGCCCCATGCGCGCCGACGCCCGCCGCAACCACGAGCGGCTCCTGACCGAGGCCCGGGCCGCCTTCGCGGAGCACGGCACCGACGCGTCGCTGGAGGACGTCGCGCGCCGCGCCGGAGTCGGCATCGGCACGCTGTACCGGCACTTCCCCAACCGGCACGCGCTGATGAACGCCGTCTTCCAGGACGCGCTGCACACCTTGCTGGAACGGTCCCGCGACCTGGCCGGCGCGGAGCAGCCGTGCACGGCGCTGGTGGAGTGGCTGCGGGCCATCGTCACCCACGCGGGCGAGTACCGGGGCCTCGCCCGTGCGCTGATGTCGGCCTCGCACGACGCCAGTTCGGCCCTGTCGCAGTGCAGCACGCCGATGCGCACGGCGGGCGAGCGGCTGCTGGTACGCGCCCAGGAGGCGGGCGCGGTACGCGCGGACGTGTCGATCGGCGACCTGATGCAGCTCACCAACGCGATCGCCCTGGCCGCCGAGCAGTCCCCGGACGATCCGGAGCTGGCCGACCGCCTGCTCACCCTGACGCTGCGGGGCCTGAGGGCCTGACGGCGGGTCGCGCCGCCACCCGCTGGGGGCGCCGCCGCCCCGGAGGGCCCCGCCCGTCAGGGCGACACGCCCCGCCGGAGCGACACGTCCCGTCAGGACGACCGGAGCGACACGCCCCGTCAGCGCGACACGCCCGGGCGCGGGGCCGGCCCGTCAGCGGCGGCGCAGGTCCGCCACCCGGGCGCCGCGCTCCGGGGGCTGGCCGTCCCCCGACAGGGACGCGCTGCGCAGCTGCGGGCCGCCCGGGTGGCGGCCGCGCTGGCCCGGCAGCGGCACGTCCCTGCGGCCCTGCCGGCCCGGGGGCGGGGCGCCCTCGGGCCCGGACGCGCCGGAGGCGCCGGCCGCCGAGCCGGCCACGGTGATCTGGACACCCTGATCGGCCAGCGCCTGGAGCTCGGTGCCCGCCCGGTCGTCGTGGACGGGCGGCTCGTCGGTGACCAGCCGGGTGATCAGGTCCGTCGGCACGGTCTGGAACATGGTGTCCGTACCGAGCTTGGTGTGGTCGGCCAGCACCACCACCTCCGCCGCCGCCTGCACCAGCGCCCGGTCGACGCTCGCGGAGAGCATGTTGGACGTGGACAGGCCGCGCTCGGCGGTGAGCCCGCTCCCGGACAGGAACGCCCGCGAGACCCGCAGCCCCTGGAGGGACTGCTCGGCCCCGCTGCCCACCAGCGCGTAGTTGGACCCGCGCAGGGTGCCGCCGGTCATGACGACCTCCACCCGGTTGGCGTGGGCCAGGGCCTGGGCGACGAGCAGGGAGTTGGTGACGACGGTCAGCCCGGGGACGCGGGCGAGCCGGCGGGCCAGTTCCTGCGTGGTGGTCCCGGCGCCGACCACGATGGCCTCGCCCTCGTCGACGAGACCGGCGGCCACGTCGGCGATGGCCGTCTTCTCGGCGGTCGCGAGATGGGATTTCTGCGGGAAGCCGGACTCTCGCGTAAAACCGCCGGGCAGCACCGCACCGCCGTGCCGGCGGTCGAGGAGTCCTTCTGCCTCCAGTGCCCGCACGTCACGCCGTACGGTCACTTCGGAGGTCTGGACGACGCGGGCGAGCTCCCGGAGCGATACCGCCCCGTTGGCGCGCACCATTTCAAGGATCAACTGGCGACGTTCTGCAGCGAACACGAAACTGACAGTAACGCCAGCGACCGTTTCTTTGCAGCGGTATGCGCCTATTAAGCGAAGTTGCGAACAGAGGGGCCCGCCAAGTGGTATAGGCGGGCCCGTCCGGGAACGTTCCTTGATAGATCGATGTCCCGACTTGCCGGGGGTTGCCGGGTGTTGTCCCTGCCCCGGGGGGCCGGACTAAGCCTCGGCGGACGTCTTCCGGGTGTGCAACTGTCGTGCCACCTCGGCGATCGAGCCCGACAGGGACGGGTACACGGTGAAGGCGTTTGCGATCTGTTCGACCGTCAGGTTGTTGTCCACCGCGATCGAGATGGGGTGGATCAGCTCGCTGGCGCGCGGCGCGACGACACAGCCGCCGACCACGATGCCGGTGCCGGGGCGGCAGAAGATCTTGACGAAGCCGTCCCGGATGCCCTGCATCTTGGCGCGCGGGTTGCGCAACAGCGGCAGCTTCACACTGCGCGCGTCGATCTTGCCCGCGTCGACGTCCGCCTGCGTGTAGCCGACCGTGGCGATCTCGGGGTCGGTGAAGACGTTCGAGGAGACCGTCTTCAGGTTCAGCGGGGTCACCGCGTCGCCCAGGAAGTGGTACATCGCGATGCGGCCCTGCATCGCGGCGACCGACGCCAGGGCGAAGACGCCGGTGACGTCACCGGCCGCGTACACGCCCGGCGCGGAGGTGCGCGAGACCTTGTCGGTCCAGATGTGGCCGGAGTCCTTGAGCCGTACGCCGGCCTCCTCCAGGCCCATCCCCGCGGTGTTCGGGATGGCGCCCACGGCCATCAGGCAGTGCGTACCGGAGATGACCCGCCCGTCGGCGAGCGTGACCTCCACCCGGTCCCCGACGCGCTTGGCGGACTGCGCGCGGGAGCGGGCCATGACGTTCATGCCGCGGCGCCGGAAGACGTCCTCCAGGACGGCCGCCGCGTCCGGGTCCTCGCCGGGCAGCACGCGGTCGCGCGACGAGACCAGGGTGACCCGGGAGCCCAGCGCCTGGTAGGCGCCGGCGAACTCGGCGCCCGTGACGCCGGAACCGACCACGATGAGCTCCTCGGGGAGCTCGTCCAGGTCGTACACCTGGGTCCAGTTGAGGATGCGCTCGCCGTCCGGCAGGGCGTCGGGGATCTCCCGCGGGTGGCCACCGGTCGCGATCAGCACGGCGTCGGCGGTGAGGGTCTCCTCGCTGCCGTCGGCGGCCGTGACGATCACCTGGCGGGATCCGTCCGTGGCCTGACGGCCGTCGAGCCGGCCCCGGCCGCGCAGCACGCGCGCGCCGGCCCGGGTGACGGAGGCGGTGATGTCGTGCGACTGGGCGAGGGCGAGCCGCTTCACCCGCCGGTTGACCTTGCCGAGGTCGACGCCGACGATCCGGGCGGCCTGCTCCAGGTGCGGGGTGTCGTCCGCGACGATGATGCCGAGCTCCTCGTGGGAGGAGTCGAAGGTGGTCATCACCTCGGCCGTGGCGATCAGGGTCTTGGAGGGTACGCAGTCGGTCAGGACGGACGCGCCGCCGAGGCCGTCGGTGTCGACGACGGTCACCTCCGCGCCGAGCTGGGCGCCCACCAGGGCCGCCTCGTATCCGCCGGGTCCGCCACCGATGATCACGATCCGGGTCACAGGGGTTACGCCTCGCGCTCTCGTCACGGCAGGGGTGCAAGTACGTACCCCATTGTCCCGCACGGCTCCGGGTGCTTCCCGCCGGGGCCCTCCATCCAGGAACAGCGCTCACCCCCGGCGCTCCCGTACCCTCGATCCCATGTCGCTCTACGCCGCGTACGCCGGCAACCTCGACGCGCGGCTGATGACCCGCCGCGCCCCCCATTCCCCGCTGCGCGGTACGGGCTGGCTCAACGGCTGGCGGCTGACGTTCGGCGGGGAGCAGATGGGCTGGGAGGGTGCCCTGTCCACGATCGTGGAGGCGCCGCGCTCCCAGGTGTTCGTCGCCCTGTACGACATCGCGCCCATGGACGAGGACTCCATGGACCGCTGGGAGGGCGTCGGGCTGGACATCTACCGGCGCATGCGGGTGCGCGTGCACACCCTGGACGGCGAGGAACCCGCCTGGGTGTACGTCCTGAACGGATACGAGGGCGGCCTGCCGTCGGCGCGCTACCTGGGCGAGATCGCGGACGCGGCGGAGTCGGCGGGCGCCCCGCACGACTACGTGATGGAACTGCGCAAGCGGCCCTGCTGACGGGCTCCCCGACGCTTGACTGCGGGGCCTTGTCGGAAACGACAAGACAACGATCCGAGGTCCGTGGGCAGCGTCATCTACGCGCGTAGGCAACTTCGGGCTACGCTCTTGTGCGTACTGCTTTCTTCCGGGGCCGGCCCCCGGACCCCCGGCCCTCGCGAGGTCCGGGGCGACTGTTACTTCGCGAGGCGAGAGACTCTGTGAACGCAACTGCCACCCCGGACCACCTCCAGGGCGACCCCTACGCCGCCGCCGCCGACGCCGCCGCGCGCCTGCGCGAGCTGACCGGCGCCGAGACCCACGACGTCGCCCTGGTGATGGGCTCCGGCTGGGCCCCGGCCGTCGACGCGCTCGGCGCCCCCGACGCCGAGTTCCCGGTCACGGAGCTCCCCGGCTTCCCGCCCCCGGCCGTCGAGGGCCACGGCGGCAAGATCCGCTCGTACGCCATCGGCGACAAGCGCGCGCTGGTCTTCCTGGGCCGTACGCACTTCTACGAGGGCCGCGGCGTCGCCGCCGTCGCCCACGGCGTGCGCACCGCCGTCGCCGCCGGCTGCAAGACCGTCGTGCTGACCAACGGCTGCGGCGGCCTGCGCGAGGGCATGCGCCCCGGCCAGCCCGTCCTGATCAGCGACCACCTCAACCTGACCGGTGCCTCCCCCATCGTCGGCGCCAACTTCGTGGACCTCACCGACCTCTACTCGCCGCGCCTGCGCGCGCTGTGCAAGGAGGTCGACGAGACCCTCGAAGAGGGCGTGTACGTCCAGTTCCCCGGCCCGCACTACGAGACCCCGGCCGAGATCAACATGGTCCGCGTCCTCGGGGGCGACCTGGTCGGCATGTCGACCGTCCTCGAAGCCATCGCGGCCCGTGAGGCGGGCGCGGAGGTCCTCGGCATCTCCCTGGTCACCAACCTCGCGGCGGGGCTCTCGGGCGAGCCGCTGAACCACGAGGAGGTCCTCCAGGCCGGCCGCGACTCCGCCGCCCGCATGGGCGAACTCCTCACCCGGGTGCTGGACCGCATCTGACCCACCCCGGGGCCCGCCCCGGACCCGGACCCCGGCTCCCGCGGGCGCGGCCCGTCGGCGGGCCCGGGTTCCCCGGCGACCCGCCCGGTGCCGGTTGCCGTGGGGTCCGCTCCGTGGCGGGTGTCCCGGGCTCTCCCTCGCAAGCTCGGTCGTCTTACGCCCGGAACACCCCCCACTGCGCGTCCCCCTTCAGGAGGCGGGCCCGGGGCGGTTTCCGCCGGCGTGAGGGTGACGGGGCCGGAGGCGGGGGGTGCTCGGACGTAAAACGAGCGAAGCGAGAGTCCGAGCACCCCCCGCCCGCCTCCGGCCCAGACACCCGCCCCACCCACCGGGCAGGAGCCGAACGGCGAAACACCCCGCCCACCCCCAGGAGCCGGACGGCGAAACACCCCGCCGCCACCGGCACCGGCCGGACGGCACCCGCCACCACCCACCGGCGCCGGCCGGACGGCAAAGGGCCGGGAACCGGGACGGAGGCCCGCCGCCGGGGTACGGCACGTACCGCAGACCAGACATCCAGAGAGGCAGACACCGTGCAGCAGAACCTCATCGCGCAGGCGGAGGCGTGGCTGGCCGAGGACCCGGACGGGGAGACCCGCGACGAGCTCGCCGGCCTCATCGAGGCCCGGGACCTCGACGAGCTCGCCGCCCGGTTCAGCGGCACCCTCCAGTTCGGCACGGCCGGACTGCGCGGCGAGCTGGGGGCCGGCCCCATGCGGATGAACCGGGCCGTGGTGATCCGGGCCGCCGCCGGGCTGGCCGCGTACCTGAAGGCCGAGGGCCACACCGGCGGCCTGGTCGTGATCGGCTTCGACGCCCGCTACAAGTCGGCGGACTTCGCCCGCGACACCGCCGCCGTCATGGTCGGCGCCGGCCTGCGCGCGGCGATCCTGCCGCGCCCGCTGCCGACGCCCGTCCTGGCGTACGCCATAAGGCACCTGGGTGCCGTCGCCGGCGTCGAGGTCACCGCCAGTCACAACCCGCCCCGCGACAACGGCTACAAGGTCTACCTGGGCGACGGCTCGCAGATCGTGCCGCCCGCCGACACCGGGATCGCCGCCGGGATCGCCGCGATCGCGAGCCTGCGCGACGTCCCGCGCGCCGAGGACGGCTGGGAGACGCTCGGGGACGAGGTCCTGGATGCCTACCTGGCGCGTACGGACGCCGTCCTGAGCCCCGGGTCCCCCAGGACCGCGAACGTCGTCTACACGGCCATGCACGGCGTCGGCAAGGACGTCGTCCTCGCGGCCTGGGAGCGCGCCGGGTTCCCCGCGCCGACGCTCGTGGCCGAGCAGGCCGAGCCGGACCCGGCCTTCCCGACCGTCGCCTTCCCCAACCCCGAGGAGCCGGGCGCGATGGACCTGGCGTTCGCCACGGCCCGCGAGGTGCGCCCGGACATCGTCATCGCCAACGACCCGGACGCCGACCGCTGCGCCGTCGCCGTCCCCCACGAGGGCGACTGGCGCATGCTGCGCGGCGACGAGGTCGGCGCGCTGCTCGCCGCCCACCTGGTCCGCAAGGGCGTCACCGGCACCTTCGCCGAGTCGATCGTGTCGTCGTCGCTGCTCGGCCGGATCGCCGAGGCGGCCGGTCTGCCGTACGAGGAGACGCTGACCGGCTTCAAGTGGATCGCCCGCGTGGAGGGCCTGGCCTACGGCTACGAGGAGGCGCTCGGCTACTGCGTCGACCCCGGCGGCGTACGCGACAAGGACGGCATCACGGCGGCGCTGCTCGTCGCCGAGCTGGCCTCGGAGCTGAAGGAGCAGGGCCGCACCCTGTCCGACCTGCTCGACGACCTGGCGGTCACGCACGGGCTGCACGCCACGGACCAGCTGTCCGTGCGCGTGGAGGACCTGGGCGTCATCGCGGACGCCATGCGCCGGCTGCGCGAGCAGCCGCCGACGGCGCTCGCCGGGCTGACCGTCACCTCCGCCGAGGACCTGACGAAGGGCACCGGCACGCTGCCGCCCACGGACGGTCTGCGGTACCACCTGGACGGCGCGTTCCGGGCCCGCGTCATCGTGCGCCCCAGCGGCACCGAGCCCAAGCTGAAGTGCTACCTGGAGGTCGTCGTCCCGGTCGCCGGCGCGAGCGGGCTCGCCGACGCGCGGGCGAAGGCCGGCGACGTGCTGGCCGCGATCAAGCGGGACCTGGCGGCGGCGGCCGGCATCTGACCCACCCGCCAGCCCCGTACGGGTGATTCACGTACGGCACTTGACGCAGCGGTCCGGTACGTACCGGGGGCCACCGAGCAGGGTGACCCCCGGTACCTCAGCCGAGCCCCTGGAGCGCCACCGTGCCGCCGTCGGTGATCACCCCGCGCCCGACCGTCCCCGCGTCGCGCCGGCCCCCGTCCGCGCCGGCCACGGGCGTGCGGGAGCGGACCGCCCGCTCGTTGCGGTACGCGGCGCCCGCGCTGCTCGGGTACCTCGTGGTGCGCCTCTCCGGGCTGCTGGTCCTGGCCCGCTGGGCGCGCCTCAAGCAGCACGGGGTGTGGCCCACGCTGGCCACGTCCTGGGACTCGGACTGGTACCTGGGCATCGCCGACCACGGTTACCAGGACCACCTCGGCACCAGGTACGACTCCAACAACCTGGCGTTCTTCCCGCTCTACCCGGTGCTGGTCAAGGCGGTCGCGGGCGTCACGCCCGGCTCGCGCGCGTCGGTGGCGCTGCTGCTCGCGGCGGCCTTCTCGCTGGTCGCGGCGTGGGGGATCTTCGCGGTCGGCGACCGGCTGCACGGGCGCCGCGCCGGCACCGTGCTCGCCGTCCTGTGGGGCGCGTCGCCGGTCGGGATCGTCCAGTGGATGGGATACACCGAGTCGCTGTTCACGGCGCTCGCCGCGTGGGCGCTGTACGCCGTGCTGTCCGGCCGCTGGCACACGGCGGCCGCCCTCACGGTGCTCGCCGGGCTCACGCGCCCCACCGGGATCGCCCTCGCCGCCGCGGTGACGGTGACCGGAATGGTCGCGGCGGCCCGTACGCGCGCGTGGACCCCGTTCGCCGCGGCGCTCACCGCTCCCCTGGGCTGGCTCGGGTACGTGGCGTGGGTGGGCGTCCGGCTGGGCCGCTGGGACGGCTACTTCGCCGTGCAGCGGCTGTGGCGCAACGCCTGGGACGGCGGCGCGGGCACCCTGCGCGAGCTGCGCGAGCTCCTGGCGTACGACCGGACGCCGCAGTTGTTCCTGGTGGCCGTCTCGGCGGTGCTGGTGGCCTCGGTGGCGCTGTACGCGCTGTGCCTGGCCGACCGGCAGCCGCTGCCGCTGCTGGTCTTCTCCGGGGCGCTGCTGGCGGTGGTCCTGGGCAGCGGCGGGGTGTACTTCCCGCGCGCCCGCTTCCTGCTGCCCGCCTTCCCGCTGCTGCTGCCGCTCGCCGTGGCGGTGGGCCGGGCGCGTCCGGCGGTGGCCGGTGTGGTGCTGGGGGCGGCGGTGCTGTCGTCGGCGTGGCTGGGGGGCTACATGCTGCTGGTGTGGTCCGGTCCGCCGTGAGCCTCAGACGGCGATCAGGACCAGGAGCAGGACGAGCCCGGCGAGTGCGGGCACGATGATCTCGTAGGCCCACCGGACGTGCGGGGCGCCCTGCGCGGAGGGCCGTGACGCGCACCGCTCGGCCAGTTCGCGCAGGTCGGCGATGATCTGGTCGGCCCCCGCCGAGCGGGCCGCCCCCGGGTCCGCGGTGCCGGCCGCCCGGTCCTGGCGGCGCGCGGCCTTCTTCCGCTCGCGCAGCGAGACGGGCACGGACCACAGCTGGTACGTGGTGCCGTCCCGGGTGAGGACCTCGCTGGAGTACCCCGCCCGTACGTCGGCGACCGACGCCCACGGCAGGTCGACGGTCCGGAAGGGGTTCCGTACCCGCATGCGGTCGTCGTTGACGTACACCACGGGCCGGAAGGTGAACGCGACGACCAGCGGGACCACCAGCAGGAGCCCCGCGGCGGCGATCCAGGGCACCCGGCCCTCGCCGGTGACCAGCGCGTCGCCGCCGATCCAGGCGGCGAAGCCGAGGAGCAGCAGCCCTCCGACGATCCCCGGGGTCGAGCGGTGGGACCGGTCGGCGTACTGGGGCTCCTGGGGGGTCGTCATACGGCCGATTCTGCCTCACCGCCCGGAGCGTCACACGACCAGATCGGCGTACAGGATGATGTTGTCGGGCCGGTGGCCGTCCACCAGTTCGCCGCCGCAGGTGATGAGGCGCAGTTCGGGACGGGCGGTGTCGCCGTAGACCTTGCGGGTCGGGAAGTCCTTCTTGTCGACCTGTTCCAGTTCCCGTACGCGGAAGACGGCCGTGGTGCCGTCGGCGCGCCGGACCCTGATCTCGTCGCCGGTACGCACCTTGGCGACGTCCTTCAGGACGGCCGGGCCCCGGGCCGTGTCGAAGTGGCCGATCAGCACGGCGGGGCCGGTCTCCCCGGGCGTGACGCCCTTGTCGTACCAGCCGATCCGGTCCGCGTCGGCGACGGACGGCACCTCGACCGTGCCGTCGGCGGCGAGGCCGAGGTCGAGCACGGGGCCGGTGTCGACGCCCGCGGCGGGGATCTCGACCCTGAGGGGTTCCGACCGGGGCAGGGGGGCGGCGGCCGCGGCCGGGGGGGCGGTGGCGGGCCTGACGTGGGCGGGCGGGGTGGGCGGGACGTCGGGGGTGGTCGGCGGGCCGCCCTGCGCGGCGCCGCAGCCGGCGAGCGCGGCGGGGGCGGCGAGGGCGAGGAGCGCGGCGGCGAGCCGGAGCCTCACGGGGCCTCCTGGAACGTGGGCGGCGGGCCGCCGCGTGGGGTGTGTCGCGGCGGCCCGCCCGGAAGGGGGAGGTGGCCTGCTCGGGTCATGGACAGGTACGGGGAGGAACGGTGGTCAGCCGCGGTCGGCGGCCCGGCGGCGGCGCATGGCGACGAAGCCCAGACCGGCGGCGGAGAGCGCGGCGGCTCCCGCGCCGGAGGCGACCAGCAGGGTGGTGTCGCCGCCCTCGACGGCCGTCTCGGCACCGGCTGCGACGCCGCCCCGGGGCACGACGGAGGTCTGCGAGGTGCTGCCCTGGGCGGCGGGGGCCGTGGTGGCGGCGGGCGTGGCCGTACCGGCGCCCGGCTCGTCCCCGGCCTTGTCGCCGCCCTTGTCGCCGCCCTTGTCGCCGCCCTTGTCCCCGGCCTTGCCCCCGTCCTTGTCGCCGCCGTGGTCCGCGCCGGGGACCTCGGCGCCGACGTAGACGGCCGCGCTCTGGGTGGCGGCGCCGGTGAGGTAGTGGGAGAAGGTGCCGTCCCGGTCGAGGACGACGACGGCCGAGCCCTCCCGCAGGACGGAGCGGCCGGTGTCGTCGACGAAGACGGCGCCCTTCGGGCATCCGCCGTCGTCGCACGCGGAGATGCCGTAGCGCCCCGAGACCGTCCGCACGATCTGGATCAGCAGGCCGTTCGGGAGCTTGTACACGCCCGGCTTGGCGGCCGTCACGACGTTCTCCAGCCCGAGCCAGTCGTAGGTCGAGCCGTCCGCGTCGAGCACGAAGTACTGGACGTCGTTCTGGCCGGCCACCGACCGGCCGTCGGCGTCGAGGACCCCGATCGAGGCGCCGTCGACGAAGGCGTCGGCGCGGTGGTGGTTGTCGGTGACGCGGTAGATCTTGACGTACGTGCCGTTCTTGAGGGTCCCGGTGCGGATCAGCTCGCCCATGTCCTCGTCGACCTGGCGCGGGACGACCCGGCCGTCGGCCTTGAGGAGCACCTCGACGCGGTTGTAGGTCCGCTTCTCGCCCGCCTTGAGGGTGAACAGCGTCTTGCCGGCCTTGAGGACGTCGGCCTCCGGCTTTCCGTCCACCAGGAACACCCGGGCGGACATGCCCTCGACGAGCGGCACGGTCCTCACGGGCTCCCGCTCGCCCGTGCCGGTCCCGGTGCCCGTCTGCGTGCCTCCGGCCGCGGGCTGGGTGCCCGTGCCGGATTCCGTACCGGTTCCTGTACCGGCTCCCGTGCCGGTGCCGGCTCCCGTGCCGGTGCCGGCTCCCGTGCCGGTGCCGGCTCCCGTGCCGGTGCCGGTGCCCGTGCCGGGCTTGTCCGCCGGCGCGCCCGGCCGGGCGCCGGAGGCCGGAGCGGCGGCGTCGGCGGCGGGCTTCGCGGCACCGGCGGGGGCCGGCCGGGCACCCTCGGCGGCGAGGGCGGCGGTGGCGGTGGCCACCGGGGTGAGGGTGGCACCGGCGAGGACGGCGGTGGCGACGGCGGTGCGAAGGGCGAAACGCATGACGACTCCGTGACGCTGCGAAGAGTGGATGAGGAGGAAGAGCCGCATGCCGCCTGCTCGTTCGGGTGGGGCCGGTGAGTTCTGGCGGGCTGCACGGACCAAGTTATGGATCTTGTGTGCGGGACGCGTCCACTCCGCGTAACAGGCGCGTGACAGAGGTCACGCCACCCGTGACCACCAGCGCTTTCGCACGGACCGGCGGCGCGGGGCTGTACAGGCCGCTACGCGCGTAGATATGCTCAAGTGGTGACCATGCCCCCTGCACCCGCATTCGCTGACGTGACCGCGTCCGACAGCACGCTGCGCCGGTTCCTCCATGGGCTGCCCGGCGTCGACACCGTCGGCCTGGAAGCGCGCGCCGCGTCTCTCGGTACCCGTTCGATCAAGACCACGGCCAAGGCGTACGCCATCGACCTGGCCATCTCGATGATCGACCTGACGACGCTCGAAGGCGCGGACACCCCGGGCAAGGTCCGGGCGCTCGCCGCCAAGGCCGTCAATCCCGACCCCACCGACCGCGCCACGCCGCGCACCGCCGCGGTCTGCGTCTACCCCGACATGGTGGCCACCGCCAAGGCGGGCGTGGCGGGGACGGACGTCAAGGTCGCCTCCGTCGCCACCGCCTTCCCGGCCGGCCGCGCCGCCCTCGACGTCAAGCTCGCGGACACCCGTGACGCCGTCGCCGCCGGGGCGGACGAGATCGACATGGTGATCGACCGCGGGGCGTTCCTCGCGGGCGGCTACCTGAAGGTCTACGAGGAGATCCGCGCCGTGAAGGAGGTCTGCGGCGAGCAGGCCCGCCTGAAGGTCATCTTCGAGACCGGCGAGCTGTCCACGTACGACAACATCCGCCGCGCCTCCTGGCTCGGCATGATCGCGGGCGCGGACTTCATCAAGACCTCGACCGGCAAGGTCGGCGTCAACGCCACCCCCGCGAACACCCTGCTCATGCTGGAGGCGGTCCGCGACTTCCGCGCCCAGACCGGGGTACAGGTCGGGGTGAAGCCCGCCGGCGGCATCCGGACCACCAAGGACGCCATCAAGTTCCTGGTGCTGGTGAACGAGACGGCCGGCGAGGACTGGCTGGACAACCACTGGTTCCGGTTCGGCGCGTCGAGCCTGCTGAACGACCTGCTGATGCAGCGGCAGAAGCTGGCCACCGGACGTTACTCCGGTCCCGACTACGTGACGGTGGACTGATCACGATGACCAAGTTCGAGTACGCACCCGCTCCCGAGTCCCGCTCGGTCGTCGACATCGCGCCGTCCTACGGCCTTTTCATCGACGGTGAGTTCACCGAGGCCGCGGACGGCAAGGTCTTCAAGACCATCTCGCCCGCCTCCGAGGAGGTGCTCTCCGAGGTCGCCCAGGCGGGGGCCGAGGACGTGGACCGGGCTGTGAGGGCCGCCCGCAGGGCGTTCGAGAAGTGGTCCGCGCTGCCGGGCGCCGAGCGCGCCAAGTACCTCTTCCGGATCGCCCGGATCATCCAGGAGCGCAGCCGCGAGCTGGCCGTCCTGGAGACCCTGGACAACGGAAAGCCGATCAAGGAGACCCGCGACGCGGACCTCCCGCTGGTCGCCGCGCACTTCTTCTACTACGCGGGCTGGGCCGACAAGCTCGACCACGCGGGTTACGGCGCGAACCCGCGCCCGCTCGGCGTGGCCGGCCAGGTCATCCCGTGGAACTTCCCGCTGCTGATGCTGGCGTGGAAGATCGCCCCGGCCCTCGCCACCGGCAACACGGTGGTCCTCAAGCCCGCCGAGACGACCCCGCTGTCGGCCCTGTTCTTCGCGGACATCTGCCGCCAGGCGGGCCTGCCGAAGGGCGTCGTGAACATCCTCCCCGGTTACGGGGACGCCGGCGCCGCGCTCGTCGAGCACCCGGACGTGAACAAGGTGGCCTTCACCGGCTCCACCTCCGTCGGCAAGGCCATCGCGCGCCAGGTGGCGGGCACCGGGAAGAAGCTCACCCTGGAGCTGGGCGGCAAGGGCGCCAACATCGTCTTCGACGACGCGCCCATCGACCAGGCCGTCGAGGGCATCGTCACCGGCATCTTCTTCAACCAGGGCCAGGTCTGCTGCGCGGGCTCCCGCCTGCTGGTCCAGGAGTCGATCCGGGACGAGCTGCTGGACGCCCTCAAGCGCCGCCTGTCGACGCTGCGCCTGGGCGACCCGCTGGACAAGAACACCGACATCGGCGCGATCAACTCCGCCGAGCAGCTGGCCCGCATCACGGCGCTCGCCGAGACGGGCGAGGCCGAGGGCGCCGAGCGCTGGTCGCCCGCCTGCGAGCTCCCGTCGTCCGGTTTCTGGTTCGCCCCGACGCTCTTCACGAACGTCACGCAGGCGCACACCATCGCCCGTGACGAGATCTTCGGCCCGGTCCTGTCGGTCCTGACGTTCCGCACCCCGGACGAGGCCGTCGCCAAGGCCAACAACAGCCAGTACGGCCTGTCCGCCGGCATCTGGACGGAGAAGGGCTCCCGCATCCTCGCGGTGGCGAACAAGCTCCGCGCGGGCGTCGTCTGGGCCAACACGTTCAACAAGTTCGACCCGACCTCGCCCTTCGGTGGCTACAAGGAGTCGGGCTTCGGCCGCGAGGGCGGCCGTCACGGCCTGGAGGCGTACCTCGATGTCCGATAAGACCGAGCAGAACCGTCTGAGCGTCTTCAAGACCTACAAGCTGTACGTCGGGGGCAAGTTCCCCCGCAGCGAGAGCGGCCGGGTGTACGAAGTGCAGGACAGCAAGGGCAAGTGGCTGGCCAACGCGCCGCTCTCCTCCCGCAAGGACGCGCGTGACGCGGTCGTCGCGGCGCGCAAGGCGTTCGGCGGCTGGTCGGGCGCGACGGCGTACAACCGCGGCCAGGTCCTCTACCGCGTCGCCGAGATGCTGGAGGGCCGCAAGGGCCAGTTCGTGCACGAGGTGGCGCACGCCGAGGGGCTGTCCAAGTCCAGGGCGGCCGAGATCGTCGAAGCCGCCATCGACCGCTGGGTCTGGTACGCGGGCTGGACGGACAAGATCGGCCAGGTCGTGGGCGGGGCGAACCCGGTCGCGGGCCCGTTCTTCAACCTGTCCACGCCCGAGCCCACGGGCGTCGTCGCGATCGTCGCCCCGCGCGAGTCGTCGTTCCTCGGCCTGGTGTCGGTCGTCGCCCCGGTGATCGCCACCGGCAACACGGCGGTCGTCATCGCCTCCGAGAAGGCCCCGCTCCCGGCACTGTCGCTGGGCGAGGTGCTGGCCACCTCCGACCTGCCGGGCGGTGTGGTCAACGTGCTGTCGGGCAGGGCGGCCGAGATCGCCGCGCCGCTCGCCGCGCACCAGGACGTCAACGCCATCGACCTGACCGGCGCGGACGCCGACCTGGCGCGCGAGCTGGAGATCGCCGCCGCGGACAACCTGAAGCGCGTCCTGCGTCCCCAGGCCGTGGACGGCGAGGACTTCGCCGCCGACCCGGGCACGCACCGCCTGACCGCGTTCCTGGAGACCAAGACGGTCTGGCACCCCACCGGCTCCCTGGGCGCGTCGGGATCCTCGTACTGATCCCCGGGTGACCGAACGGCTCCGCCTCCCCTCCGTCCGGGGGAAGCGGAGCCGTTCTCGTACCGCGCGGGCGCCTCAGCCGGGGACGACCCCGCCGAGCAGGGGCCCCGCGACCGGCAGGGCGGGCAGACTCGTCAGGGAACCGGTCACCGAGGTCGTGTCGACCGGCTTGAAGTCGCTGACCTGGGTGCCGACGCCGTTGTTCAGCGGGTCCACCCCCGTCTGCGCCAGCGGGTTCACCTTCAGGTTCTTGGCCACCCCGGTCACATGGGGAACGGCGCCCATCGTCCCCTCCAGGGCCGCCTGGAGGTCCATCTCCGGAAGCCGCGGCACCTGCGGTGGCTGCACCACGGCGTGCGCCGCGCCCCCCGTGGCGGCGAGGGCGGCGCCCAGCGCCGAAACGGTGAGCCCGGCCCTCAGCCAGGTGTGACGTGTCATGGAAAGCTCCTGCCGCCTGGGTAACCTTTCGGGTACGCACCGTATTTGAGATGTGATGCTGGATACCAACGGGTCCCTGGCGGGGTCCCCCTACCGGGTCAATGGTTCAGACTGGTGTCCCGTGAGTTCCCAACCGATCCCGACCCGCGTCGTGCTGCTCGCGGGCCCCTCCGGCTCCGGCAAGTCCTCCCTCGCGGCCCGCACCGGCCTGCCCGTGCTGCGCCTCGACGACTTCTACAAGGAGGGCCACGACCCCACGCTCCCGCTCGTCCCCGGGAGCACGGACGTCGACTGGGACTCCCCGCTGTCCTGGGACGCCGACGCCGCGGTGGCGGCCGTCGTGGAGCTGTGCGCCACCGGGCGCACCACCGTCCCCGTGTACGACCTCGCCACCAGCTCCCGCGTCGGCCGGGAGGTTCTCGACATCGAGCGCACCCCGCTGTTCGTGGCCGAGGGCATCTTCGCGGCGGACATCGTGGCGCGGTGCCAGGAGCTCGACGTCCTCGCGGACGCGCTGTGCCTGCGCGGCCGTCCCTCCACCACGTTCCGCCGCCGGCTGCTGCGGGACCTGCGGGAGGGCCGCAAGTCGGTGCCGTTCCTGCTGCGGCGCGGCTGGCGCCTGATGCGCGCCGAACGCGCGATCGTCACCCGCCACGCCGCCCTGGGAGCCCACCCCTGCGACAAGGCCGAGGCCCTCGGCCGCCTCGCCGCCGCGGCCGCCGGCCGCCACCGCACCCCGGCATCCCGAGCCCCGGAACCGGCCTGACCCCCGCCGGGACGCCACCCGGACCCGCCCCCTGACCCTGCCGGGCGACCGCCGGACGGCGCCCCCGGGTACAGCGAAGGGCCGGACAGAACCCCCCGTTCCGTCCGGCCCCGCGCCTTCTCCCCCCCGTACCCCCGTGCTCCCCCGTTCCCCGTGCTCCCCCCGTCCACCGGTCGCCGTCTCCCCCGAGACCGCGACCGGCCCCCCACCCTTCAGGCCACGAGCTGGCCGAAGGACTCCTCTTCGTCACGGCCGAAGCTGAGGACCTCGTCCTCGCGCAGCCGGCGCAGGGAGCGCCAGATGCTCGACTTCACCGTGCCGACGCTGATGTCCAGGATCTCCGCGATCTCCGGATCCGTACGGCCCTCGTAGTAGCGCAGCACCAGCATGGTGCGCTGCAGTTCGGGCAGCCGGGCGAGTGCCTGCCAGAGCACGGCGCGCAGTTCGGTGCCGCGCATCGCGTCGGTGTCGCCGGCGGACTCGGGGAGTTCCTCGGTCGGGTACTCGTCTATCTTCCGCCGCCGCCAGGCGCTGATGTGCAGGTTGGTCATGGTGCGGCGCAGGTAGCCGCCGACCGCCGCCTTGTCGCTGATGCGCTCCCAGGCGCGGTACGTCGAGAACAGCGCGCTCTGCAGCAGGTCCTCGGCCTCGAACCGGTCGCCGGTGAGGTGGTAGGCGGTGGCGTACAGGGAGGCGCGGCGCTCTCTCACGTAGGCGGTGAACTCCGCCTCCGTGAGGGTCGTCCGCTCCCCCGAGTCCTCCCCGTACGCCGCTCCCCCGTCGGACACGGCGACCATGTAGGGCGCCTTGTGCTGACGCCCGGCGGTGCGGACACACCCCCGCGAGTTCACACCGCCGGACTTCTCCGCGCTCCGCGTGACGTCGTGGAGACGCGTGACAACTGCGCTTGAGGTGGTGCTGTGCAGTGCGTTCATCTCGCGCCCCCCGTCGGTTGGAGTCCGTTCCGGTCCGTGTGCCATTGAGCTTGCCGGGGTCACTTCATGGTGGTGTCCGCCGACTGTCACAGACCTGTCACAGCCCCCGGCGGTCGATCTGTCCGGCCCCCATGGGACAGAATGACGCCGTGCCTTTCCTGTTGCTGATCGAGGACGACGATTCCATCCGCACGGCCCTCGAACTCTCGCTGTCACGCCAGGGCCACAAAGTGGCCACCGCGGCGACGGGCGAGGACGGCCTGAAACTGCTGCGGGAGCAGCGGCCGGACCTGATCGTGCTGGATGTGATGCTGCCGGGCATCGACGGTTTCGAGGTGTGCCGTCGCATCCGGCGTACCGACCAGTTGCCGATCATCCTGTTGACCGCGCGCAGCGACGACATCGACGTGGTCGTCGGTCTGGAGTCCGGTGCGGACGACTACGTCGTCAAGCCGGTGCAGGGCCGTGTGCTGGACGCGCGGATCCGGGCGGTGCTGCGGCGCGGTGAGCGCGAGTCGACGGACTCGGCGACGTTCGGGTCGCTGGTGATCGACCGGTCGGCGATGACCGTCACCAAGAACGGGGAGGACCTCCAGCTCACGCCGACGGAGCTGCGGCTGCTGCTGGAGCTGTCCCGCCGTCCGGGTCAGGCGCTGTCGCGGCAGCAGTTGCTGCGCCTGGTGTGGGAGCACGACTACCTGGGCGACTCGCGCCTGGTGGACGCGTGCGTCCAGCGGCTGCGGGCGAAGGTGGAGGACGTGCCGTCCTCCCCGACGCTGATCCGCACGGTCCGTGGCGTGGGCTACCGGCTGGACGTGCCTGCGTGAGGCGGACGAGTCTGCGGCTGCGCCTCGTCATCGTCTTCGCCCTCGTCGCGCTGACCGCCGCCGCGTCCGCGTCGGGGATCGCGTACTGGCTCAACCGCGAGGCGGTGCTCCAGCGTACGCAGGACTCGGCGCTGAACGACTTCCGTCAGGAGATGCAGCGGCGTGCGGCGACGCTGCCGCTGCGGCCCACGGAGGAGGAGCTGCGGCGGACCGCCGAGGAGATGTCGTCCGGCGGTGTCGGGTACGGCGTGGTGCTGCTGGGCGAGCGGGCCAAGGGCAAGCCGATCGCGGGGGTGTCGGACCCCGACCGGTTCACCATGGACGACGTGCCGCAGGAGTTGCGCGCCGCGGTGAACGAGCGGCAGGAGGTGGCGGACGGCAACGAGTACCCGTACCACCTCTTCTGGCAGCGGACGACGCGCGACGGCACGCCGTACCTGGTGGGCGGGACGCGGATCGTGGGCGGCGGGCCGACCGGTTACATGTTCAAGTCGCTGGAGCCGGAGCGGCAGGACCTGAACTCGCTGGCCTGGTCGCTGGGGATCGCGTCGGCGCTGGCGCTGGTCGTCTCGGCGCTGCTCGCGCAGGCCGCGGCGACGACCGTGCTGAAGCCGGTGCACCGGCTCGGGGAGGCGGCGCGGCGGCTGGGCGAGGGCGAGCTGGACACCCGGCTGCGGGTGTCGGGCACGGACGAACTGGCCGATCTGTCCCGGACGTTCAACAGCGCGGCGGAGAGCCTGCAGAAGAGGGTCGCGGACATGAGCGCGCGGGAGGAGTCGAGCCGGCGCTTCGTCGCGGACATGTCGCACGAGCTGCGTACGCCGCTGACCGCGCTGACCGCCGTGACGGAGGTGCTGGAAGAGGAGGAGGACGGCCTCGACCCGATGATCGCCCCGGCGGTCAAGCTGGTGGTCAGCGAGACACGGCGGCTGAACACGCTGGTGGAGAACCTGATGGAGGTGACCCGCTTCGACGCGGGCACGGCGCGGCTCGTCCTGGACGACGTCGACGTCGCCGACCAGGTCACGGCGTGCATCGACGCGCGCGCGTGGCTGGACGCGGTCGAGCTCGACGCCGAGCGGGGGCTGATGGTACGGCTCGATCCGCGCCGCCTCGACGTGATCCTGGCGAACCTGATCGGCAACGCGCTCAAGCACGGCGGGTCGCCGGTGCGCGTCGCGGTGCGGACGGCGGAGGACGACCTGTACATCGAGGTGCGCGACCACGGGCCGGGCATTCCCGAGGACGTGCTGCCGCACGTCTTCGACCGGTTCTACAAGGCGAGCGCGTCCCGGCCGCGTTCGGAGGGCTCGGGACTGGGCCTGTCGATCGCGATGGAGAACGCGCTGATCCACGGCGGAGGCATCACGGCGGCCAACTCGCCGGACGGCGACGGGGCGGTGTTCGTGCTGCGGCTGCCACGCGACGCGTCGCGGACGGACTCGGAACGGGAACCGCGGCAGGAGGGTGGCGGTGATGGGGATGCGTGAGCGACGGGGTCTGAGCGCGCTCGTGGGGGTCGCCGTGGTCGCCGCCGTCGCCTCCGGCTGCGGGATCCGCACGACGTCGGTGCCGGTGGACGCGGGCGCGGCGCCGTCCCGGCTGCCGTGCAGCGTGTCGGGATCCGGCCTCCCGTCACGGGCGCAGCAGCAGCCGGCGCCGGTGCGGGTGTATCTGATGTGCGCCTCGGGCATGGAGGCGATGGACCGCGCGGTGCCGGAGACGGGTGACAAGGACCCGCGGGGCAGCCGGCTGGCGGTGGCGCGGGCACTGCTGAACCAGCTCGTCGCGGAGCCGTCGGCGGCGGAGCGCGAGGCGGGGTTCACCACCTCCGTGCAGGGGCCGCTGGCGGTGTCGGCGGGCCGGGAGGACGACCCGGGGGGTGCGGTGCGGCTGAGCCGTCAGCCGGAGGACCTGCCCGCGGCGGCGCTGTCGCAGATCGTGTGCACGTACGCCGAGAACGGCGCGACCGCCGACGGCGGGACGGTCCTGCTGGGCGGTCCTGGCCCGTATCCGGTGCGGCGCTACGCGTGCACGGAGCAGCTGAGGGAGCGCCCGGACTCGGCGGTGCCGACGCGGTCGGCGTCCTGAGGCCGCCGCGGGGCCGCGGCGCGGCCGTCGGACGGCGGGCGGAACCGACCGTGCCGGTCGGCGCGTCTTGGGGGGCGTGCAGCGTCATGGTTCGGACGGCAGCGCCGTCATCCGCCTCCGCGCGGCGGGGCTCATCCTCCTCATCGCCCATCTCGTGCTCGTGGCGTGGCTGACGCTGCGCCCGCGGGACGTGATGTGGGTGACGGCCGCCAATTTGCAGCCGTTGGCCGGGATCAAGGCCGATCTGGCGCTGGGGCCGCTGGAGGCGGCGAGACGGATCGCCGAGGGTCTGCTGCTGCTGGCGCCGCTCGGGGTGCTGCTGCCCATGGCGGGCGGCCGGCTGGCGGTGTCCCCGTGGGCGTCGCTGTTCCGGACGGTCGTCGCGGGCGCGCTGGTGTCGCTGGGCATCGAGCTGGCGCAGACCGTGGTGCCCGGTCGGGTCGTGGACGTGGACGCGGTGCTGCTGAACACGCTCGGCGTGGCGCTCGCGCACCTCGCGGTCGTGCCCGTCTGGCGGGGGCGGCTGCGGCGGCGGAATCGGGGTCCGGGCGCGGGGCGGGGGCAGCGGCCGACCGGGGGCGGGAGCCGGGGCCGGGGGCTGGGGACGCTGCGGGACGACGTCTCTCAGGGTGCGACCCCGAGGATTCCCAGGGTCGGTATCGCCCCGTAGTCCGACGTTTTGTCCGGGGCTTGCGGGCGAGAATGGAGGACATCGGACGAACCGACTTCCTCCCGCGAAGGAGCCCACCATGGCCGCACTTGCCCGCCCCCGTGACGGACGCATGATCGGCGGAGTGTGCGCAGCGCTGGCACGGCGCTTCGGCACCTCCGCGACGACGATGCGCGTGATCTTCGTGGCGTCGTGCCTGCTGCCCGGACCGCAGTTCCTGCTGTACCTGGCGCTGTGGATGCTGCTCCCGTCGGACCACGCCACCAAGCAGGCCTGGTAGGCACCGGCAGTCGCCCGCCCACGCCGCAGGGGGCGCCCACCCGTGAAGGTGGGCGCCCCCTGCGGCGTACGAGGCTGCCGCCGGTGGATCAGGCGCCGAGGCCGGCGACCGGGAGGCTGCCGCCGACGGGCAGGCCGCCGAGCAGGCCGGTGACGGCCGCCGGGTCGAGGGGCAGGCCCTGGAGGGACGCGTTCTTGGTGGCGGCGCCGGTCAGCCCCTGACCGGTGGCGAGCAGTTCGGTGGCGTTGTTCGGAGCCTGCTCCACGGCGGACTGGAGGACCGGCACCGCGGTGGCGGTGGCGGCGCCCAGCGCGGCGCTGGCGGGCGTCGACGTGGCCGCGGAGGCGGTGCCGGCGGCGGTGGCGGCGAACGCGGCACCGAGGGCGGCGACACCGATGGTCTTGGCGGCGGACTGCTTCATCGAATTTCGTCCTTGCGGGAACTCGGGGAAAGATGAGCGGCTCTGCAACTTAGTCATCGTTCCGCGGGCCCCGCAAACACCCGAAACGGCCAGGTCATGGAATTCCCCGGCCGCTCCCGCCCGTCGTTGTCAGGGCGCCTTCGGTACGGAATCGCTGGTCGCGGCGGTCTGCCTGAACAGCCATTCGGACTTCAACTCGGCGTACCCGGGCTTGATCACGTCATTGATCATCGCCAGCCGTTCATCGAAAGGAATGAAAGCTGATTTCATCGCATTGACGGTGAACCACTGCATGTCGTCGAGCGTGTAACCGAACGTCTCGGTCAACAGCTCGAATTCACGGCTCATGCTGGTGCCCGACATCAACCGGTTGTCGGTGTTGACCGTGGCGCGGAAGTGCAGGCGGCGCAGCAGGCCGATGGGGTGCTCGGCGTAGGAGGGCGCCGCGCCGGTCTGGAGGTTGGACGTCGGGCACAGCTCCAGCGGGACGCGCTTGTCGCGTACGTACGCGGCGAGGCGGCCGAGCGCGACGGTGCCGTCCTCGGCGACCTGGATGTCGTCGATGATGCGCACGCCGTGGCCGAGGCGGTCGGCGCCGCACCACTGGAGCGCCTGCCAGATGGACGGCAGGCCGAAGGCCTCGCCCGCGTGGATGGTGAAGTGGTTGTTCTCGCGCTTGAGGTACTCGAAGGCGTCGAGGTGGCGGGTGGGCGGGTACCCGGCCTCGGCGCCCGCGATGTCGAACCCGACGACGCCCAGGTCGCGGTAGCGGTTGGCGAGTTCGGCGATCTCCAGCGCGCGGGCGGCGTGCCGCATGGCGGTGAGCAGGGCGCCCACCCGGATCCGGTGGCCGTTCTCCCGGGCGCGCCGCTCCCCCAGGCGGAACCCCTCGTTGACGGCTTCGACGACCTCTTCGAGGGTGAGGCCCTTCTCGAGGTGCTGCTCGGGCGCGTACCGCACCTCCGCGTAGAGCACCCCGTCCTCGGCGAGGTCCTCGGCGCACTCGGCGGCGACGCGGACGAGGGCCTCGCGGGTCTGCATGACGGCGCAGGTGTGCGCGAAGGTCTCCAGGTAGCGCTCCAGCGAACCGGAGTCGGCGGCCTCGCGGAACCAGAGGCCGAGCTTGTCCGGCTCGCGCTCCGGCAGCGCGGTGTACCCGGTGGCCTCCGCGAGGTCGATGATGGTGCCGGGGCGCAGACCGCCGTCGAGGTGGTCGTGGAGCAGCACCTTGGGGGCTCGGCGGATCTGGTCCGCGGTGGGGATCTGGGGTGTCT
This sequence comes from Streptomyces sp. NPDC045701, assembly GCF_056432045.1. Lineage (NCBI taxonomy): Bacteria > Bacillati > Actinomycetota > Actinomycetes > Kitasatosporales > Streptomycetaceae > Streptomyces > Streptomyces sp. NPDC045701. Next base: position 344,199 of record NZ_JBWKJV010000001.1, on the reverse strand, counting down.
GGCTCGTCATTTCCGAACTCTAGCCCCTACGCGCGTAGAGAGCCCGTCGATACCTAACAGTGACCGTGTGTACGGATCGCGTACACGTCGACTTCTGAGACTGTTCTGCCATGGCACCCAACGCACTCGTAGGAACGGCAGGCGCGCGGGCGGCCGGGCTGGGCCGCCCGGTGGGGACGTCCGCCCCGGCGGTGGGCGGCGTGGTGCTGCTCCTGCCGGACGGGGAGGCGGAGTCGGCGCGCGGTCCCTCGCCGGTCGCCCACGCCGCGGCCCTCGCCACGGCGCGCCGGCTGGCCCGCGCGGGGCGGGCCGAGGGTCTGGTGGCCCATGTGGTGCGCTACCGGGGGCGCGGCTGGAACGGCGCGGACGAGCGGCTCGCGGTCGACGCGCGGTGGGCCGCCTCGGAGGTCGTGCGCCGGTATGGCGACGTCCCGCTCTGCCTCGCCGGGCGGGGCATGGGCGGCCGGGCGGCGCTGCGCGCGGCGGGCCACACGGCCGTCAACGCCGTGCTGGCACTCGCCCCGTGGCTGCCGGAGGACGACGTGGCGGCGGCACCCGAACCGGTGAAGCAGCTCGCCGGCCGTCACGTGCTGATCGCGCACGGCACCAACGACGCGCGTACGGACCCGGAGCTGTCGTACCGGCTGGCGGAACGCGCCAAGAAGGCCAACCGGGACACCTGCCGGTTCGAGGTCCACTCGGACGGTCACGCGCTGCGCGAGCACCGCGCCGAAGTGACCGCCCTGGCCGCCGACTTCGTCCTGGGCGCCCTGTTCGGCCACCCCTTCTCCCGCCCGGTCGCCGACGCGTTCGCCGCACCTCCGCCGCTCGGTCTGCGGATGCCGCTGGCCTCCGGCTTCGGCAGGGCGCTGCGGCGCTAGGGGGTCTTGTCGATCAGTCGGCCGGTTCGCTGAGTCAGGTCGTCAGTCAGAGTGGGAAGAGCTTGGCGCGGTAGCCTGGCGATCGTGGGGGACTGGATGATTCGGTCGGCTTCGATGGCGGACGTCGAGCCGGTGGCCGAGCTGCGGGCCGTGGTGCTGCGGTCGGATCTGGAGCGGCTCGGGCGGTACGACGAGCAGCGAGTGCGGCAGCGGCTGCGCGAGGGGTTCACGCCGGCGCACACGTGGGTGATCGAGGTGGGTGGTCTGTTCGCTGGCTGTGTGTCGCTGCGGCCTGCCGAGGACGCCCACTGGTTGGAGCACTTTTACCTGGCTCCGCACCTGCAGGGCAGTGGCATCGGTACGGCTGTGCTGCGTGAGTTGCTGGAGCGGTGTGACCGCGAGGGAACCCGGGTTCGGCTCAACGTGTTGCAAGGCAGTCCGGCCCGGCGGCTATATGAGCGGCACGGATTCACACTTGAGACCGAGGAACCGGTGGACGTGTTCATGGTGCGCGAGCCGGCCTTGGCTGTGCGGGACAAATGATCAGCCAGCCGGTTCCTCGTCGGCACCGACGGCACGATCTCCTTCCTGGAGGTCAACACCCGTCTGCAGGTCGAGCACCCGGTCACCGAGGGCGCGCATGGGGCGCGGCGCACCCGGCGTTCCGTCCGCCGCAGTCCCGTGGACGTACTCCAGCAGCTTCACCCAGGTCCCAGCGGGCGGACCTCCCGTAGACCGTCCGCCACGGCCCATACCGCTCAGGCAGATCACGCCACGGACGGCCACGACCATCCGTCCGCGGTAGCAGGGGCTCTATTCGCTCCCACGCTGCGTCCGTCAGCTCACCCCGACCTGCCACAAGATCAATTTCAGACGAGCCCCAGGGCGGGTCCGTGAAGCCGCGCCCGGCCCGCGACGACGTCCGGATGCCGTCAGCGGTGTTCCAGCAGGCGGGCGGTGGGATGCCACAGGGCTTCGGAGGCCCGGTTCAGCATGCTCTTGCGGCGCGTCGCGATACCGGCCAGGAGCAGGCCGGAGACCGCGCACGTACCGAGGGTGATCATCGAGAGCGTGAACGCGACCAGGTCGTCACGCACGTAGACGAAGGCCATCGCGAGGAGGGCGGCCAGCAGGCTGACGCCGAGGACGGCCCTCAGGGGCCGCGCCGCGAAGGACCGGAGCCCCTCGTCCGTGCCCTCGGTCCCCTGGCGGCGGTTCTGGAAGTAGGTGTCCAGCGCCATGAGTCCCGACCCGACGACGGAGAGCACACCCGCCCAGTCGGCACGGTCCAGGAGGAAGGGCAGGAAGGTGGCGGCCAGACAGATGGCCAGGCAGATCAGATTGACCCGCCGTACCCGCCGGATGTCCTTGCGGTGCGGTACGTACAGCAGGTGCAGGGTGGCCTGCGTCAGGCGGTGCGCGGGGCCGTCGTCCTCGCGGGGGAAGCGCACGGTGAACTGCCTGGGCAGCTCCTCGCGGGCTCGCTGGGGCCAGCCGGAGCGGGTGGTGTCCGGCTCCATCGCGGCGGGCTCCTCGCTGCTGAACTCCATGTGGGCGAGCTCGACGCCCTGCGGTGTGGGGAGAGTGATGTGGTTGCGCACCTCGGTCGGCAGGACGACCTGGAGGTCCACCCCGACCCCCACGAGGCCACGGCGCCGGACGACGCAGGGCCCGTCGTAGGCGTACTCCACCGTCTGGGACATGCCCGACCGGGCGTCGAGCTGGGCCACCAGCGGCAGGTACCGGGTGGCTTCGGCGATGCGCTCGCGAACCGGCCCGCGCGTCTCCTCCGCCGCTGTCCGCAGGAGTTCCCCGACGGCTTCGTGCTGCATGCCGTGCAGGGCGGAGGACAGCGACCGGGAGATCTCGCGGTGGGCGGGCAGCATCGTCCCGTCGCCGCGGCCCTGCTCGTCGGTCTCCGTCAGCCAGAAGGAGACGGCGTTCGCGATGGTCGACCGCGTCTCGAACGAGGAGAGGGACGTCACCGTGTTGCTGTTGGCGTCCTTGAGACGCAGCGCGTCGACCGTCTCCACGGCGTCCAGCGGGAACAGGTCGATCACGTCCCGGGTGTTCTGCGGTCCGCTCGCACGGGTGACGACCGTCGACCTGACCGCGTGCCGCACCAGGCTCCGCCCCCGCAGTTCGACCCGGTGGTCGCGCCGGGCGATGTTGTGGGGGAAGTGGGCGAATGCCTCGGCGACGGCCAGTGCGGCGGAGACCTCCGGCATGCCGTGCCGGTCCACCCCTGTCACCGCGTCCGGCGCCAGGGCGGCGCTCATGGTCGGCGCGGGGGCGAGGCGCTCGCTGTAGTACGTGACCAGATCGCGGGCGAGCCGGGTGATGCGCGAGGCGGCGAGGTCGAGGGTGGGGCGGGACCGCACCAGAAGGCCGTCCAGACGCACGATCACCTGCTCGTCCACCCGGGCCGACGAAGCGAGCACCTTCGCGACGAGCTGGACGATCTCCGCCAGGAAGACCAGTCGTTCCGGCGGGTCGTCGGCCTTGAGGGCCTCGGTCGCCGCCCTGCTGGCCGCCTCGGGGAGTCCGTGCAGAAGAGCGCTGTGACAGAAGGTGGACATCCGGCCGAACGCACGGCCGGGGTTGGCGGCGGCCAGGTGGTGGATCTCCTCCACGTACCGGCCGACGGTGTCGGCGTGGAACGGGTCCAGGGCCTGGTGGAAGTACCCGGCGGCCAGTCGGTGGGCGCGCTGGAGGGTCTCCGGCCGCTGGTCGCGCAGCTCGTCGAGGAGGTGCCGCCGCAGGAGCGGACGCAGGCGGACGTCGTCGGTGGCCGCCGCCGCGACGCGCGGTTCGAGCATGGGCAGCCGGACGAAGAGCGCGGTGTCGATCCGGGTGTGGAGGGCGGCGGCGGTGTAGTCCACGGTGTCCGGGCGGAACCACCGGTACACGCAGAGATGTTCCAGCAGGGACCGCTCGGGGCCGGGCAGCCTCTCGAAAGAGGTCCGGACGGCGCGCAGGATCATTTCCGTATCCATGGATCACCCGCCCGTGGAGGGGAAGTGGGACAGGAACTCCTTGATCACTCCCGGCAGGCCGGCGGTCCCGGTGCACACCACCTGGGCGAGCCCTTTCAGGTCCTCGACGCCCGCCAGCTCGATCCATTCCTCGACGGTCCGGGTGTCGAAGGGCGGAAGGACCAGCGTGCGGGTGGAGTCGGCGTACGCCTCGGAGAGGCGGGGGACGACGCGGCCGGCGAGGAAGACGGCTATACGGCGGCCGGACAGGAGGTCGGGGACGAAGCTCGTGGTGAGCCAGTCGCGCAGCGGTGGCTCACACTGCTCGAAGCCGTCCAGCAGCAGGACGGGCCGCGCGTCGGTCGCCGACTCGTGCAACGACGCCACGAGTTCGTCGGCGAGTGCCGACTGCTGGGCCTCGCGGTTCGCGTTCACGCTGAGGGCGATGTCGACGTGGGACCGGTTCACGTGGGCCCCGTCGAACCGCACCGTGGGCAGGTCTCCGTACCGCTGCTTGAGGGCCCGGAAGGCGTCCATGCGGATGCCCGCGCCGGCGGCCTGCCGGGCTATCGCGTTCATGACCTCCCACTCGGCGTAGTGTTCGCCGAGGTCCACGTAGAACACACTGCTCTCGGTATGCCGGCGGCGCATCTCGCTCAGCAGGGCCGTCTTGCCGATCCCCTCCCGGCCCTCGAAGAAGATCGCCCGGTGTGAGGCGTCGCCGCTGATCGTGCGGGCGGCGTCCGCCAACTGCTCGGCGCGGTCCACGTGCACGTGGTGAACTCCCCCTGTTCGGCTCCGGCAGCGGCGTCGACCGGCGGCGTCAGCTCGCGCCGGGGCCGGGCGGCGGCGGGGAGGTGGTGTCCTTCCGGACGATGACGCTGCTCTTCCTCACCTTGGAGTCGGTGAACCGGACCTTGGCCGACTCCACCACGTCCACCAGGGACTTGAGGAGCGAGGTGCGGGTGACCTGGAGGTTCTCGTCCTTCGCGGCGGGGTCGTCCGCCGTCTCCACCCCGACGCCCCAGAGACGGACGCGCAGGCTCTTCAGACGCTTCCGCAGCAGGAACACGACGAGGACGAGGGCCACGACGGCGGCGACGGCCACCGCCGCCGTCTGCCAGTTCTCGATGATCATGCATGACCCCCCGTCATAGATCGACCACGGAGAATGATGGCACAGAACCGGCCGTCCGGGGGATGGGCCGACCGCCGCGGGCGCGGACGGAGACGGAGGGGTCAGAGGTCCGCGGGCTCGTTCAGCAGGCGGCCCCGGCGGGAGAGCAGGAACCGTTTGAAGGCCGCCACCGGCGGGGTGTCGGGGTGCCCGTCCAGCCAGGCGACACCGATCTCGCGGGCGGCGCGCGGGGCCGTCACCGTGAGCTCCACGACGCCGGGGCGGGCCACCGCGGGCGGCGGGAGCAGCGCGACGCCGAGGCCCGCGGCGACCAGGCCGCGCAGCGTCTCGGCCTCCTCGCCCTCGAAGGCGATCCGGGGCGCGAAGCCCGCTTCGGCGCACAGCGCGTCGGTGATGCGGCGCAGTCCGTACCCGGGCTCCAGGGTCACGAACGTTTCCTCGGCGGCCTCCGCGAGGCGGACGCGCTTGCGCCCCGCCAGCCGGTGGTCGTCCGGGACGACGAGCCGCAGCCGCTGCTCGTCCAGGCGGCGGGCGACCAGGTCGGGGGCGTCCGGCACGGGCGAGGTCAGGCACAGGTCCAGGTCGCCGGCGCGCAGCCGCTCGATCATGGCCTCCCCGTAGTTCTGGACGAGCGTGAAGCGGACCTTGGGGTGGTCCACCCGGAAGGCGCGGATCAGCCCCGGTACGGTCTCCGAGCCCATGGTGTGCAGGAACCCGAAGGCGACCCGCCCCGCCGAGGGGTCGGCGTCCGCCCGTACCGCGTCGGCGGCGCGCTCCACCTCCGCGAGCGCCCGCTCCGCGGAGGCCAGGAAGGTGCGGCCCGCCGGGGTGAGCGCGACCGTCCGGCCCTTGCGGGCGAACAGCGCGACGCCGAGGTCCCGTTCGAGGCGGACGATCGCCCGGGAGAGCGTCGACTGGGGCACTCCGAGATCCTGCGCGGCGCGCGTCACGTGCTCGTGGCGGGCGACCGCCGCGAAGTACGCGAGCCGCGGCGCGAGCATCGGCCCCATGTCTTCTTCGTTACTGTTCGATGACAGCCACTCGCGTGAGCTGTGGTTATGCGCCATGGGAACGATTAAAGCCGTTCCATGCATTGGACGCATGAAACGGCTGTGCCTACGGTCGGGGTATGCCTTCCGCCAGTACCAAGGCGGCCGCCACCGAAGCGGTCGCCGACACCCGCCTTTCCCCCGGCCGTCCCGGCTACCGCCGGATGAGCTTCGCGCTGTTCGCCGCGGGGGTCGCCACCTTCGCCCTCCTCTACTCGACCCAGGCCCTGCTCCCGGCCGTCTCCGCCGACTTCGGCGTGAGCGCCTCGGCCGCCAGCTGGAGCGTGTCCGCCGCGACCGGCGCGCTCGCCCTGTGCGTCCTGCCGCTGAGCGCTCTGTCCGAGCGGTTCGGCCGCCGCGGCCTGATGAGCGCCTCCCTCGTGGTCGCCGTCGCGGTCGGGCTGCTCGTGCCCTTCGCGCCGAGCCTGGAGTGGCTGGTGGCGCTGCGCGCCGTGCAGGGCGCCGCGCTCGCGGGGGTGCCCGCGTCGGCGATGGCGTACCTCGCGGAGGAGGTGCGGCCCAGGGCGCTGGTCGGGGCGATCGGCCTGTTCGTGGCGGGCAACAGCATCGGCGGCATGAGCGGCCGGATCGTCACCGGCTGGGTCGCCCAGCTGTGGGGCTGGCGCGCCGCGCTCGCCGCGGTCGGGCTGATGGCGCTGGTGTGCGCGGTGGTGTTCCGGCTGATGGTCCCGAGGGCTTGGCACTTCACCCCCGGCCCGCTGAGCCCCCGTGCGCTGGCCTCGACGGTCCGCACCCACCTGTCCGACCCGCTGCTGATGCGGCTGTACGCGATCGGCGCGCTGTTCATGACGGTGTTCGGCGCCGTGTACACGGTGATCGGCTACCGGCTCGTCGAGGCGCCGTTCTCGCTCCCGCAGGGCGTGATCGGGTCGATCTTCCTGGTGTACCTGGTCGGTACGGTCTCGTCGGCCGCGGCCGGGCGGCTGGTGGGCCGCATGGGGCGGCGCGGGGCGCTGTACCTGGCGGTGACCACGACGGCGGCGGGCCTGCTGCTGTCGCTGGCCGACACGCTGGCGGCGGTCCTCGCCGGCCTGGTGCTGATCACGGCCGGGTTCTTCGCCGGTCACGCGGTTGCCTCGTCCTCGGTGAGCCGTACCGCCACGACGGGCCGGGCGCAGGCGTCGGCGCTGTACCAGTCGGCGTACTACCTGGGCAGCAGCGTGGGCGGCACGCTCGGCGCGGTCGCCTTCCACGCCGGTGGCTGGGCGGGCACGGTCCTGCTGGGGCTGGTCGCGGTCCTCGGGGTCGTCTCCCTCACCCTGTACGGGACGCACGCCGCGCGTGTGGAGAACCGGAAGTCTCGCGAAACGTACAACCGCGCCGCTTCCCCGAGCGTCCTAAGGGCATAACTACCGCAACGGGCTCCAGGGGGAGTGGTGTACGTGGGTGGGATACGCAGACGTGCCGGGGTGGCGCTCGGCCTCACCGGACTGGTCGTGCCGCTGACGGTCGCGCTCGGCGCCGTGCCGGCGCAGGCGGCGTCCTGTACGGCGGCGACCGGGCCGTACCAGAAGCAGGTCGAGAAGTTCATGGGCAGGCCGGTGGACGGGAAGCAGTCGCCGGCCGACTGCAAGGCGACACAGACCTTCCAGCGCTGGCACGGGATCACGCCGTCCGTCGGGTACGCGGGTGAGGTCACCTGGCGCACGATGAACACGATCCTCCAGCAGCGGGCGGCGGGGAAGAACCCCAACGCGGCGAGGGCGTGCCCCACGAACAAGGGGCGCATCGCGTGCGTGGACCTGACCAGGCAGCTGAGCTGGATCCAGGACGGCGCCAGGCTGGCCTACGGGCCGGTGCCGGTACGGACCGGCCGGGACGGCGACGAGACCCGCACGGGCGCGCGGAAGATCTACCACCGCAACATCGACCACTGGTCGACGCTGTACCAGGTGCGGATGCCGTACGCGCAGTTCTTCGACGGCGGGCAGGCGTTCCACTCAGTCGGCAAGTCCATGTACAACCCGCCCGGCTCGCGCGGCTGCGTCAACATGCGCGAAGTCGACGCGAAGGCGTACTGGAACATGCTGAAGAACGGCGACGACGTGTTCGTGTACGGGCGCAAGCCCGGGACGTGACCGCCGTTGTCAGTCCCCTCCTGTAGCTTCCGTGACGAGACGTGGGAAGCGCGACAGGGGTGACGCGATGACGGGTGTGGCGGGCGATGCGGCGAGCCTTGAGCAGTACCGGACCGAGCTGACCGGGTACTGCTACCGCATGCTGGGATCGGCCTTCGAGGCGGAGGACGCCGTCCAGGACACCATGGTCCGGGCGTGGCGGAGCCTCGAGAAGTTCGAGGGCCGGTCCTCGGTGCGCTCCTGGCTGTACCGCATCGCGACGAACGTGTGCCTGGACGCGCTGAACGCGGGCAACCGGCGGGCGCGGCCCATGGACCTGACGGCGCCGACCCCGGTGGCGCGGGCGCAGCTCACCTCCCGCCCCGAGGTCACCTGGCTGGAGCCGGTGCCGGACGGGCGGGTCCTGCCCTCGGCCGCCGACCCGGCGGAGACCGCGGTGGCGAAGGAGTCCGTGCGGCTGGCGTTCGTGGCCGCGCTCCAGCACCTGCCGCCGAAGCAGCGGGCGGTGCTGATCCTGCGCGAGGTCCTGGCGTGGAAGGCCGCCGAGGTCGCGGAGCTGCTCGGCACCTCGGTCGCGTCGGTCAACAGCGCGTTGCAGCGGGCGCGGGCGACGCTCGCGGAGTCGGAGCCGGCGAGGACGGACACCGCGGACCCCCTGGACGAGGAGCAGAAGAAGCTCCTCGACCGGTACGTGGCGGCGTTCGAGGGGTACGACATGGCGGCCCTCACGGCGCTGCTCCACGAGGACGCCACGCTGTCCATGCCGCCCTACGACCTGTGGCTCCGGGGGCACGACGACATCGTCGGCTGGATGCTGGGCGTCGGCGAGGTGTGCCGGGGTTCGCGGCTGGTGCCGGTGGTGGCCAACGGCACGCCGGCGTTCGCGCACTACCACCCGGACCCGGAGGGCGGTTTCAGCCCGTGGGCCCTCATGGTCATCGAGATCGTGGACGGCAAGGTCTCGGGCATCACGTCGTTCCTGGACGTCAAGCGCTGGTTCCCGCTGTTCGATCTTCCGGAGCGGCTGGAGGCGGGAGCGTAAGGAGCAGGTCGGCCAGTCCGGCCAGCTCCAGCAGCGCCCGCAGCCCGGGCCCGGCGTCGGGCACCACCATCGGGTGCCCGAGCCGCTGCGCGGTGAGCCGCAGCCGGGCGAGGGCGTCGAGCGCGGCGAGGCCCGGCCGGGTGATCCCGCCGGCCTGGCACACGAGGGGCGCCCCGGGCCGCGACCGACCGGCGAGCAGGGCGCCCAGCTCCTCGCACAGGCGCGGGACGTCGCCGGGCTCGATCGGCCCGGCGACCTGGAAGACGATCGGCTCCGTGGTGTCCACACGGGGGAAGACCCGTGGCGCGGGCGGAACTCATCGGCGGCCCCCGTGGGCGCGGGTGGGCCGGCCGGCGGTGAAGGTGCTGGTGTCGAGGGTGATGTCGAAGGGCTCGGGCAGGCGGAGCTCGTACGCCGTCGCCGTGGGGCGGCCCGGGTGCCGGGCTGTCGAGCCGCGGGTGGAGCGGCACGCCCGCCGTGGCGCGGTGCGGTGCGTCACCGGTCCCGGCATGCCGAACGGGACCGACGGAGGCCCATCGGTCCCGTTCAGCCGTACGGGTGTCAGGCGATGCGCTCCAGCACCACCGGCGTCGGCTCGTGGGCCGTGCCCTCGGCGGCGATGTCGTAGGCGCCGTCCAGGGACTTCAGGGCGTAGTCGAACTTCTCCGGGGTGTCCGTGTGGAGGGTCAGCAGGGGCTGGCCGGCCGTGACCGTGTCACCGGGCTTGGCGTGCAGCTCGACGCCCGCGCCGGCCTGCACCGGGTCCTCCTTGCGGGCGCGGCCCGCGCCGAGGCGCCAGGCGGCGACGCCGACGCCGTACGCGTCGAGGCGGGTGAGGACGCCCGACGCGGGGGCGGTGACGACGTGCCGCTCGCGGGCGACCGGCAGGGTGGCGTCCGGGTCACCGCCCTGGGCGGAGATCATGCGGCGCCAGACGTCCATCGCGGAGCCGTCCGCGAGGGCCTTCGCCGGGTCGGCGTCCTTGATGCCGGCCGCGTCGAGCATCTCGCGGGCGAGCGCGATGGTGAGCTCCACGACGTCGGCGGGGCCGCCGCCCGCGAGGACCTCGACCGACTCGCGGACCTCCAGGGCGTTGCCGGCGGTGAGGCCGAGCGGGGTCGACATGTCGGTGAGCAGCGCGACCGTCCGCACCCCGTGGTCGGTGCCGAGGCCCACCATGGTGGAGGCCAGCTCGCGGGCGTCCTCGATGTTCTTCATGAAGGCACCCGAGCCGACCTTGACGTCCAGGACCAGCGAGCCGGTGCCCTCGGCGATCTTCTTGGACATGATCGAAGACGCGATCAGCGGGATCGCCTCGACCGTGCCGGTCACGTCGCGCAGCGCGTACAGCTTCTTGTCGGCCGGGGCGAGGCCGTCGCCAGCCGCGCAGATGACCGCGCCCGTGGTGTCCAGGACGTGCAGCATCTCCTCGTTGGAGAGCAGGGCGCGCCAGCCGGGAATGGACTCCAGCTTGTCGAGCGTGCCGCCGGTGTGGCCGAGGCCCCGGCCGGACAGCTGCGGTACGGCGGCGCCGCAAGCGGCGACGAGCGGGGCGAGCGGCAGCGTGATCTTGTCGCCGACGCCCCCGGTGGAGTGCTTGTCGGCGGTGGGGCGGGACAGGGACGAGAAGTCCATGCGCTCGCCGGATGCGATCATCGCGGCGGTCCAGCGGGCGATCTCCGTACGGTTCATGCCGTTCAGCAGGATCGCCATGGCCAGGGCCGACATCTGCTCGTCGGCCACCTCGCCGCGCGTGTACGCGTCGATGACCCAGTCGATCTGCTCGGGGCTCAGCTCGCCCCGGTCCCGCTTGGTGCGGATGACGGAAATCGCGTCCATGGCCTTAAGGGTTCCTTCCAGCGGGGTGGGACAGTCCTCTACACGGACTCTACGCGCATAGAGGACAGGGGGGAGGAAAGGACGACCCCTCCACGGACAGCGCGGAAGGGTCGTCCCGTCTCAGCGGAGGTGCTGCGGCCCGAACGCCTGCGGCAGCATCTCGGCGAGCGTCAGCACGCCCGCGGGGGTGTCCAGCAGCAGTTCGTCACCGCCGAACTCGTACAGCAGCTGCCGGCACCGGCCGCACGGCACCAGCACCCGGCCGCGTCCGTCGACACACACGAAGTGCGTCAGCCGGCCGCCGCCGGTGGCCCGGAGCTGCGAGACCAGCCCGCACTCGGCACACAGGCCGATGCCGTACGAGGCGTTCTCCACGTTGCACCCGGTGACCGTGCGCCCGTCGTCGACGAGCGCCGCGGCACCCACCGGGTACCCGGAGTACGGGGCGTACGCGTGGGACATGGCCTCGCGGGCGGCGGCGCGGAGCGACTCCCAGGCGTCGGGCGTCACTTGCCCTGGCCCTTCTTGTACGGCAGGCCGTCCGCCTTGGGCATCCGGAGCCGCTGGGCGGACAGCGCCAGCACCAGCAGGGTGGTGACGTAGGGCGCGGCGTCCACGAACTGGCTGGGCAGCGCCTCGGTGAAGGCGTACCAGACGAACAGGCCCGCGGACACGACGGCGGCGATCACCGCGGCCACGTACTTCTTCTTGTACAGCTGCCAGGCCACCATCGCGACCAGCAGGATCGCCAGCAGCAGGAGCATCGCGTGGACGTTCTCGGCACCGCCGCGCAGCTTGAGGCTGTCGGTGAAGCCGAAGAGCCCGGCGCCGAGGGCCATACCGCCCGGCATCCAGTTGCCGAAGATCATCGCGGCGAGGCCGATGTAGCCGCGGCCGCCGGTCTGCCCCTCCTGGTAGATACCGGTGGAGACGATGGCCAGGAAGGCGCCGCCGAGGCCCGCGAGGGCGCCGGAGACGATGACCGCGATGTACTTGTACTTGTAGACGTTGACGCCGAGGGACTCGGCGGCGATCGGGTTCTCACCGCAGGAACGCAGGCGCAGACCGAACGCGGTGCGCCACAGGACCCACCAGGTGCCGGGGATCAGCAGCAGCGCGAGGACGGTCAGCAGCGACAGGCCGGTGACCAGGCCGCCGAGCACGCCGGCGAGGTCGGAGACGAAGAACCAGTGCCGGGCCTGGAGGTCGGCCAGCCCGTCCGACAGCCCGGGGATGGTGATCCGGTCGATCGCGTCGATGCGCGGGGACTGCTTGGAGGAGCCGCCCTCCGCCTCGGCGAAGGTGAAGTTGGACAGGTAGCGGGTGGCGCCGGTGGCCAGGATCGTGATGGCCACACCGGAGACGATGTGGTTCACGTTGAACGTGACGGTGATGATCGCGTGCAGCAGGCCGCCGAGCGCACCGCCCAGGATGCCCAGCACGACGCCGGTCCACGGACCCCACTGGTAGCCGGCCCAGGCACCGAACCAGGTGCCGAGGATCATCATTCCCTCGAGGCCGATGTTGACCACGCCGGCCCGCTCCGACCACAGACCGCCGAGGCCGGCCAGCCCGATCGGGACGGCGAGCTGGAGGGCGCCGGCGACCTGGCCGACGGAGGTGAGGTCGTCGGCACCGCTGATCACCCGGACCAGCGAGAACAGCGCCAGGCCGCCCGCGATGATCAGCAGGATGACCGGCAGGGACAGCTTGCGGCGTCCGCCGCCCTTCTTCGGCGCGGTGGCCGCGGCCGACACAGTGCTCGTGGACTCGCTCATGCCGCCACGTCCTCCTTGTTCTTGCGGGCCTGGGCGGCAAGTTCCTCGCCGACCTTCTGCTGCTGTCGGCGCAGCCCGTACTGCCGGACGAGCTCGTAGGAGACGACCACCGAGATCACGATCAGGCCCTGCATGATCGTGGCGATCTCCTTCTCGTAGCCGAACTGGTCGAGCGAGGCCGAGGCCTTGTCCAGGAAGGCGACGAGCAGCGCGGCGAAGAAGATGCCGATCGGGTTGTTGCGGCCGAGCAGCGCGATGGTGATGCCGGTGAAGCCGATGCCCGCCGGGAAGCTGAAGCTGTACGTGTGCGTCTGGCCGAGCAGCAGCGGCAGGCCGGTCAGGCCCGCCACGGCGCCGGAGATCAGCATCGCGGTGAGGACCATCTTCCGGGCGTCGACACCGCTCGCCTGGGCGGCCGAGTCGCTGGCGCCGGTGGCGCGCAGGTCGAAGCCGAAGCGGGTGCGGTTGAGGACGAACCAGTAGACGACACCGAGCGCGAAGGCGACGAAGGTGAAGCCGTAGATGGTGCCGCCGTCGACGTCCAGGCCGGGCACCCAGCCGGACTCCGGGATCGCACCGGTGGTCAGGTCGTTGGAGCCCTCCGCCTGCACGCCGAGGTTGGCGGGCAGGATCATCCAGGCGATGAGGCTGGTCGCGATGGCGTTGAGCATGATCGTCGAGACGACCTCGCTGACTCCGCGGGTGGTCTTGAGGATGCCCGCGATGCCGGCCCAGAAGGCGCCGACGAACATGGCGACGAACACGATCAGCAGGACGTGCAGCGGACCCGGCAGCTCGACCGAGGCACCGACGACCGCGGCGAGCATCGCCGCGAGGCGGTACTGACCGTCGACACCGATGTTGAACAGGTTCATCCGGAAGCCGATGGCGACCGCCAGCGCGGCGAGGTAGTACGTGCCCGTCTGGTTGAGGATGAGGACCTGGACGTCGGTGAACTCGGCGTTCTCGACCATGATCCGGTACGGCTCGAACGGGTCGCGGTCCGAGACGAGCAGCACCACGGACGTCAGCAGGAAGGCCACGACCAGGGCGAGCGCCGGGCCGGCGAGGCCCAGGAGCAGCCGGTCCTTGTCGAATTTCCTCATCGGCCCTCACCGTTCTCGTTGTGCTCGAGGTGGCCGGTGGCAGCGCCGGTCATGGCCGAGCCCAGCTCCTCGGGGGTGATCGTGGCGGGGTCCGCGTCCGCGACCAGCCGGCCGCGGTACATCACCCGCAGGGTGTCGGAGAGCCCGATGAGCTCGTCCAGGTCGGCGGAGATCAGGAGAACCGCCAGGCCCTCGCGGCGGGCCTCCCGGATCTGGTCCCAGATCTGCGCCTGCGCGCCGACGTCCACACCGCGGGTGGGGTGGGCGGCGATCAGGAACTTGGGGTTGTGGCTCATCTCGCGGCCGACGATCAGCTTCTGCTGGTTGCCGCCGGAGAGGGAGGCCGCGGTGACGTCGATGCCGGGGGTGCGCACGTCGTACTCGCGCACGATCCGCTCGGTGTCCTTGCGGGCGGCCTTGGGGTCGAGGATGCCGCGCTTGCTGTTGGGCGCCTCGGTGACGTGGCCGAGGATGCGGTTCTCCCACAGCGGGGACTCCAGCAGCAGGCCGTGCCGGTGGCGGTCCTCGGGGATGTAGCCGATGCCGCCCTCGCGGCGCTTACGGGTCGGCGCGTGCGAGATGTCGGCCCCGTCGAGGCTGATCACACCGCCGTCCAGGGTGCGCAGCCCCATCAGGGCCTCGATCAGCTCCGTCTGGCCGTTGCCCTCGACGCCGGCGATGCCGACGACCTCGCCCTTGTGGATGGTGAAGTCGATGCCGTCGAGGACCTCTCGGACCACGCCGTCGGGGTCGGTGGCGGTCAGCCGCAGGCCCTGGACCGACAGCATCGGAACGTCCGTCACCGTCGACTCCCGCGTCTCCGGCGACGGCAGCTCGGTGCCGACCATCAGTTCGGCGAGCTGCTTGGTGGTGGTGGTGCGCGGGTCGGCGGTGCCGACGGTCGTGCCGCGGCGGATGACGGTGATGTCGTCGGCGACCGCGAGCACCTCGCCCAGCTTGTGCGAGATGAAGATGACCGTGAGGCCCTCGGCCTTGAGCTCGCGCAGGTTGGCGAAGAGCGCGTCGACCTCCTGCGGGACGAGCACGGCGGTCGGCTCGTCGAGGATCAGGGTGCGGGCGCCGCGGTAGAGGACCTTGAGGATCTCCACGCGCTGGCGGTCGGCGACACCGAGCTGCTCGACGAGGGCGTCCGGGCGGACGTTCAGCCCGTACGCGTCCGAGATCTCCATGATCTTCTTGCGGGCCCTGGCGCCGATGCCGTACAGCTTCTCGCCGCCGAGAACCACGTTCTCCAGGACGGTGAGGTTGTCGGCCAGCATGAAGTGCTGGTGCACCATGCCGATGCCGGTGGCGATGGCGTCGGCGGGGCTGGAGAAGGAGACCTGCTTGCCGTCGATCGTGATGGTGCCCTCGTCCGGCTTCTGCATGCCGTAGAGGATCTTCATCAGGGTCGACTTGCCGGCACCGTTCTCACCGACCAGGGCGTGGACGGTGCCCTTGCGGATGGTGATGTCGATGTCGTGGTTGGCGACGACGCCGGGGAAGCGCTTGGTGATGCCGCGCAGTTCCACGGCGGGAGCAGCCGGCGGCGATGACGGACTGGACGCGTTGATGACGCACTCTCCTTGGCGGGAAAGGAGCTTCAGGAGCGGGAGCAGGGGGGCAGGTGCCGAAGTTATCGCGCCACGGAGGGCTCTACGCGCGTAGCGACGGCGAAGGGGGGAAACCGGGGGGCGACCCCCCGGCGGGGTACGGACGGGGCGGAACATGACCGGGGTCCGGAAGGGCGGCTGGTGCCGCCCCTCCGGACCCGCGGACCTGGTCGCGGCCGCGCGGTTACGGAGCGGTCTTGACCTTGATCTTGCCGGCGGTGATGTCGGCCTTGGCCTTGTCCACAGCGGCGGTCACGTCGGTCAGCTTGGTGAAGGCCGGGTTCGAGGTGGCCAGGCCCACGCCGTCCTTGTCCAGGCCGTAGCGGATCTCACCGGTCTGCGGCTTGCCGTCCTTGACCGACTTGATCAGGTTGTAGACGGAGTCGGAGACGTCCTTGGTCACCGAGGTGAGGATGTACTCCTTGTAGGCCGCGAGGCCCTTCTGGTTGTACTGGTCGGAGTCGACGCCGATGGCCCACTTCTTGGCCTTGGCGGCGGCCTCGATGGAGCCCGAGCCGGCGAGGCCGGCGGCGGCGTAGATGACGTCGGCGCCCGCGTCGATCTGGCCCTCGGCGGCGGCCTTGCCGAGGTCCGGCTTGGCGAAGCCACCGAAGTCCGGCGGCTGCGTCAGGTACTGGACCTTGACGTTGACGCTCTTGTTGGTGTCCTTGACGCCCTGGACGAAGCCCGCCTCGAACTTCTTGATGAGCGGGGTCTCGACACCGCCGATGAAGCCGACGGTCTTGGACTTGGTCACCTTGGCGGCGGCGACACCGGCCAGGTAGGAGCCCTGCTCCTCGCTGAAGACCAGGTTGGCGATGTTCTTGCCGGTCTTGGAGGTGTCGTCGATCAGGCCGAAGGTGGTCTTCGGGAACTTCGGCGCGACCTCGGCGATGGCGGGCGCGTACGCGAAGCCGACGCCGATGACGGGGTTGTTGCCGGCGCGGGCCAGCTCGGTCAGGCGCTGGACCTTGTCCGGGTCACCCTCGCCCTCGCTGGGCTCGGCCTCCGTGCCCTTGATGTCGAGGTCCTTCTCGGCCTTCTCCAGGCCGGCGAAGGCGGCGTCGTTGAAGGACTGGTCGCCGCGACCGCCGATGTCGTACGCGATGGCCGCCTTGGGGTCCTTGTCGTCGCCGCCGCTGGACGACGACTTTCCGCCACACGCGGTGGCGCTGAGTGCGAGTGCCGCTGACGCGACACCCACGGTTGCGATCCTGGTGATCCGGCGCAAGGGAGGCTCCTTCAACCTGACCTAAGCGCCTCTTCTCGGCGCTGGTTTCGCGGCGATCGTAACGCGCGTAGATGTCAGGTAAAGGCCTGTTCGGTAGCCGTTACCAGATCGACGCGAACAGCCGGTGACACTCGCGACACCGCCACCGGGCGTAATGGGACCCTGCCGGTCGGGTGACCGGAAACAACCGGGCCGGCCCGCCGCGAACGGCGGGCCGGTTCCGTCCGGGAACGGTCAGCGGTCGCCGTCGAGCAGCGCGGCGGCGGTGAAGAGTTCGACGCCCACCTGGATGGCCCGCTCATCGATGTCGAAGTTGCCCCGGTGGAGATCGAGCCGGGACGTATCACCCGGCCGGCGGACACCCAGCCGGGCCATCGCGCCGGGGACGTGCTCCATGTACCAGGAGAAGTCCTCGCCGCCGAGGCTCTGCTCGGTGTCCTCGATCGCGTACGCGCCGCACCGCGCGGCCATCGCGTCGTGCAGCAGCTGGGCCACGGAGGCGTCGTTGACGACGGGCGGGACGCCCCGCACGTACTCGATCTGGCACTTGGCGCCGTGCAGCGTCGCCACCTCGTCGATCGCGGCGTACACCTGGTCGGGGGCGTGCCGCCAGGCCTCCAGGTCCAGGCAGCGGACCGTGCCGCCCAGCTCGGCGCGCTGGGGGATGACGTTGGGGGCGTGCCCCGCCTCGATGCGGCCCCACGTCAGGACCAGCCCGGAGCGGGTGTCGATCCGGCGCGAGAGCACCGCGGGCGCGTCGACCGCGACGCGGGCCGCCGCGGTGACCATGTCGGTGGTCAGGTGCGGGCGCGCGGTGTGGCCGCCGGGCCCGTCGAGGGTGACCTCCAGGCGGTCGCAGGCGGAGGTGATCGGCCCGGTGCGCAGCCCGATGCGGCCGACGTCGACGCGCGGGTCGCAGTGCACGGCGATGATCCGGCCCACTCCGTCCAGGACCCCGGCGTCGATGGCGGTGATCGCGCCGCCGGGCATGACCTCCTCGGCGGGCTGGAAGATCAGGCGCACGGCGCACGGCAGCCGGCCCTCGCGGGCCAGGTCGGCCAGCACCAGTCCGGCCCCGAGGACGACGGTGGTGTGCACGTCGTGGCCGCAGGCGTGGGCCCGGTCGGGGACGGTGGAGCGGTACGGGACGTCCGTCTTGGTGTCCGGGATGGGCAGCGCGTCGATGTCGGCGCGGATCGCCAGCATGGGGCGCACGCCGTCCCACGAACCGATGTCGCACGTCAGACCGGTGCCACCGGGCAGGACCCGGGGGCTGAGCCCGGCCGCTTCGAGGCGCGTCTTGATCGCCGCGGTGGTGCGGAACTCCTGGAAGCCCAGCTCGGGGTGCATGTGCACATCCCGGCGGAACGCGATCAACTCGGCGCGCAGGCTCTCTGGCAGCGCGCCGAGGAGGGGCGTATCGCCGGGAACGTCTGTTTCGGGGTCGCGGGACATCACCTTGTTCACCCATGACAGGGTAGGCGCGTTTGGCCCTCAACTAACGTGTGATCTACAAAACTTCAGCCCGATAGGGGAAGGAAACCCTGGACGGCGGGCTTGAGCGCCAGATGAAGTGGGTAAGCTCACGCCTTTTCACACATCTGTCGATCTTTCTCGATCGCCTTCCGGTCAGGCGTTCGCGTGCGTGCTCGGGCGCGCGGATCGGTCGCGGATCCGCCCCGCTGAGCGGGTGCCGCACCCGGCGCGGGACCGGACCGGTGTGACCGACGTCTCACCCTCAGGTGGGTGGCGACGGGCCGTGGGCCGCGTTCCACGGCGTCCCGGCCGCCCGAGTGGATACCGGGGCCCTGCTGGACCGGCCGGCCCCGTACCGGAACGACGACCCCGGTGCCGGTGTCTCCGGGCCGGGCGCGCGCCGCTGCCCGGCCCGGAGACACCGGCGCGGTCCACGGCGTGGACGACCTCACCGGCCTCCTCCACGCCGTGGGGCTCGCGCTGCGGCGCCGGGTCCGCCCAGGCGTCCGGTCCGGCGGCGGAGCGGTACCCGGGTGGGCGCGCCGGCTGCGGGGCGCGGTGCTCAGGGCGTCCTGACGACCGGCTCCTGGATCTCCGTGACCCACTGCGCGGGGTCCTCCGGGCACTCCAGGTACAGCTCGCGGGAGTAACCCGCCGAGCGGTAGCCGTTGGCGTCGATCCAGGTGGCCAGGGTCTGGATGGTGGGCAGCAGGTCGTCCATGGAGCCCCGGTGGACGACCGTCGCCGCCCGGTCGATGCCCGGCAGGTCGACGATCTCCACGTCGGGGACGTCCGGGGCGGTGACGCCGGCCGGGAGCGTCACCCCCGCGTGGACGACGATGGAGCCGTCGCCCGCCGGGGCGTCCTCGTAGTGGGCGATGCCCGGGCCGAAGCCGGTGACCCCGGCGGCCTCCAGCCGGGCGCACAGCTCCTGGTACAGGGGGGCGATGACCGGGCCGATCTCGCCGGGGCCGAAGCCGGCGGCGACGCCGGTCAGCTCGGCGAGCCGGACGCCCGGAACGCTCTTGACGACGACGTCCTGTGCGGACATGTGTCCCTCGCTCTCGATGGCTCGGAGCCGCGCCCCGACCCGCGCCAGCCGCGCGGCCGCCTCACTCACGGCCGACTCCAGTTCGGCCTGGCGCAGCCGCAGCATCCCGCGCAGTTCGCCGGGCCCGACCTCCTCGTCCAGGATCGAGCGCACCTGGTCGAGGGTGAAGCCGAGGTCCTTCAGCGCGATGACGCGGTTGAGCCGGGCGAGCTGGCCGGCCTCGTAGAAGCGGTAGCCGCTGTGCGGGTCGACACGGGCGGGGCGCAGCAGTCCGACGGCGTCGTAGTGGCGCAGCATCCGGACCGACACCCGGCCGTGTCTGGCGAAGTCTCCGATGGTGAACATGACGCCTCCAACGACACGGCCTGACACGGTGTCAGGGTCAAGCCCCGGCGGCGTTCAGGCGGTGCTGCTGAGCGACAGCTTCACCGCGAACCCGAGGAACAGCGCGCCGGCCGCCGAAGTCGCGGTGGCCGACAGGCGCTTGCTGCGGCGGAACGCGGCGGCCAGGTGCGTACCGGTGAGGATCAGCAGCGTCAGGTAGAGGACGCTCGCGACCTGCGCGAGCGTGCCGAGCACCACGAAGGACAGCGCCGGGTACTGGTACGCCGGATCGACGAACTGGACGAAGAAGGCGATGAAGAACAGGATCGCCTTCGGGTTCAGCAGGCTGATCACGAACGCCCGCCGGAACGGCCGCTCCGCCGCCGGAGCCGGGACGGCCCCGCCCAACTCCTCGGCCGCGCGCTCCCTGCGCGTCCGCCACATCGACCAGGCGGCCCGCAGCATCCCGACCGCCAGCCAGGTCAGGTAGCCGGCGCCCGCGAACTTCACGATCCCGAAGAGCAGCGCGTTGGCCTGGAGCAGGGAGGCCACACCGGCCGCCGACAGCGTCATCAGGACCATGTCGCCGCACCAGACGCCGGAGGCGGCGACGTACCCGGTCCGTACCCCGCGCCGGGCGGAGACGGACAGCACGTACAGCGAGTTCGGCCCGGGCAGCAGAATGATCAGGACGAGGCCCGCGAGATAGGTCGGCAGATCGGTGACACCCAGCATGAGGCGGAGTGTCGCACACGGGTACGACACTCCGCCTGGGGGTTCCGTATGACGGAAACCGCTGGTGCGGCGCGTGACGGGGTCAGAACGCGTCCGTCGGGACGTACGTCCCCCACACCTCGCGCAGCGCGTTGCAGACCTCGCCGACCGTCGCCCGCGCCTTCAGCGCGTCCTTCATCGGGTACAGGACGTTGTCCGTGCCCTCGGCCGCCTTCTTCAGCTCCGCGAGCGCCGCGTCGACCGCCGCCTGGTCGCGCTCGGCCCGCAGCTTGGCGAGCCGCTCGGCCTGCTGGGCCTCGATCGCCGGGTCGACCCGCAGCGGCTCGTAGGGCTCCTCCGTTTGGAGGGTGTAGCGGTTGACGCCGACGACGACCCGCTCGCCGGAGTCGGTCTCCTGGGCGATGCGGTAGGCGGACCGCTCGATCTCGTTCTTCTGGAAGCCGCGCTCGATGGCGTTGACGGCGCCTCCGAGGTCCTCGACCTTCGTCATCAGCTCCAGGGCGGCGGCCTCCACCTCGTCCGTCATCTTCTCGACGACGTACGACCCGGCGAACGGGTCGACGGTGGCGGTGACGTCCGTCTCGTACGCCAGGACCTGCTGCGTACGCAGGGCCAGGCGGGCGCTCTTGTCGGTCGGCAGCGCGATGGCCTCGTCGAAGGAGTTGGTGTGCAGCGACTGCGTACCGCCGAGGACCGCCGCGAGGCCCTGCACGGCGACGCGCACCAGGTTCACCTCGGGCTGCTGGGCGGTCAGCTGCACGCCCGCCGTCTGGGTGTGGAAGCGCAGCATCATCGACTTGGGGTTCTTGGCGCCGAACTCGTCGCGCATCACCCGTGCCCAGATCCGGCGGGCGGCGCGGAACTTCGCCACCTCCTCCAGGATGGTGGTGCGGGCGACGAAGAAGAACGACAGGCGGGGCGCGAAGTCGTCGACGTCCATGCCCGCGGCGACGGCGGTACGGACGTACTCGATGCCGTCGGCGAGGGTGAAGGCGATCTCCTGCGCGGGCGAGGCCCCGGCCTCCGCCATGTGGTAGCCGGAGATCGAGATGGTGTTCCACTTCGGGATCTCGGCCTTGCAGTACTTGAAGATGTCGGCGATCAGCCGCAGCGACGGCTTCGGCGGGAAGATGTACGTGCCGCGGGCGATGTACTCCTTGAGCACGTCGTTCTGGATGGTGCCCGTCAGCTTGTCCGCCGGGACCCCCTGCTCCTCGCCGACGAGTTGGTAGAGGAGCAGGAGGAGGGCGGCGGGGGCGTTGATGGTCATCGACGTGGAGACCTTGTCCAGCGGAATGCCGCCGAACAGCACCCTCATGTCGTCGATCGAGTCGATCGCCACGCCGACCTTGCCGACCTCGCCGTGCGCGATCGGCGCGTCGCTGTCGTGGCCCATCTGGGTCGGCAGGTCGAAGGCCACGGACAGGCCCATGGTGCCGTTGGCGATGAGCTGCTTGTAGCGGGCGTTGGACTCCACGGCGGTGCCGAAGCCGGCGTACTGCCGCATCGTCCAGGGCCGGCCGGTGTACATGGTCGGGTAGACACCGCGCGTGAAGGGGTACGAGCCCGGTTCGCCCAGTTTCTCGTCGGCGTCCCACCCGCTGAGTGCGTCCGGCCCGTACACCGGCTCGATGGGCAGACCCGACTCCGACTCGCGCGCCATGTGCTGTGCCTTCCGATAGACCTACTCGCTGGTACCGACCCTCGCGACGGACTGTAGCGGCGGGCGTGCGGCGGGTGGAGAGCCGCACGCTGGGACCTTGCTCACAGCATGCTCCGCGCCGCGCAACCAAGCACCCCTGGGGAGCATCCATTAGGTACAGGTCGACAAACTCGGGGGGCTCACATGCACCGCACATCCGTCATACGCAGAACCGTTCTGGCCGCCGCGGCCGTCGCGCTGGCGGCCACCGGCTGCACCGCCCAGGCCGTGGGGGCGGCCGGGGGGTCCGCGTCCACCTCTCCGGCGTCACCGGAAACCGGCGCCTCGCCGTCCTCCGCGGCCTCCGCGGCGGGCGGCGCCGAGCCGACGGCCTCCGCCCCGGCCGGGACGCCCGCGACGCCCGCCGACAAGGTGCTGATGGCGGAGGGCACCGAGAACGAGCAGGTACGGGAGCTCCAGGCGCGGCTGCGTCAGCTCGGGCACTTCCACCGCAGCCCCACCGCGTTCTACGGCTCGATGACCGGCAAGGCGGTCTCGGCGTTCCAGCAGGCGCGGGGCCTGACCGCGACCGGCGAGGTCGACGGGCGCACCTGGGCGAAGCTGACGGCCGCGTCGCGCAAGCCGACCGCCGGGGAGCTGCGTCCGGCCACCACCAACGAGCTGGACAAGCCCGACGCGCGCTGCATGACGGGCCGGGTGCTCTGCATCAGCAAGGAGAGCCGGACCCTCGCCTGGATGATCGACGGCAACGTGGTCTCGGCGATGGATGTGCGCTTCGGCTCGGAGAACACACCGACCCGCGAAGGCACGTTCAAGGTCGACCGCAAGGAGCGGCAGTGGAAGTCGACGCTCTACCACACGTCGATGCCCTACTCGATGTTCTTCAGCAGGGGCCAGGCCGTGCACTACTCGGCGGACTTCAAGGCCCGGGGCTACAGCGGCGGCTCGCACGGCTGCGTCAACGTCCGGGACATGGACCGGCTCTCCGCCGTCTTCGACCAGGTGAAGGTCGGCGACAAGGTCGTCGTCCACTGGTGACGTGATGTGACGTCATGGCTGAGGAGGAGAGAGGGCGCGAGCGGGACCGGGGGAACGTGTCCCGCCCGCGCCATGTGCGCTGAGCCGTAGGTACGGGGGGAACCCCGGCTCTCCGCGCTGCCGATGACCAGTCGGCTCACTCATTACTGCGCCGCGGGGTGGAAAAACGTCACACCCTCACCGAACAATTTATGAAACCGCAGGTCAGAGCGGTTCGGGACGGGACGGGAGCGGGGTCGCGCCCGGCCCGGGAGTCGCGTCCCCGGGGGCCGGGACGGCGCGTGCGGCGCGGCCGCGGCGGGGGCGGGGGTGCGTGTCCGGGGTGGCGCGGGGTGGGCGGCAGGCGGCGCGGGGCACGCGTGCGGCAGGCGGCGCGGCCACGGCGGCGCGGGGTGGGCGGCAGGCGGCGCGGGGCACGCGTGCGGCAGGCGGCGCGGCCACGGCGGCGCGGGGTGGGCGGCAGGCGGCGCGGGGTGGGCGGCAGGCGGCGCGGCCACGGCGGGGGCGGTCAGAAGAGCAGCCCGGTCCGCCGCACGGTGAGCGACGGGGCCAGCGGCCGCCATGAGGCCGACGGGCGCGCCGCGTCCGAGTCGTCACCGTCCTGGCCCTCGTCACCGCCGCCCTCGCCCCAGCCACCGCCCGCGCCGGCCCCGCCGCCGGAGCCGTCACTGCCGGAGCCGCCGCCGGAGCCACCGGAGCCGGAGCCCGCGCCGCCCGCACCGGACCCGGCACCCGGGATCGAGCCGCCGGGGCCCGTACCGGTCGAGCCGTTCCCGTACTGGAGGTCCCCGGCCAGCACCTTGTCGCAGAGGGCCTTGAGCTTGGCGGGACCGTTCGCGGCGTCCTCCAGCTTCTCCCGGCGGTCTTGGTCGAGGCGGCCCGCACGGTAGTCGCGGCAGTCCCGGGCGGTCCGCGCGAACCAGTTGGCGTCACCGTCCGGGCCGGTCACCGAACCGGACCCCGCGCCCGCGACGTCGGCCGTGTCGCCCCCGGAGGGCCCGCCCGTGGCGTCGCCGTCCCCGACGGCACCGTCGCCCTCCGGGTCCGGCCGCCCCGGCACGCGCTCCCTGCCCGGGCCGGGCGTCGCCGACGCGGACGGCGGTACGGCGCCGGGCTCACCGGCCGTCGCCCCGGGCGTCGCGGAGCCGGGCCCACCGGTCGTCCCGCCGGTCGGCGACGTGTCCGGCGTACCGTCGGCGGACACCGACGCGGCGGGCAGCGGCTCGCTGTCGCCGCCCAGGACCGGCAGCACGCCCGTACCGGCGCCGACGGCCACGCCGCCGACCGCCAGGCCGGCCACCGAGGCGGCCAGCCCCCAGCGCACGGGCCGGGCCCAGCACATCCGTCTGCGGGGCCCGGGCCGGGTGCGGACCGGGCCGGCCTCCGCCACCTCCGGCACACCGGACGCGCCCGGGGCGGCTCCCGCCCCGGCGGCCTTCTCCGCCCGCGCCGCGCGGAACGCCGCCACCGCGGCCTCCTCGCCCGCCAGTTCGCCCGTCGCGGGGCCGGCGGTGGCGCGCAGGGCGTCCAGCGCCCGCTCGACCTGCCGGGCCCGCTCCCGCGTGTGATCGTCGAAGGGGCCGACCGGTTCACCCCGAAGCAGGTTCTCCGCCGCGTCCTGGTCGAGCCACTCATCCCGCTCGTCGGCCATCACATGTCCCTCTGCGTCCGCGCGCGCCAATGCGTCACACCGGTACGCACCCGGGAACCGGCCCGGCGACCGGGCTGCGGCGGTACGGCGCTCAGCGCGCCGGGCGCGGTCCCGGCAGGCTCGCCGCCCGCGCCGTCCGCGTCCAGCAGCTCGGCCAGCCGCTTCAGTCCGCGGTGGGCGGCGGTGCGTACGGCGCCGGGGCGCTTGCCGAGCGTCTCGGCGGCGCTCTTGGCGTCCAGCCCGACGACGACGCGCAGGATGACGGCCTCCGCCTGGTCCTGCGGGAGCTGGGCGATCAGGTGCATGGTGCGGCCCGTGGAGAGGGCCTCCATCGCCTCGTCCGCGGTGTCGGACTCGGCGGGCTTGTCGGTCAGCTCCGTCTCGTCCCCTCCGACGGCGGGCCGCCTGCCCCGCATGCGCAGGTGGTCCAGGGCGCGGTTACGGGCTATTCGCGCCGCCCAGCCGCGGAAGCGATCGGCGTCACCGCTGAACCGGTCGAGGTCGCGGGATATCTGGAGCCAGGACTCGGACGCGACGTCCTCCGCGTCGGCGTCGCCGACCAGCGTGCGTATGTAGCCGAGCAGCCGCGGGTGCACGGCGCGGTACACAGCACGGAAGGCTTCCTCGTCCCCGTCCTGCGCCGCGAGCACCGCGGTGGTCAGCTCCGCGTCGTCCCCCAGCACTCCCACTACCTGTTCGTCATCGCGGCTGGTCACCGCCGTCGCTACGCCCGGCGCGCAGCAGCACGCTACGTGGTCGTGCGGCGTTACGTCCATGTCCTGTACAACCTGCGACATCACATCCACCGAGTGCGGTGTGACAGAAAACGCATGCGTGGCGCTGTTAGGAGTACGGGGCCGTACCACGGACCCGTGGACGACGACCGGGGCCTCTCCTGTGGGGGGTGGCGGCCCCGGTCGTCCTCCGCCGCCGCGCACGGGCGTGCAGGTCACGGCCTGCCCTTCCGGCCCGGAGCGCCGTTGCCGGCGTCCGGCTCCCCGCCCGCCTCGCGCCCGGCCTTCTTCGTACCCTTCCCGCCCGGTTCGGCCTTGCCCTTCCCGCGCGGCTCGGCGTTCGGCCCGCCCGGCCGCTCCGAGCCCGGCTCGGCGTTCGGCCCGCCCTGCGACTTGGTGGGCTTCCCGTGCGGCTTGGTGTGTGCCTCGGTGGCCGGTGCCGTGTGCGGCTTCCGTCCGGCCTTGTCCCCGCCTTTCGCGTCCGCCTCGTGGCCCGCCCTCGCGGTCGGCTTCCGCCCGGGCTGCCCGCCCGGCCCCGCACCCCGGCTCGCCCCGGCGCCCGGCGTCGATCCGCTCTTCCCGTCCGGCCGCGCGCCCGGCCGCCCGGTGACCGCCGCCGGCGCGCGCCCGTCCGGCACCGCGCCCGCGCCGGGCGTCGCCGCCGGACGGTGCGGCGCTCCCTCCCGGTCGGCGAGCGGTGTGGCGGGTACGCCGGCCTCCTGCGGGGACACCGCCGAGGGCCGGGGCTCGGGGGCGGCGCCGCCGCCGTCCCGCCCGCTGAACGGCGAGTCGATCACGCCGGTCTGCGCCGCCACCGCGACCCCGCCCACCAGAACGGTCGCCGCCAGCCCCATCGCCGTGGCCCGCAGCGAACGCAGCCGCCGCAGCTCCCGGCCGGGCCGCCAATCGTCGCGCCGCCGGGTGCGGCGTACGGCGTGCTCACCCTCGTCCCTGGCCGCCCGGAACGCCGCGACCGCCCGCTCCTCACCCGCCGGGTCGACCGCGCCGCCCAGCAGCGCCGCCGCCAGCAGCGCGGCCGGCCCCGACGTGTCGCCCGCCCCGATGTCACCGTCCCGCGGTTTCCTGTCCCTGCTCATCACCCAGCTCCGCCCTGCGCCAGTCGCCCGGCGAGTTTCCTCAGTCCTCGGTACGCGGCGGTGCGCACCGCTCCCGGCCGCTTGCCCAGCACCCTCGCCGTCGCCGGGCCGTCCAGCCCCACGACGACGCGGAGCAGCACCGCCTCGGCCTGGTCGCGCGGCAGCCCGCGGATCATCGCG
The DNA here is from genome assembly GCF_056432045.1 of Streptomyces sp. NPDC045701. Taxonomy (NCBI): domain Bacteria; kingdom Bacillati; phylum Actinomycetota; class Actinomycetes; order Kitasatosporales; family Streptomycetaceae; genus Streptomyces; species Streptomyces sp. NPDC045701. The sequence goes on along the minus strand of NZ_JBWKJV010000001.1, from coordinate 317,499 downwards.
AGCGCCTGCTCCGTCGACAGGCTCTCCAGCGCCGCGGCGGCGGTGTCCTGGCCGCCCGGCAGCTCCAGCACGTCCTCTTCGATCAGCGAGGTACGGGGGCTCCGCCGCTGCTTGCGCAGGTGGTCCAGCGCCCGGTGGCGGGCGATGGTGGCCGTCCACCCGCGGAAACCCGCGCCGTCCCCCTGGAACCGCCCGAGGTCCCGGGCGATCTCCAGCCACGCCTCGGCGGCCACGTCCTCGGCGTCGTCGCCGACCAGCCCGCGCACGTATCCGAGCAGTCCGGGATGGACCAGCCGGTACGCCCACGCGAACGCGTCCTCGTCCCCCTGCTGAGCCCGCTCGACGGCGGCGCCGAGTTCCGTGTCGTACGCCCCCACGCTGCCCTCTTCGCGCCGCCCGTCACAGTTCCCCCGACTTCTCTCTGCGTCAGGGGGCCGGAAAATGTCACAACGGCACCTTCTTCCGGCGCCGCGGACCGTGTCAGCCGCCGCGGGGGGCTCCGTACCAGCGCCAGGACGCCAGCCGGTCCCGCCCAGGGAGGTCGCCGCGGCCGGTGGCCCACAGCAGGGTGGGCCAGGGAGCAGTGCCGGCCGGCGCGCCGGGGAAGAGCCGCGCGAGTACGCGGCGGCAGAGTCCGGCCGGCGGGTCCCAGGGCAGGCCGAGCCCCTGGGCGACGTCATGGGTGTGCACGAGGGTCTCGACGACGCCCATCGCGGCGAAGCCCGCCGCGTCGGACGCGCCGAACACGTGGTGGGAGCGCACCCCGGGCGGGGTGACCCGCACCATCGCGGCGAGCATCGCCCCGCACGCCTCCAGCACCTGGAGCAGTCCGGCCGCCCCGGCGCGCCGGTCGGCGTACGTGACGTTCGCCGGCCCGCCGGGACGGCGCGGCTCCCACAGGAAGGGCAGGTGGGTGTCGAGCGGCGGGCGTTCAGGGCCGAGCTGCGCGGCGTACGCGAACAGGTCGTCGGCCAGATGCTCGACGGTCTCCCAGCAGGTCCACTCCAGGGATCCCGCCCGGGCGTCCCAGTCGGCCTCGCCGTCCGCCTCGCCGAGGGCGCCCACCGCGAGGCGGACGGCGGCCAGGACGTCGTCGGCGGTGACGGGACCGCCGCGGTCCTCGTCGCCGGTCAACCGGGCGGCCGGTCGGTGGGTGGCCATGGCGCTCCTCGCGGTCCCGTCGGGCGGGTACGGTCCACCCCGTACGCCCGTACAGCCACTCACCGTACGGGTTCGGCCCAGGCGGCGTACGTGAGGACCGTCTCGCCGTCCGCAAGGTCGAGGCGGGCCCGCGGGCCGTAGTGCACGCGGTAGGCGAGCCCTTCGATCTCGACGAGCCCGCACTCCGTACCGCCGCCCACCGGCTCCTGGAAGCCCGGGCTCTCGACCACGTCCCACCCGGCCTCACGGGCCAGGTACACCCACTCCTGGTAGGCCTCCTCGTTCCCGCCCACGTCCGGGTCCGTGTCGCCGACCCGGATGAGGATCTGTACGGGGTCCACCCGCCGCCCCTGCGCCATCACCGACCGACCTTCCGCACCGGACTTCACCACCTGCGGGGACGGGTCCCCCGTCGGGCGGGGTCAGAACGCGCCGAACGCCCCGCCCGCCCGGATCACCGCGGAGCCGGCCGCCAGAGCGCACACCCCGATGCCGCCCATGACGCAGGCCACCGTGCGGTGACGAGCGGCCAGGGCCACCGCCGCCAGGCAGAGCAGACCTCCGGCGACGCGGAGCAACCGCAGGGACAGGAGGACGAATCCCAAGAGCGCGATCGACAGGACCACGCCCATGAGACCCCCGCGAGTGTAGGTGTTGACGGAAGCAATGAGACCGGAAAGCGTGAACCCGGTCAACAGAGCTGCCGCACGTCCACAGAGGCATCCGAACGCCGCACGAGCCGGACCGGCCCGTGCGGTCGTGACCCGTGCGTGCCCGGCGGGGCGGCGCCTAGGCGGCGTCGTCGGCGGGGAAGTCCTCCTCGAAGCCCTCACCGAAGCCCTCGTCGGCGAGGTCCGCCTCCCCGACGCCCTCCTCGTCCATCATCGCGCCGGCGAACCCGCCCATGAGCTCGTCCAGGTTCAGCTCGGTGGCGCCGGCCGGGGCCGTGGGCCTCGTGCCCTGGCTCATCCGCAGCACCAGGCCGAGCTTCTTGACCTTCGCGTCCTCGGCCAGCTTGGCGAGGTCGACGTTCACCTCGGTCAGCTCGCCGTTCCTGAGCGTGAAGTCGGCCGTGACCTTGGCGTCCGGGGCGTCCTTGAGGTCCTTGGCCGTCGGCAGTTCCACCCCCGGCGGCAGGTCCTTCGCCAGCGGGCGGATCTCGTCGAACAGTTCGGTGATCAGCGTACGGAAGGGTGCCGTGGCGGTGATGTGCTCGGTGCCGTCCTTGCCGCCGGAGGTGGTGAAGTCGACCTCGCGGGCGATGGTCTCGCGGAGGGCCTCCAGCAGCTTCTTCTGGGTCCTGGCGTCAAGGGTGGGCTCCGGTGCGGGCTTCGCGCCGGGCTCCGCGCCCATGTCGGCGCCGGCCTTCTCCATCTCCTCGGTGTTGAACTTCACCCACTTGCCCTCCAGCACCTTCTTCAGACCTCCCGCCTCGGGGGGCAGGTCCTTGACGGTCGGTACGGGAAAGCCCATCGCCTTGCCGACGGCGTCCACGTCGGTGCGGATGTAGGTGTGGTCGCCGACGACCCGGTACTCGATCAGCTCGCCGTCCGGGCCGCTGATCTTCATGGCCATGCCGACGTAGTCCTTCTCGCCGGACTCGTCGATCGGCTTCTTCGACTCCACCGTGACGCTGATCTTCGCCCCGCTGAGCAGCTCGGCGGCCTCGTCGGGCATCTCGTCGCCGGGCTCCGGGTCGGTCGTGGCGTCCAGCGCCCTCAGCGTGGCGGCGTCGGTGTCGAGGTCGAGCTCGAAGGAGATCGACTTCTCCTTGCCGAGCCTCTCGAAGGCCTGGTCGAGCTTCTTGCCGGCGGAGAGCTGCTCCACCGTGCCACAGGCGGCCGAACCCGCCAGGACGGCGCCGACGACTGCGGTGGCGGTCAGGGTCTTGCGTATGGCGGTGATGATGGTCTCCTCGTCGATGCGACCACGGCGTGGTCACTCAGAAGACCCACGACTCCTCCGGAAGGTTGCCCTGTCGGCCCGTTCCGTCCCCGCGCCCCGGGGCAGGGCCGGGGATCCCGGCCGGCCGGCCGTGGTCAGGCGCCGCGTCCGCGCCGCGAGAGCACGGCCCGCAGCACCCGCCGCGCCTCGGCCGAGACCTCCAGTACCGGCCGGAGCCCGTCGGAGGGGCCGTCCGCCGCCGCGGCGGCGAGGAGCTCCAAGACCTGCGCCTGCCGCCGCGCCTCGGCGTCCGCCAGCGGCCCGCCGCCGAGCCGTTCGTGCGCCTCCCGCGCGGCGCCCGAGCACGTCCCGGCCCAGGCGGACAGCGCCGGCCCGTCCCACGCGGACGGGGCGGTGCCCAGCATGTCCCGTACGAGCGCGGCGGCGGGGCCGGCGTCCTCGCCGTCCGTCACGGCGGCCCTGACCTCCTTCAGCCGGGCGGCCCAGTCCGCCCCGCCCTCGGCCACGCTCCGCCACAGGGGGCGGAGCAGGTCGTCGGGCGCGGAGCCCAGCAGGGGAAGGCAGCGGTCGAGGCAGGCCAGCGCGGAGGCCGCCGGCCCCCGCTCGCCGATCCGGGCGGTCGGCTCCTGCGCGCTGTGACTCATGGACGTCTCCCGTCGCGGACGCGGTTCTCCCCTTACTGCGCCGCCTGGCCAAAATTCATCACTGCGTGTGGCGGGAAACCATCGGTCAGCGACCGTCCGCCCCGCCGTCCAGCCGGTCCGCGAGCGTGCGGAAGGCCTGCCAGGTGAGCTGCGGCCGGGCCGGATCCCACAGTTTCTGGGCCGTCGCCCGCAGCGGCATCCGGATGCCGCTCGCCACCTGCGCCGGGGTCTGGGAGCCGGCCAGGTCGCACCAGACGGCGAACCGGCCGCCCAGGATCTGGTCCGCGTACCGCTCCGGCACCGCCGACGAGCCGCGCAGCACCAGCGGCGTCCACTCCTGGTAGATCCGCCGGCCGGTGGGGTACGTGAACCGGTTCGGCTCGCCGAGCACGTAATAGAGGTACTCGTCGTTGAGGTTCACCATCTCGCGGCCCTCACGCAGGTACTCCACCGGTTCGCGGGCGCCGATCTCCTTGCCCGTCCAGTACTCGACCTCGATGCCCTTCCGGGCGCTCGCCGCGCCGCCGGGGAAGAAGCCGTCGTTCCATGCCTTGGCCTTCTTCCCCGCCGCGCCCACCACGGCCGCCCGGTCGTTCAGCCAGCCGGTCGCGAGGTCCTCGACCCCGGCGTCCGGGCCGTACCGCTGCCGGGCCGCCCGGGCGAGCTGCGGGTACGAGGCGGCCGGGTCGCGCACGGTCAGCGCCTGGTACTCGTCGGCGCCGATGTGGAACCAGGGGCCGGGGAACAGCCCGGCGTACTCGCGCAGCAGGTCGTCGACGATCCTGGCCGACTCGGGCTTCGAGATGTCGATGGCGCCCTGCCTCGGGGTGCCCCGGGTGTTGCGCAGCTGGAGCTGCGGGTGCGCCCGCAGGACGGCGCCGAGGTGTCCGGGCGAGTCGATCTCGGGCACCACGCTGATGTGCAGCCGGTTCGCGAGCGCCACGATCCGGCGGACCTCGGCCTTGGTGAGGTGCGGTCGCGACACGACCTCGGGGTGCGAGGCCGACTCGATGCGGAAGGCCTGGTCGTCCGAGAAGTGCAGGCCGAGCTGGTTGAGCTTGAGGTCGGCCATGTCGCGCAGCCGGTCCTCCAGCCACGCGGCGCTGAAGTGCTTGCGGGCGATGTCGACGTTGAGCCCGCGCTGTGGTTTGGCGGGCCGGTCGCGCACGACGCCCTCCGGCACCACCCCGCCCGAGCGGAGCGCCTGTTTGACGGTGCGGGTGCCGTAGAAGGCCCCGGCCTCGTCGGGCGCGGATATGCGCACCCGGCCGCCCCGGGTGGTGAGGGTGTACGACTCGGGGCCGCCGGCCTGCCCGGTGTTGAGGGCGAGCTCGATGTCGCCGGGGCGGGCGGCGGCCTCGCCCCGGTAGGCCGCCTTCAGCTCGCCGGCGAGGAGCCGGGCCTCGTCGGCGAGGGCGCCGCTGCCCTTGGCGACGACGACCGCGCTGCCGCTGCCGGGCCGCCAGCCGGGGCCCCGGGCGGGTTCGTGGTCGCGCACGGCCGGGATGGTGCGGGGCGCGGTGGAGAGCGGATACGTCCGTGTGGGTGACGGAGGGGGTGGTGTCGTCGGGGCCGGCGTGGTGGTCTCCGCCGGTGGGGTGGCGGGTGTGGTGGCGGTGCCGGGTGCCGCGGTCCCCTGGTCGCCGTCGCCGCCCCCGCAGCCGGCGACGGTGAGGGAGAGCACCACGGCCGTGACGAGGCCCCCTGTGGAATGCCGGTTCACGCGCTTACCTCCGTCCATGGGTGTCCATGGCTGTACGGAAACTCTCTCTTCCGAGTGAACTTCTCGCATCTCTCGTCCAGCGCACGCTCACCCTGGGTAATGTTGTGCCCCTCCCCTCACACCTTCCTCACAAATCTCCCGCGTCCCGTCCGCTGTCCTTTCCGAGGAGCCCACGATGGCCGGCGACTCCACCGCAGGCGGTCCGAAGCGACCGCCCACCCTCCCGGCCCGGGCCGCCGCGCCCGGATCCGGCGCCGCGGGGGCGGCCGCCCGGTCCCGACACGCCCAGCCCGAGGCCGTACGCACATCCGGACCGGCCCGCCGCCAGGGCGCCCAGCCCGACGGCACGCCGCTGGGGGCCCAGCGTCCGGAGGCCGCCCGCGCCCGGCCCATACCCGCCCAGGACCACGGGACGCGCGCCCTGGAAGGGCTGGCCCGGTTCAACGCCGCCCCGGCCGCCGCGGCCGAGGCCGCCCTGCTCGCCTGCTGCGGCAGCCGCGGCTGGGCCCGGCTGATCGCCGCCCACCGCCCGTACCCCACGCTCGACGCCCTGCTCGCCGCGGCCGACGAGGCCAGCTACGACCTGGCCGGCCCCGACCTGGACGAGGCGCTGGCCGACGAGACGTCGGCGGGCCTGCCACCGGGCACCCCGGCGGCGGCGCACACCGCGTGGGAGGCGGCACACGCCGAGTACGAGAGCCGCTTCCACCACGCCTTCGTGATCTGCCTGGACGGCCACCGGCCCGAGGAGCAGCTCAACCAGGCGCTCTCGGCCATCCACCTCCGGATGAGCCACCCGCCGGAGAAGGAGCGGGCGATCGCCGCCGACGAGCTGCGCCGCCTGGCTCGTGCCCGTTTGTCCCGTCTGATCGGACGAACCGGCCCCTCGGGTAGCCCGTCCGTGCCTGTTTGATCACACCTGGGGACCCCGGGCGAGGGATCCGACAAGTCGTCGCTACGATGACCGGGGCCGGTGGACCGTACCCGGCCGGGTCAGACCGACATCGAAGCCGGCCGACCCTGATCCCCGCTCCCGGAGGGTTTTTCCGTGCCGGCTGGAACGCTGTACCGCGGCCGGGAAGGCATGTGGTCGTGGGTGGCTCATCGAGTCACCGGCGTCCTCATCTTCTTCTTCCTGTTCGTACACGTGCTGGACACCGCTCTCGTCCGGGTCTCCCCCGAGGCCTACGACGAGGTCGTCGCCACCTACAAGACGCCGATCGTCGCGCTGCTGGAGTACGGCCTCGTGGCCGCCATCCTCTTCCACGCGCTCAACGGTCTTCGCGTGATCGCCGTGGACTTCTGGTCCAAGGGCACGCGCTACCAGAAGCAGATGCTCTGGTCCGTGATGGCCATCTGGTTCGTCCTGATGGTGGGCGCCCTCTACCCCGTGCTCGGCCACGCCGTACGCGAAGTGTTCGGGAGCTGATGTCCGAGATGTCCACTGACCTCACCAAGTCCGCCGTCGGCCCGGTCGAGGGCGAGAGCCTGTACGACGCCGACAACCCGGCTCCGTACATCGAGGCGCCCCGCAAGCGGACGGGGAAGACCCCGAAGTCGACCCGCGGCAACTTCGAGATGGCCGCGTGGCTCTTCATGCGGCTGTCGGGCATCGTGCTGGTCGTCCTCGTCATCGGCCACCTGCTGATCCAGCTCGTGCTGGACGGCGGCGTCTCCAAGATCGGCTTCGCCTTCGTGGCCGGTCGCTGGGCGTCCCCGTTCTGGCAGGTCTGGGACCTGCTGATGCTGTGGCTGGCGATGCTGCACGGCGCCAACGGCCTGCGTACCGTGATCAACGACTACGCCGAGCGCCCGAACACGCGCCTGTGGCTCAAGGGCCTGCTGTACACCGCCACGGTGTTCACCATCCTTCTGGGCACGCTGGTGATCTTCACCTTCGACCCGAACATCCGCTAGGCACGGGGCTGAGGAAATCCGCATGAAGATCCACAAGTACGACACCGTCATCGTCGGCGCCGGCGGCGCGGGCATGCGCGCCGCCATCGAGGCGACGAAGCGCAGCCGTACCGCCGTGCTGACGAAGCTCTACCCGACCCGCTCCCACACGGGCGCCGCGCAGGGCGGCATGGCCGCCGCGCTGGCGAACGTGGAGGAGGACAACTGGGAGTGGCACACCTTCGACACGGTCAAGGGCGGTGACTACCTGGTCGACCAGGACGCCGCCGAGATCCTGGCGAAGGAGGCCCTCGACGCCGTCCTCGACCTGGAGAAGATGGGCCTGCCGTTCAACCGGACCCCGGACGGCACCATCGACCAGCGCCGCTTCGGCGGCCACTCCCGCAACCACGGCGAGGCCCCGGTCCGCCGGTCCTGCTACGCCGCGGACCGCACCGGCCACATGATCCTCCAGACGCTGTACCAGAACTGCGTCAAGGAGGGCGTGGAGTTCTTCAACGAGTTCTACGTCCTGGACCAGCTGATCACCGAGGTCGACGGCGTCAAGAGGTCCGCCGGTGTGGTCGCCTACGAGCTGGCCACCGGCGAGATCCACGTCTTCCAGGCGAAGGCCGTGATCTACGCGTCCGGCGGCACCGGCAAGTTCTTCAAGGTGACCTCCAACGCGCACACCCTGACCGGTGACGGCCAGGCCGCCTGCTACCGGCGCGGCCTGCCGCTGGAGGACATGGAGTTCTTCCAGTTCCACCCGACGGGCATCTGGCGCATGGGCATCCTGCTGACGGAGGGCGCCCGCGGTGAGGGCGGCATCCTCCGCAACAAGGACGGCGAGCGCTTCATGGAGAAGTACGCGCCCGTCATGAAGGACCTCGCGTCGCGTGACGTCGTCTCGCGCTCCATCTACACGGAGATCCGCGAGGGCCGCGGCTGCGGTCCCGAGGGCGACCACGTCTACCTGGACCTCACCCACCTGCCGCCGGAGCAGCTGGACGCCAAGCTCCCGGACATCACCGAGTTCGCGCGGACGTACCTCGGCATCGAGCCCTACACGGACCCGATCCCGATCCAGCCGACCGCGCACTACGCCATGGGCGGCATCCCGACCAACGTCGAGGGTGAGGTCCTCAGCGACAACACCACCGTCGTGCCGGGCCTGTACGCCGCCGGCGAGGTCGCCTGCGTGTCGGTGCACGGCGCCAACCGCCTGGGCACCAACTCGCTGCTCGACATCAACGTCTTCGGCAAGCGCGCCGGCATCGCCGCCGCCGAGTACTCCGCCAAGGCCGACTACGTCGAGCTGCCGGAGGACCCCGCCTCCTTCGTACGGGAGCAGGTCGAGCGCCTCCGCAACTCCACCGGCAGCGAGCGGGTCTCGGTGCTGCGCAAGGAGCTCCAGGAGACGATGGACGCCAACGTGATGGTGTTCCGCACCGAGCAGACGATCAAGACGGCGGTCGAGAAGATCGCCGAGCTGCGCGAGCGGTACCGGAACGTGTCGATCCAGGACAAGGGCAAGCGGTTCAACACGGACCTGCTGGAGGCCATCGAGCTGGGCAACCTGCTCGACCTGGCCGAGGTCATGGCCGTCTCGGCGCTGGCCCGCAAGGAGTCCCGCGGCGGTCACTACCGCGAGGACTACCCGAACCGCGACGACGTCAACTTCATGCGCCACACCATGGCGTACCGCGAGGTGGGCGACGACGGCTCCCAGTCGATCCGTCTCGACTACAAGCCGGTCGTCCAGACCCGCTACCAGCCGATGGAGCGTAAGTACTGATGGCTACCCCGACCCTGGAGAAGCGGGAAGCCGGCTTCGCCGACTCCCCGTACATCACCGCCACCTTCCGGATCCGCCGCTACAACCCCGAGGTGTCGGAGCACGCGGTCTGGGAGGACTTCCAGATCGAGATCGACCCCAAGGAGCGCGTCCTCGACGCCCTCCACAAGATCAAGTGGGACGTCGACGGCTCGCTCACCTTCCGCCGCTCGTGCGCGCACGGCATCTGCGGCTCCGACGCGATGCGGATCAACGGCAAGAACAGGCTCGCCTGCAAGACGCTGATCAAGGACATCAACCCGGAGAAGCCCATCACGGTCGAGGCCATAAAGGGCCTGACGGTCCTCAAGGACCTGGTCGTGGACATGGAGCCGTTCTTCCAGGCGTACCGCGACGTGATGCCCTTCCTCGTCACCAAGGGCAACGAGCCGACGCGTGAGCGGCTCCAGTCCGCCGAGGACCGCGAGCGGTTCGACGACACCACCAAGTGCATCCTGTGCGCCGCGTGCACGTCGTCCTGCCCGGTGTTCTGGAACGACGGCCAGTACTTCGGTCCGGCCGCGATCGTCAACGCCCACCGCTTCATCTTCGACTCTCGCGACGAGGCCGGCGAGCAGCGGCTGGAGATCCTCAACGACAAGGACGGCGTGTGGCGCTGCCGCACCACGTTCAACTGCACGGACGCCTGCCCGCGCGGCATCGAGGTCACCAAGGCGATCCAGGAAGTGAAGCGCGCGCTGATCACGCGTCGCTTCTGAGCCTCCCGGCGCCCCGCCGAAGGGCCCGTTTCCTCACGGAAGCGGGCCCTTCGGCCTGTGCGTCGCCCGTACCGGTGGTTTGGCCGAACTAGGCGTAGACCGGATGGATGCCTGAGGCATGTAGTGGAGATCGGCAAACCGATTCCCGTCGCTTGCGAGGCCACCATGACGGAAGCCGTGGCGTTCCCCCAGGACCGCACGTGTCCCTACCACCCGCCCACCGCCTACCGGCCACTGCGCGAATCGCGGCCGCTGTCCCGCGTCACGCTCTACGACGGCCGGTCCGTATGGGTCGTCACCGGACACGCGGCCGCCCGCCGGCTGCTGTCCGACCAGCGGCTGTCCACCGACTCCACCAACGCGTCCTTCCCGCTCCCCACGGAGCGCTTCGCGGCCGTGCGCAGCCGCCGCCGTGCCGCCCTGCTGGGCGTGGACGACCCGGAGCACAACGCGCAGCGCCGGATGCTCATCCCGAGCTTCACGCTCAAGCGCACGGCCGACCTGCGGCCGCGCATCCAGCGGACGGTGGACGAGCTGATCGACGCGATGGTCGAGCAGGGACCGCCGGCCGAACTGGTGTCGGCCTTCGCCCTGCCGGTGCCGTCCATCGTCATCTGCGACCTGCTGGGCGTGCCGTACGCCGACCACGACTTCTTCGAGGAGCAGTCGCGCCGGCTGCTGCGCGGCCCGGCCGCGGAGGACATCGAGGACGCCCGCGAACAGCTGGAGGGCTATCTCGGCGATCTGGTGGAGCGGAAACGCGACAAACCCGGGGACGGTGTCATCGACGACCTGATCGCGCAGCAGCTCGCCCACGGCAACCTCGACAAACAGGAACTGATCGCGCTGACCACGATCCTGCTGGTGGCCGGCCACGAGACCACCGCGAACATGATCTCGCTCGGTACGTTCACCCTGCTCCAGCACCCGGAACAGTGGGCCGAGCTGAAGGCGGACCCGGAGCTGATGCCGGCCGCCGTGGAGGAGCTGCTGCGGTTCCTGTCGATCGCGGACGGCATGCTCCGGGTGGCCACCGAGGACATCGAGATCGACGGGGTGACCATCCGGGCGGACGAGGGCGTCGTCTTCTCGACGTCGGTCATCAACCGGGACACGTCCGCGTACGCCGAGCCGGACACGCTGGACTGGCACCGGTCGGCCCGCCACCACGTCGCGTTCGGCTTCGGCATCCACCAGTGCCTGGGCCAGAACCTGGCACGGGCGGAGATGGAGATCGCGCTGCGCACGCTCTTCGAGCGGCTGCCGGGGCTGCGACTGGCGGCGCCGGCCGAGGAGATCCCGTTCAAACCGGGGGACACGATCCAGGGAATGCTGGAACTCCCCGTCGCATGGTGAGGATGAACCCCATGGACATTCTGATCGACAAGGCCGTCTGCATCGGCGCGGGCCAGTGCGCCCTGACCGCGCCGGACGTGTTCACCCAGGACGACGACGGGTTCAGCGAGCTCGTCCCCGGGCGGGAGGACGGCGCCGGGAGTCCGCTGGTGCGGGAGGCGGCCCGGGCGTGCCCGGTGAGCGCCATCAAGGTGGCGCCCTAGGCCGGGGTACGGCGGGCCGGGCGGGCGGGCATCCCGGGGGGACAGGTCGGCTTGAACCTGTTCAAACCGAGGGGCTACAGTCAGGCTGCTCCAGCACCCTGAAGGACGTGAAGCACGTGACGGACGCCCAGGCACCGGAGCCCGCCCGGCCCGCCAAGGCCCCCAAGGCCGAGCAGACCCGCACCCTCATCCTCGAAACCGCGCTCCGGCTGTTCCAGGAGCGCGGTTACGACCGGACGACGATGCGGGCCATCGCCCAGGAGGCGGGCGTCTCCGTCGGCAACGCCTACTACTACTTCTCGTCCAAGGAACACCTGGTCCAGGGCTTCTACGACCGGCTCGCCGCCGAACACCTGGCCGCCGTCGAGCCCGTCCTGGCGGGCGACCGGGACCTGGCGGTACGGATCAGGGACACGCTGCTGACGTGGCTGGACGTGGCCGAGCCGTACCACCCGTTCGCCACCCAGTTCTTCAAGAACGCCGCCGACCCCGACAGCCCGCTCAGCCCCTTCTCGCCCGAGTCGGTCGCCGCCCGCGAGGCGGCCGTCGCCATCCAGGAACGGGTCCTGTCCGGCTCCGACACCAAGACCGCTCCGGAACTGGCCGGGCTCCTGCCGCACCTGATGTGGCTGGCGCAGATGGGGCTGGTGCTGTTCTGGGTGTACGACCGGTCGGCGGGCACCGAGCGCAGCCGCCGTCTCGTGGTCCGCACCGCGCCCCTCGTCGCACGGGCCGTCGCGCTGTCCCGGTTCCGGGTCCTGCGGCCGCTGGTGCGGCAACTGCACGAGGTGCTGGAGGAGTTCATGCCGGGCGCCGCGACCGGGGCGGCGGCTACGCCTGCTTCGACGCCAGCTCCACGAGCGTGATGTCGGACGGGGCGCCGACGCGGACGGGCGGCCCCCAGGCGCCCGCGCCCCGGGACACGTACAGCTGCGTGTCGCCGTACCGTTCCAGCCCGGCGACGGTGGGGTTGGCCAGCTCCGCGAGGAAGTTGCCGGGCCAGAGCTGACCGCCGTGGGTGTGGCCGGACAGCTGGAGGTCGACCCCGTGCGCCACGGCGTCGTGGATGACGACCGGCTGGTGCGCGAGCAGCACGGCGGCACGCGCCCGGTCGCGGTCGCCGAGCGCGGCGGCGAAGTCGGGGCCGTCGCCGTAGTTCTCGCCGGCGACGTCGTTGACGCCCGCCAGGTCGAACCCGGCGATCTCCACGCGCTCGTTGCGGAGCGGGCGCAGGCCCAGCTCGCGCACGTGGTCGACCCATTCCTCCGCGCCGGAGAAGTACTCGTGGTTGCCGGTCACGAAGAAGGAGCCGTCCCGGGCGCGGAGCCGCGCGAGGGGCTCCGCGGCGGGGCCGAGGTCCTCGACGCTGCCGTCGACCAGGTCGCCGACGACGGCCACCAGGTCGGGCTGGGTGGCGTTGATCGCGTCGACGATGCGCTGGGTGTGGGCGCGCCCCAGGATGGGCCCGAGGTGGATGTCGCTCACCACGGCTATCCGGTACCCGTGCGTCCCCCGGGCCAGCTTCGCGAGCGGCACGGTGACCCGCTTGACCCGGGGACCGCGCAGGACGCCGTACGTCCCGTACCCGACGGTCCCCAGCGCGGCGGCCGCGGCGGCGCCGCCGACGACGCGCGACACGAACAGCCGCCGGGACGGGCCGGTCGTCCCGGGGCCCTGCGCCGGACCGTCCTGCGCGGCGCCGCTCCCGGGCTCAGGCGCGCCGGACGGCGCGGACGGCGCGGCTCCGGCCGGTGCGGCGAGCGGCGCGGGCGCACCGGCCGTCGCCGCCACGGGCGCGGGCGACACGGGCGCGGGCACCGCGCCCGGGGCGGCGGCCGCCCGGCGGTCCAGGACCCGGCGCAGCAGGGGCCGGACCGCATCGCCCACCACCAGGGCCAGCACCACGTACAACAGCAGCGCCAGCCACAGGAAGCCCGGCCACGACACCACCTGCTGGAGCCGGAACGGCGCCCCGGCCCGGCCGGCCGTCAGCGCGCCGAGCGAGAGCAGAGGCAGCACAATCAGGGCGACGGTGCCCAGCCGCCGCGCCGTACCGCCCGGCGCCGTGACGTCGCGCACCAGGCGCCGCCACACGTACCAGTGCACGGCCCCCAGCAGGGCGACGACCACGACGAGCACCAGCGAGACGAGCAACACCGGCCCCTACCCCCTATTCGACGCGCGTGTCCCGGCGCGAAGCGCGGACACCACGCAACCCGATGACGCCCACCACCGTCCCCAGAACAAAGGACGTGATGGCGAGCAGCAGATGAACCCAGAAGTAGGCAGTCGGGTCGCCCGCGTCGTCGAAGGCGAGACCGCTCCCGTCGTTCCAGAGATTCTTGACGAAAGTGATCCAGATGAACCAGCTCCACACCCCGAAAGCGAGCAGGAACCAGGAGGCGGAGCGGCTGAGCTTCATGGACTCAGTATCGCCGCCGCCGGTCGGGGGTCTCCTGCGGGGTGTGGTGTCGGCCTCCCCCGGGGCCCCCTGTACGTTCACGACCGTGTCAGCTTTGAAGAAGACCGTCCTGACGGTCGCCGCCGCGCTGCTGCCCGTCCTCACCGCCGCTCCGGCCCTGGCGGCGCCGGGCCCCGACAAGGAGGACGCGCAGCCGAGGCCGCCCGCCCTCATGTCGACGGTCGGCGGGACGAAGCTCGGCAGGCCCGGCACACAGGTGAACCTCGCCCCCGGGGTGCCCGTACTGCCCAAGGAGGTCACGGGCCGCTCGTGGATCGTGGCGGACGCGGAGAGCGGGGCCGTGCTGGCCTCGCACAACGCCCACTGGCGGCTGCCCCCGGCCTCGACCCTGAAGATGCTGTTCGCCGACACCGTGCTGCCCAGGCTGCCCAAGTCGCGGTCCCACGTGGTGACGCCCGAGGAGTTGGCGAAGGTCGGCCCGGGCTCCAGCCTCGTCGGGGTCAAGGAGAAGCAGAGCTACACCGTCCACGACCTGTGGCTCGGCGTCTTCCTCCGCTCGGGCAACGACGCCGTGCACGTCCTGTCGTCGATGAACGGCGGCATCGGCAAGACGGTGCGGGACATGAACGCCCGCGCCGCCGAGCTCCAGGCACTCGACACGCATGTCGTCTCGCCCGACGGGTACGACGCCGCCGGTCAGCTCTCGTCCGCGTACGACCTCACGCTCATCGCCCGCAGCGGCATGCAGAACAAGGACTTCCGGGAGTACTGCTCCACTCCGCGCGCCAAGTTCCCCGGCGAGGTCAAGCCCGGGAACAAGAAGCGTTCGACGTTCGAGATCCAGAACACCAACCGGCTGCTGACCGGTGACTTCGGCGTCCCCGCCTACCAGGGCATCGCCGGGGTCAAGAACGGCAACACCACGCACGCGGGCGCCACCTTCACGGGTGTGGCCGAGCGGGGCGGCAAGGTGCTGCTGGTCACCGTCATGAACCCGTCGGCGAAGGAGGGCCACGCCGTCTACAAGGAGGCGGCCCGGCTGCTGGACTGGGGCTTCTCGGCGGCCGGGAAGGTGAAGCCGGTCGGCGAGCTGGTGCCGCCGAAGTCCGCCGAGACCGGGTCCGGGGAGAGCGAAGGGCAGACCGGCCCGGGCGGCGGCGACCAGGCGGCCGGTGACGGCGACGGCCGGGCGACGGTCGCGGCGGCGGGCGGCGGCGGGGCCGGGACGGCGCTGGCCGTGGCCGGCGGGGTGCTGGTGCTGCTGGCGGGCGGGTGGTTCCTGGTCAACCGGCGGTGGCCGCTTCCCGATCTCGTACGCCGTCGTCGTCAGCCGGGGTCCGGGAACGAGTAGCCGTCCAGGCGGCGCAGTACAGCAGCAGCTTGGCGGTGAAGTTGATCCACAGCAGGAGCGCGACGGGCACCCCGAACGCCCCGTACATCGACTTCGCCGCCACGCCTTTCATATAGCCCCCGAGCAGCAGCTTCAGCGCCTCGAAGCCGACCGCGCCGATCAGCCCGGCCACGACGAGGCGGCGGCGCGGCGGGTGGACGCCGGGCAGCAGCGTCAGGACGTACAGCAGGATCAGGAAGTCGGCGAGGACGGCGGCCGCCAGGGCGGCGGCCTGGAGGAGTACGCCGCCGGCGCCGCTGCCCGGGATGCCGAGCCGTTCGGCGGTCCGGCCGACGGCGGTGGAGCCCAGGCCGGAGGCGGCCAGCGAGGCCAGACCGGTCACGCCGAGGCCGAACAGGACGACCGCGTCCTTGCCCTTGCGGACGACGGGGTTGCCCTCGTCGCAGTCGTCGATCCCCCACACGGCCCGCAGGCAGTCGCGCATGGACCCCACCCAGCCGATGCCGGTGAACAGCAGCAGGGCGCCGGCGACGAGACCCACGGTGCCGGCGTTGGCGACGAGCGCGTCCAGATCGAGCTGTTCGGAGATGCCGGGCACCTGTTCGGCGAGCCGGTCCTCCAGGTCGCGCAGCCGGCGGTCGGTGAGGAGCGCGGCGCCCACGGCGGCGGCGACGGTGATCAGCGGGAACAGTGCCAGGAAGCTGATGAACGTGATGGCGGCCGCCAGGCGCGTCCAGTGGGCCTGGTCGAGGGTGTCGTACGAGCGCCAGGCGTGTGTACGCATCAGGCGCGCGACCCACGGGCCGAGGAGCGGGAGCTTGGTCAGCCAGTCCATGACGTGCCCCTACCCCGTGGGCCGAAGACGAGCGTGCGGGTGCCCCAGAAGCGCACGCAGGTGGCGAGGGCCATGCCCACGCCCAGCCCGGAGACGGTGTCGGCCAGCGGGGAGGTGAGCCCGAGCCCGTAGTGCGACACGCCGAGGCAGGCCAGCTGCACGGCGGCGCCCGCGAGGTTGACGCCGAAGAACGCCCCGTACTGGCGCAGGTGGAGGCTCCGGCGGCGGTACGTGCCCAGCGCGTTGCCGAGGTACGCGACGGTGCAGCCGGCGAGGAAGGCCAGCGCCTTGGCGGGGAGCGGGTCGAGGTGGGGCCGCAGCGCGAGGAAGAGCGCGAGGTCGGCGGCGTACGCGACACCGCCCACGAGCAGGAAACCGAGCGCCTCGCGCCTCACAGGTCGGCCACCGCCATCCCGTACATCGCCAGCCAGGCGAGCCCGATCACCGCGAGGGGGCGGTCGCGCAGGACGACGTCCTCGGGAGCGCCGGCGGTGCCGCGGTCGGCGAAGACGGCGTAGCGCAGGACGGCCAGGATGAACGCGATGGTGGAGAGCTGGCGCCAGGGGCCGCTGTGCTCCAGCGCCCAGAGGCAGTAGCCGAGCACCGCGACCCCGGCGGCGAGCTGCCACACGAAGCGGAGGTAGCCGGTGGTGTACTCGGTGAGCAGCACGCGCGTCTCGCCGCCGCGCCCGGCCATCTGGACGGCCTCGGAGTAGCGCTTGGCGGCGACCATGAAGAGGGCGCCGAAGCCGGTGGTGATGAGGAACCAGCGGGAGAGCGGGATGCCGAGCGCCACGCCGCCGATCATGGCGCGCATCACGAAGCCGGTGGTGACGACGGCGAGGTCGACGACCAGGACGTGCTTGAGGCGCAGGCAGTAGGCGAGTTGCATGACCAGGTACGCGGCCAGCAGCGCGGCCGTCAGGGTGTTGCACAGCACGGCGGCGCCGAACAGCGCCGCGAGCGCGAGGACGCCGCCGGTGCCGTACGCCACGGGGACGGGGACCTCCCCGGCGGCCACCGGGCGGCGGCACTTGACGGGGTGGGCGCGGTCGGCGTCGGCGTCGCGGGCGTCGTTGACGAGGTAGACGGCGGCCGCGGCGGCGGTGAACAGCAGGAAGACGATGCCGAGTTGCCAGGCGGTGTGCCGGGACACCAGTTGCCCGGCGGCGGCGGGCGCGGCGGCCACGAGCACGTTCTTCACCCACTGGCGGGGGCGCGCGGCCCGTACGAGCCCGAGCGGCAGCACGACCGCCTGGGACACCGGGCGGGTGACGGCCGCCGCGACGGTCGGCTCACCCACGGCGGGACCCGCCAGCGCGGAAACGATCCTTCAGCGTCGCCGGCGCCCACCGGGTGCCCGCCCGGGCCGTCGCGGCGCCCAGCAGCGCGCCGGCCACCACGTCGGCCGGATAGTGGACGCCCACCAGCAGGCGGGACAGGCACATCGCGGCGGCCACGGGGGCCGCCGCCCAGCGGGCGCCGGACCGCACCGCCGCGAACGCCAGTGCGGCGGCGGAGGCGGAGGCGGCGTGCGAGCTGGGGAACGAGTACCGCCCCACGACGGCCCGCAACGGCCCCCGCACCCGCGGACCGCCCCCCGTCCCCGGTGCCGCGCCCCCGCCGTCCCCGGCGCCCGCAGGGCCCCCGGTACCGGACCCGTCAAAGGACGCGGCGCGGCAGCCGTCGCCGCCGGTCACCGGACCGCCCTCGGCACCCGGCAGCGTCACCCGCACCGGCACGGCACCGGCACGGGACCCGACCGGGGGCGCAGCGCAGCAGCCGTTGCCCGTCACGGACACGGCACCGGCCAAAGCCTCGGACGCACCGCCGCCCCTGACGGCACCCGGCACGGGCGGAACCTCCGCGCCGGTGGACGCCGTCCCGTGGGCGGGCACCGCACCGGGGGGCGCGTCACCGGTCGGTGCCGGGCCGGGGGTGGGGCGGGGGCGGCGGACCAGGTGTTTCACGGCCGAGGCCGCCAGGTGCGCGCTGGCCGTCAGGGCCGTGGCGCGCAGCCAGGCGCCGCGGCGCGGGCGGTCGGCCGCGGCGGCGGCGAGGCCGGCCGCGAGCCAGAGCGCGGCGTGCTCGCCCGTGAGCGACAGCGTCCGCGCGGCCGCCGCCACCGCCGGCCTGCGGCGGCCGAACCCGTACAGCGCGTCCGACAGCCGACGATCGGCGTCCTCCCACCGGGTGCCCGCCTTGCGCATGCTCCGCCACCCTTTCGTCGTCCACGGACGACTCTGGCGCGCCGCACGCCGCAGGACGCGGCAATCTTTCATGACACTCGTTTAATCACCCATTTCGGCGAGCCGGGCGACTCAGCCGACAAACCGCACGAACAACGCAAGTGCGGCGATACGGTCGCATCCATGTCTGATGCCGAGACCCCCACCGAGCCGGCCGAGCCGGTGACCGGCTGGGGCCGCACCGCCCCGTCCGTCGCCCGGCTCATGCGCCCCCGCAGCTACGAGGAAGCAGCCGCCGCCGTCCGCGCCTGCGGCACGCGCGGGGGCATCGCCCGCGGCCTCGGCCGGGCGTACGGCGACGCGGCCCAGAACGCCGGCGGCGCCGTACTGGACATGACCGCCCTCGCCCGGATCCGCACCATCGACGCGGACGCCGGGCTCGTGGTGTGCGACGCGGGCGTGAGCCTGCACCGTCTGATGGAGGTGCTGCTGCCGCTCGGCTGGTTCGTCCCGGTCACCCCCGGCACCCGGTACGTCACCGTCGGCGGGGCCATCGGCGCCGACATCCACGGCAAGAACCACCACGTCTCGGGCTCCTTCAGCCGCCACGTACGCGCCTTCGACCTGCTCACCGCCGACGGCACGGTCCGCACCGTCCTCCCCGGCACCGACCTCTTCGACGCGACCACCGGCGGCATGGGCCTGACCGGGGTGATCCTCTCGGCGACGATCCAGCTGCTGCCCGTCGAGACGTCGCTGATGTCGGTGGACACCGAGCGCGCCACCGACCTCGACGACCTGATGGCGCGCCTCACCGCCAACGACCACGGCTACCGGTACTCCGTGGCCTGGATCGACCTGCTGGCGCGCGGGGCCGCCACCGGCCGGGCCGTCCTCACGCGCGGCGACCACGCCCCGTACGACGCCCTCCCCCGGCGGGCCCGGCGCGCCCCCCTGGCCTTCCGCCCCGGCCGGCTGCCGGCCGCCCCCGCCTTCGTCCCGGAAGGGCTGCTGAGCCGCCCGGCGGTCGGGCTGTTCAACGAGCTCTGGTACCGCAGGGCGCCCCGCCACCGCACCGGCGAACTCCAGCGGCTGTCCGCCTTCTTCCACCCCCTGGACGGGGTGCCGCACTGGAACCGGGTGTACGGGCGCGGCGGCTTCGTCCAGTACCAGTTCGTCGTCGGGTACGGGCGGGAGGACACCCTGCGCCGCATCGTGCGCCGGATCGCGCGCCGGGGCTGTCCTTCGTTCCTCGCGGTCCTGAAGCGGTTCGGCGAGGGCGACCCCGGCTGGCTGTCGTTCCCCATGCCGGGCTGGACGCTGGCGCTGGACGTCCCGGCCGGGCTCACCGGCCTCGGCGCGTTCCTCGACGAGCTCGACGAGGAGGTGGCGGGCGCGGGCGGGCGCGTCTACCTCGCCAAGGACTCCCGGCTGGGCCCGGAGGCGCTGCGCGCCATGTACCCGCGCCTGCCGGACTTCCTCGCCCTGCGCGCGGAGCTGGACCCGCGCTCGGTGTTCACCTCGGACCTCGCCCGCCGTCTCGGCCTGTAAGGAGTACGTCATGAAGGACGCCTTCGGCGCCCCCCAGTCCCTGCTCGTCCTCGGTGGTACGTCCGAGATCGGCCTCGCCACCTCCCGCCGCCTGATCGCGCGGCGTACCCGCACGGTCTGGCTGGCCGGCCGCCCCTCCCCCGCCCTGGACGCCGCCGCGGCCTCGCTGCGCGAGCTGCGTCCGGCGGAGGACGCGGTGACCGTCCGCACCGTCCCCTTCGACGCCCTGGACCCCGCCTCGCACGAGGAGACCCTGGGCAAGATCTTCGCGGAGGGCGACGTCGACATGGTGTTGCTCGCCTTCGGCGTCCTGGGCGACCAGGGGCGCGACGAGGCGGCGCCGCTCGCCGCCGTGCGCGTCGCCCAGACCAACTACACCGGTGCCGTGTCGGCCGGTCTGACCTGCGCCAACGCGCTGCGCGCCCAGGGGCACGGCTCGCTGGTCGTGCTGTCGTCGGTGGCCGGTGAGCGCGTGCGGCGGGCCAACTTCATCTACGGATCCAGCAAGGCGGGCCTGGACGCCTTCGCCCAGGGACTGGGCGACGCCCTGCACGGCTCGGGCGTCCACGTGATGGTCGTCAGGCCCGGCTTCGTACGGACGCGGATGACGGCCGGCCTCTCGGAGGCGCCGATGGCGACGACCCCGGAGGCGGTGGCGCACGCGATCGAGCAGGGGCTGTGGCGCCGTTCCGAGACGGTGTGGGTGCCGGGCGCGATGCGCCTGGTGATGTCGGCCCTCCGGCACGTGCCGCGCACGGTCTTCCGCCGCCTGCCGCTGTGAGGCCCCCGGCTCAGCGCGTGGTGGCCGGCTCGTCCACGGGCGACCCCTGGGCGGGCACGGACCGGGCCGGGCGGCCTGCGCCGAACTCGTACTCGGACAGCTTCCGCCACACCGCGTCGGGGCCCTGCTGGTACAGGGCGAAGGAGGCGACGGTCCACGACGCCTCGAAGTCGGCCAGCTCCTCGTACGCCCGGTCCATCGCCTCCTCGGCGATGCCGTGCGCCACCGTCACGTGCGGGTGGTACGGGAACTGCAGCTCCCGCTCCAGCGGTCCCGACGTGTCCCGGACCCGCTGCTGGAGCCAGGAGCAGGCCGCGGCGCCCTCCACGACCTGGACGAAGACGACCGGCGACAGCGGCCGGAAGGTGCCCGTGCCGGACAGCCGCATCGGGAACGACCGGCACGACGCCGCCACCTCGGCGAGGTGCGCCCGGACCACGGGCAGCCGCGCAGCGTCCACCTCGGTCGGCGGGAGCAGCGTGACATGCGTGGGGATGCCGTGCGCGGCGGGATCACCGAAGCCCGCGCGCCGCTCCTGGAGCAGGCTGCCGTAGGGCTCCGGGACCGCGATCGAAACGCCGAGCGTTACGGTCCCCACGTCGTTCTCCTCAAGTGTCGGTTCGGTCGTCGGTCGTCGTCGGTGTCCGCGGGCCGGCCGGCGGTCGCCGGCCGGCGGCCGTGTCGTCAGCCGCCAGTGTGGCGGCTGGACCCGTCGTGTGGCCAGAGTCGTTGGGCCCGCCACGGAGCGGCGCCGGTGGCACGCCGGCGCTCGCCCCGGTCTCAGTGCTTGGCGGGCAGGAAGCCCACCTTCCCGTAGGTCTGCGCGAGCGTCTCGCCGGCGACCGCGCGGGCCTTCTCCGCGCCCTTGGCCAGCAGCGAGTCCAGCGTCTCGGGATCGTCGAGGTATTCCTGGGTGCGGGTCCTGAACGGGGTGACGAAGTCGACCATGATCTCGGCGAGGTCGGTCTTCAGCGCGCCGTACATCTTGCCCTCGTAGCTCCGCACCAGGTCGGGGACGGAGGTGCCGGTGAGGGTGGACATGATCGTCAGCAGGTTGCTGACGCCCGGCTTGCCGGCGCGGTCGAATCGGATCACGGTGTCGGTGTCGGTCACGGCGCTCTTCACCTTCTTCGCGGTCGCCTTCGGCTCGTCCAGGAGGTTGATCAGGCCCTTCGGGGTGGAGGCCGACTTGCTCATCTTGACCGCCGGGTCCTGGAGGTCGTAGATCTTCGCCGTCTCCTTCAGGATGTACGGAGCCGGGACCGTGAACGTCTCACCGAAACGGGCGTTGAACCGCTCCGCGAGGTCGCGGGTGAGCTCGATGTGCTGGCGCTGGTCCTCACCGACCGGGACCTCGTTGGCCTGGTAGAGCAGGATGTCCGCGACCTGGAGGATCGGGTACGTGAACAGCCCGACCGTGGCGCGGTCCGCGCCCTGCTTGGCGGACTTGTCCTTGAACTGGGTCATGCGGGAGGCCTCGCCGAAGCCGGTGAGGCAGTTCATGACCCAGCCGAGCTGGGCGTGCTCCGGGACGTGGCTCTGGACGAAGAGCGTGCAGCGCTCGGGGTCGAGACCCGCGGCGAGCAGCTGGGCGGCGGCGAGCCGGGTGTTGGCACGCAGCTCCGCCGGGTCCTGCGGAACGGTGATCGCGTGCAGGTCGACGACCATGTAGAACGCGTCGTGGGACTCCTGCAGCGCGACCCACTGGCGGACCGCGCCGAGGTAGTTGCCGAGGTGGAACGAGCCGGCGGTGGGCTGGATCCCGGAGAGCACGCGAGGACGATCAGAGGCCATGTCCCTCATTCTCTCAGCTACCGCCGACAGGTCGGGAATCGTCCTGTGAGACGAGCGACACAGCGCCCTCCGCCCGGCGCCCCGGCCCCCGCCGGGGCGGGGGCGGGGGCCGGAGCAGGGGGTCAGGCGGGGATGCCGGGGGCGGGGTGGGCGGCCATCAGGTCGGCGACCTCGGAGCGGATCGCGGCCAGGGCGGGTTCGTCGCCGGTGCGGGCGGCGGTGACGCCCCGGTCGATCCAGCCGGCGACGGCCGCCATGTGCTCCGTACCGAGCCCGCGGGACGTGAGGGACGGGGTGCCGATACGGATGCCCGAGGGGTCGAAGGGCTTGCGGGGGTCGTAGGGGACGGTGTTGTAGTTCACGACGATCCCCGCCCGGTCCAGGGCCTTCGCGGCGACCTTGCCCGGTACGTCCTTGCGCGTGAGGTCCATCAGGATCAGGTGGTTGTCCGTACCGCCCGAGACCAGGTCGAAGCCGCGGGCCAGGAGTTCCGCGGCGAGCGCCCGGGCGTTGGCGACGACCTGGTGCGCGTAGGCCGTGAAGGACGGCTGGGCCGCCTCGTGGAGCGCGACGGCGATGGCGGCGGTGGTCTGGTTGTGCGGGCCGCCCTGGAGGCCGGGGAAGACGGCCTTGTCGACGGCCTTGGCGTGCTCCTCGCGGCACATGAGCATCGCGCCGCGCGGGCCGCGCAGGGTCTTGTGCGTGGTCGTGGAGATCACGTCGGCGTGCGGCACCGGCGAGGGGTGGGCGCCGCCCGCGATCAGGCCGGCGATGTGGGCCACGTCGGCGACGAGGACGGCGCCCGCCTCGCGGGCGATCCCGGCGAAGGCGGCGAAGTCGATGGTCCGGGGCAGGGCGGTGCCGCCGCAGAAGATGACCTTGGGCCGCTCCTTGAGTGCGAGGTCGCGCACCTCGTCGAAGTCGATGAGCCCGGTGTCGTGGCGTACGCCGTACTGGACGCCGCGGAACCAGCTGCCGGTCGCGGAGACGCCCCAGCCGTGGGTGAGGTGACCGCCCATCGGCAGGGCCATGCCCATCACGGTGTCGCCGGGCTGGGCGAAGGCGAGGTAGACGGCGAGGTTGGCCGGGGAGCCGGAGTAGGGCTGGACGTTGGCGTGGTCGACGCCGAACAGGGCCTTGGCGCGGCCGACGGCGAGCCGCTCGACCTGGTCGATGTTCTGCTGGCCCTCGTAGTAGCGCCGGCCCGCGTAGCCCTCGCTGTACTTGTTCTGCAGGACCGTCCCGGACGCCTCCAGCACCGCCCGGGAGACGTAGTTCTCGCTGGGGATCAGCCGCAGGGTGTCGGCCTGGAGCCGCTCCTCCGCGCCGACGAGCGCGGCGAGTTCGGGATCGGCGGTGGCGAGGGCGGGGTGGTGGGCGGGCAGCGGAAGGCTGGTCATGGCGTCCTCCAGGGGGCCGGCAGCACGGACGAGGTCGTGGGGTGCCCAGGCGGGCGGCACCCTCGTGTGGTCTGCCGCGCACGGCTCCCCCGGGGTCGCTTCCCCGTACGCCAGTCGCCGCGCGTACCGGTCACCCTAGCGGCCACCCCCGCAGCGAGGTTTCCCCGTCCGCATGGCGAGCGACGATAGAAAGGGGCGCCACCACCGCCCCACGCCGCAGGACGAACGGAGATCCCGTGTCGAGCACACAACAGGCGATCGCTTCCGCGGAGGCGCACAGCGCGCACAACTACCACCCGTTGCCCGTCGTCGTCTCCTCGGCGGACGGTGCCTGGATGACCGACGTCGAGGGGCGCCGTTACCTCGACATGCTCGCCGGCTACTCGGCGCTCAACTTCGGGCACGGCAACCGCCGGCTCATCGAGGCCGCGAAGGCGCAGCTGGACCGGGTGACCCTGACGTCCCGGGCGTTCCACCACGACCGGTTCGCGGACTTCTGCGCGCGGCTCGCCGAGTTCTGCGGCATGGAGATGGTGCTGCCGATGAACACCGGGGCGGAGGCGGTGGAGACCGCCGTGAAGACCGCCCGCAAGTGGGGGTACCGCGTCAAGGGCGTACCGGACGGCATGGCGAAGATCATCGTCGCGGCGGACAACTTCCACGGCCGTACGACCACGATCGTCAGCTTCTCCACCGACCCCGAGGCGCGGGCGGACTACGGCCCCTACACGCCCGGGTTCGAGATCGTGCCGTACGGCGACCTCGCGGCGATGGACCTGGCCATGACGGAGAACACCGTGGCCGTGCTGCTGGAGCCCATCCAGGGCGAGGCGGGGGTGCTGGTGCCCCCGGCCGGGTACCTGCCGGCGGTCCGCGAGCTGACCCGGCAGCGGGACGTGCTGTTCATCGCGGACGAGATCCAGTCGGGCCTGGGCCGCACGGGCCGCACGTTCGCGTGCGAACACGAGGACGTCGTCCCGGACATGTACGTGCTGGGCAAGGCGCTGGGCGGCGGTGTCGTCCCGGTGTCGGCGGTCGTGTCGAGCGCGGCGGTGCTGGGCGTGCACCGGCCGGGCGAGCACGGCTCGACGTTCGGCGGCAACCCGCTGGCGTGCGCGGTGGCGCTGGAGGTGCTGGCGATGCTGCGCACCGGCGAGTACCAGCAGCGGGCGGCCGAGCTGGGCGACCACCTCCACCACGAGCTGGGGCTCATGGTCGGCGGCGGCGCCGTGGAGGCCGTGCGCGGCCGCGGCCTGTGGGCGGGCGTGGACGTCGTGCCGAGCCTGGGCACGGGCCGGGAGATCTCGGAGAAGCTGATGGAGCGGGGGGTCCTGGTGAAGGACACCCACGGCTCCACGATCCGGATCGCCCCGCCCCTGGTGATCGGCAAGGAGGACCTGGACTGGGGTCTGGAGCAGCTGCGGCAGGTGCTCCGCTGACGACCCGTACGCGCGCCATGACCCGACGGTGCGGGGCGCGACGCCCCGACCGTGCCGGGCCGCTGCGTACGGCAGGGCGCGGCGGCCCCGGCTCGGGGCGCCGCGCCCGTCAGGGCAGCGCCCGGCAGAGGGCGTCGAGGGCCCCGGACCAGGCGCTGTCCGTCGGGGTGGCGTAGCCGACGACCAGGGCGTCGCTGCCGGGCGGGACCGCCGGGTGGCGGAAACGGTCCAGACCCTGGACGGCGAGGCCGTGCCAGGACGCGGCCTGCACGACGGACCGCTCGGTGCCGGGCGGGAGCTCCAGCACGGCGTGGAGGCCGGCCGCGATGCCGCTCACGCGGATGTCCGGCGCCCGCTCGGCGAGCGCGGCCACGAGCTGATCGCGCCGCCGGCGGTAGCGCAGCCGCATGCCGCGTACGTGCCGGTCGTACGCGCCGGAGCGGATGAACTCGGCGAGCGTCAGCTGGTCCAGCGCGCTCGACACCCACTCGGCGTGGCCCTTCGCCGCCAGCACGTCCCCCACCAGGTCCTCGGGCAGCACCATCCAGCCCAGCCGCAGCCCGGGCGTCAGGGACTTGCTCGCCGTACCGAGGTAGACCACGCGCTCGGGGTCCAGGCCCTGGAGGGCGCCGACCGGCTGGCGGTCGTAGCGGAACTCGCCGTCGTAGTCGTCCTCCAGGATCAGCGCGCCCGTCCGCCGCGCCCAGTCCACGGCGGCGGCGCGCCGGTCCGGCGGCAGCGCGCCCCCGAGGGGGAACTGGTGCGCGGCAGTGATCAACAGCGCGCCCTGCCGGTCCAGTTCGCCGGTGCGCGTGCCGCGTTCGTCGTAGGGCAGCGGCGGCGTGTCCAGGCCCGCCCCGGTGAGCAGGTTCCAGTGGATGTCCAGCCCGTACGACTCCACGGCGACGTCCCGCACCGTCCGGCCGCGCAGCACCTGCGCCATCAGCCGCAGCCCGTGGACGAAACCGGAGCAGATGACGATGCGGTCGGGGTCCGCGTGCACGCCCCGGGACCTCGCCAGGTAGTCGGCGAGGACGGCGCGCAGCTCGACGCGGCCGTGCGGTTCGCCGTAGCCGAGCGCCTCGTGCGGGGCTGACGTCAGCGCGCGGCGGGCCGCCTTGAGCCACTCGCCGCGCGGGAAGGACCCGAGGTCCGGTGTGCCGGGGTGCAGGGTGTGCGTCGCGCCGCCCCTGCGGGCGGGCGGGCGCCGGGGCGGTACCGGTGCGGCGGGCGCGCCCCCGCGCGCCGGGGCGCGGTGCCCAGCGGCGGGGCCGGGGCGCGGGGCGGCGCGCCGGGCCACCCGGGTGCCGGAGCCCTGCCGGGCCGTGAGCCAGCCCTCGGCGACGAGTTCGGCGTACGCGTCGGCGACCGTGTTGCGGGCGACGCCCAGGTCGGCGGCGAGGGACCGGGAGGACGGCAGTCGCGTCCCCGGTGCCAGCCGACCGGTCCTGACGGCCTCGCGCAGCGCCTCCATCAGGCCGGACCGCAACCCCGGGCCCCGGATCTCCAGGTGCAGGTCGGCGCCGAAAGTGGCCCAGGAATCCGTCATGGAAGTGGACCATACCGGTGCGCCACACGGCCCGTACGGTCGTAGCCATGACGACGCAGACACAGACACCGACGCAGACGGCCGGGTACGCGGCCGAGCACACTCCCCGGCTCGCCTGGTCCGAGCACGCGCCCGAGGTGTTCAAGGCCATGGTCCGGCTGGACGCCGCCGCCCGGCAGGGCCTCGACCCCGTCCTGCTCGAACTGGTGAAGATCCGCACCTCGCAGCTCAACCACTGCGCGTACTGCCTGGACATGCACACCAAGGACGCCCTGGCGGCCGGCGAGTCGGTCGAGCGGATCGTCCAGCTCAGCGCATGGGAGGAGTCGCGCCACTTCTACACGGAGAAGGAGCTGGCGGCGCTCCGGCTCACCGAGGCCGTCACGGTCCTGACGGACGGTTTCGTCCCCGACGAGGTGTACGAGCGGGCCGCGGAGCAGTTCGACGAGAAGGAACTGGCCCAACTGATCGCCGCGATCAACGTGATCAACGCCTGGAACCGGTTCGCCGTCACCAGCCGCATGGTGCCGGGCCACTACACGCCCGGTCAGTTCAAGGGCCGCGCCACGTGACGGACGCCGCCGGGGCCTTCCGCGCCCTGCACCACGGCCGCGCCCCCGAGGACCCCCTGGTCCTCCCCGGCCCGTGGGACGCGGCGAGCGCCCGCGCCTTCGAGGAGGCCGGCTTCCCGGCCCTCGCCACGCCGTCCGCGGGGGTGGCCGCGTCGCTCGGGTACGAGGACGGGGCCACGCCCGCCGACGAGATGTTCGCCGCCGTGGCCCGGATCGCCCGGTCGGTTTCCGTCCCGGTGTCGGCGGACGTGGAGGGCGGTTACGGCCTCGCGCCGAAGGAACTGGTCGCCCGCGTCCTGGACTCCGGCGCGGTCGGCGTCAACCTGGAGGACTCGCGGGACGGCATCCTGGAGGACCCGCGCGCGCACGCCGACCGGCTGGCGGAGGTACGGGCGGCGGCGGGCGGCGCGCTGTTCGTCAACGCCCGCGTGGACAGCTTCCTGCGGGGCGTCGCCGATCCGGAGGAGGCGATCGCCCGGGCGCGCCTGTACGTCGAGGCGGGCGCCGACTGCGTCTACCCCATCGGCGTCCCGCCGGAGCACATCCCGCTGCTCCGCTCGCGGGTCGAGGGGCCGTTGAACGTGGCGCCCTTCCCCGGCAGCCCGCCGGTCCGGGAGCTGGGGCGGCTGGGCGCCACGCGCGTCACCTTCGGCCCCGGGCTGCTGCACCGCGCGATGGCGGCGGTGCGGGACATCGCCGATCAGGTGCGGCGCAGCTCGTAGACGGCGCTGTCCTCGCCGTCGGCGGCCCGGGTGAAGCCTGCGCGGGTGACGACCCGGTGCGAGGGCGTGTTGCCGTGGTCGACCACGGCGCGCAGCACGGCCGTCCCCGGGCGGGCGAACGCCCATCCGGCGAGGGCGCGCAGGGCCTCGGTGGCGTAGCCGTTGCCGCGCGCGCCCTCCACCACGTCGTACCCGATCTCGGCGCGGCCGCCGGCGTCGGGGGCGGCGTGGAAGCCGATGGCGCCCACCGCGCGGCGGTCGACGGCGCGGACGATGGCGTAGGGGCCCCAGCCGGGGCGGTACGTCCCCGCCTCGTGCGCCTCGGCCACCAGCCGGCCCGCGATCCGGGTGTTCTCCGGGGGGCCGCCGTCCGCCCAGGTGAAGCCGCCGTCGCCGCCGTCGTGCAGGTCGGCCCCGATGTTCGGGGACACCTCGCACAGCCAGAGGCGCGCGGACCGGACCGGCTCGTTGTACCAGCGCCAGACCGCCTGCCGCGGCAGGCCGTCCAGATCGGTGCGGCCGGTGGCCCACAGCAGGGTCCGCCACGGGTCGCCGGTGCGCGGCACATGCGGGAAGAGGCGGTCCAGGACGCGGGCGCACAGCTCCCCGGGCGCCCGCTGGTCGGGCACGCCGTGGGCGCGGAGGATGTCGTGGGTGTGCACCAGCGCCTCGACGACGCCCATCGCCGCGAAGCCGTCGGCCCCGGCGGTGCCGCAGGGGTGCCAGGCCCGTACGCCGCCGGGGGTGGTGCGGACGGCGGCGGACAGGAGCCCGCCGGTCGCCCCGAGGACCCGGACCAGCCCGGCGGGGCCGGTACCGGGCCGCGCGACGACGCCGACGGGCAGGTAGGTGTCGGTGACGCGGCCGGTCAGCTGGGCGGCGTAGCCGACGAAGTCGCCCGCCAGGTGGACGGCCGTCTCGTGGCAGCTCCACTCCAGCCCGGCCGCCGGCCCGGACCAGTCCCGGTCCGCCACGCCCCCCAGCGCGCGGACGGTGAGCGCGACCGCCTCGTCGAGGTCCTCCGCCCCGACGTCGGGTGCCCCGGTTCCCCGTGCCCCCGCCGTGGTCGCCATGGTGCCGACCCTAGGGGACTGCGCCCGCCGGGACCAGCGAGTCCGGCCGTCCCGTGACGGGGGGGGCGGCATGGGCGTGCACGGCGACCCGCCGCCCCGGGCCCCACTCCTGGTGCCCGGTGCCGAGCCGCCGCCGGCCGAGCCGTTCGTACAGCGCGATGGCCGCCGTGTCGCGGGGGACGACGTCCGGGACGGGGTGCGGCCCCCGCGTCCGCGAGGCCGTCCACGGTGAGCCACCCGGACGGGTCGGCGGGCCAGTCGGCCGGGTAGCCGTCGTGTGCGTGCGCGCCGGCCAGGACGCGGACGCACCCCCCGATATCCGCTGGGCCCCGCGGCCGTAGGTGATCCATCCTGAGGTACAAACACAGTCGGCTGCACCGCACTTGAAGGGGATCCTCCCGTGACCACCGAACGCGTCGGCCCTCCGCTGGCAGGTGACGAGCGCGCGATGCTGCGCGGTTTTCTGGACTACCACCGCGCCACCCTCGCCATGAAGTGCGACGGCCTGTCCGACGAGGACCTGCGGCGCCGTTCCATGCCCCCGTCGGCGCTCTCCCTGCTGGGTCTGGTCCGGCACATGGCGGAGGTGGAGCGCGCCTGGTTCCGCCGGACCATCGGCGGTGAGGACGTCCCGCTGGTGTGGTCGCCCGACGGTGACTACCAGGTGGCGTACGACCCGGCGGGGTCGACGCGGTCCGAGGCGTTCGCCGCCTGGGAGGCGGAGGTCGCGCACGCGCGCCGGATCGAGGCGTCCGCCGCGTCGCTGGACGTCACGGGCCGCAACGCCCGCTGGAACGTCGAGGTGTCCCTGCGCCACGTCATGCTGCACCTGATCCACGAGTACGCCCGCCACAACGGCCACGCCGACCTGCTCCGGGAGGGCGTGGACGGCACGGTCGGTGCGTGACGGGCCCGACCGGGCGGGGCGGGTACGTCGCGGGCGCGGCCCGGGGCCGGTACCCCGGCGCGGACGCGGTGACCGCCGGGGCCGCCGGCGCGGAGTCGCTCGCCGCCGGTCGATGCCCCGAGAGCACATAGTGGCTTTTGCCCGATTATCCTGGTTCTGTGGAAGATCGCGGTGAGCAGAGGCCGCCCGACGGCGGGGTACGCCCGGAGATCCTCGCCTCCTGGCAGCGCTCGCAGTCGCTCGGGATCGACACGGAGGGCGCCGCCCTCCCGGTCGAGAGCGACCTCGACCCGGACGCGCGGCTCGTCCGGGCCGCCGCGCCGGTGCTGGAGGATTTGTGCCGGCGCTTCTCCGGTCTGCCCGTCACCGTGACGCTGGCCGACGCCCGGGCGAACATCGTGGACCGGCGGGGTGACCCGGCGGGCCTGGATCTGATGGACGCCGCCTCGCTCGTACCGGGCGCCAACGTCGACGAACGGTTCATGGGGACCAGCAGCGTCAGCATGGTGCTGAGCACCAGGGCGCCGTTCGTGGTGGTCGGCCACGAGCACTTCCTGCACAACCTCAAGGAGCTGACCTGCATGGCCGCCCCGGTGCGCGACCCGGTGGGCGGCACCGTGCAGGGCGCGGTCAACCTGTCCGTACCCAGGGACCTGGCGGAACCGGACATGGCGCTGGCCCTCCAGGACGCCACGGAGCGCATCGCGGAACGCCTGCTGGACCTGAGTACCGCCCGTGAGCGCAACCTGATGAGTTCCTTCCTCCGGTCCCGGCGGCGCGGCGAGCACGCCGAGCTGCGCCTCGGCTCGGGCGAGCTCGCCCCGCTGGGCGCGGCGGCTCCCCGGCTGGACCCGCAGGAGCGGCTGGCGCTGCTGGAGAGCGCCATCGAGCTGATCTCGTCGCCCGCGCCGCCGGAGGACGGCCGGGTGTTCGCGGAGGTCGCGCTGGCGGGCGGACGGATCGCCACGCTGCGCCGCCGGGAGCTGCACCACGGCGACGCGGAGGGCGCGGCCGTCGAGGTCAGCTTCGGCGGCGGGGGTCCGGCACGAAACGCGGGGGCCGCGGGGGGTACGGGAGCCACCGTGACCGCCCCGGACGGCCGGGGCGTCCCGCTGCTGGGCACCGGCCCCGCGCCGGCCCGGCCGCCCGGGAGCGCCCCCGGCTCCGGAGCGGGGAACGGTACGGCGGGCGGGCACACCCCCGGGGCCGAGCCCGGGACCGCGACGGGGCCGGACACCGGGGCCCGGCCGGGCGGCACGGGAGCCGACGACGAAGGCGACGAAAGCGGCGAGGGCGGCGACCCGACCGACGCGTGGCTGCTGCTGGTGGGCGAGCCGGGGGTCGGCCGCCTGGCCGCCGAGGCGCGGGGGCGGCTGTCCCTGCTGAACGAGGCCGGCGTCCGGGTCGGCACCACCCTGGACATGCGGCGCACCGCCGAGGAACTGGCGGAGATCGCCGTGCCGCGCCTCGCCGACCTGGTCGTGGTCGACCTGGTGGAGGACGCCCTCACGGGCGAGGAGCCCCCGGCCGGACGGCCCGCCCCCGGCGCGGCGCTGCGCCGGGTGGCGGCCTGGGCGGGCGAGGACTCCCGCGACGCGCGGGCGGGCGGCCTGGACGAGCCGGTCACGTACCCGCCCGGCACGCCGCAGGCGCGGTGCCTCGCCGGCGGGCGGCCGGTCGCGGACACGGTGATGACCGCCGCCCTGACCGGCCCGCCGACCGGGCCGGAGCACCCCGTGGACCTGCTCGGCGAGGGCGTGCACTCCTACCTGGCCGCCCCGCTGTGCGCCCGGGGTGCCGTCCTGGGCCTCGCCGGGTTCTACCGCCGCGGCAGGACCCGGCCGTACGAGCAGGACGACCTGACCCTCGCGGGCGAACTGGCCGCCCGTACCGCGATCAGCCTGGACAACGCCCGCCGCTACGGCCGCGAGCAGCGGGCCTCGCTCACCCTCCAGCGCAGCCTGCTGCCGCGCGACCTGCCCCGGCTGACCGCGGTCGACCTGGCGTCCCGCTACCTGCCCGCCGACGCCCGGACGGGTGTGGGCGGCGACTGGTACGACGCGATCCCGCTGTCCGGGCTGCGGGTGGCCCTGGTCGTCGGGGACGTCGCCGGGCAGGGGCTGCACGCGGCGGCGACCATGGGCCGGCTGCGTACGGCGGTGCACACCCTGGCCGCCCTGGACCTGCCGCCGGAGGAGGTGCTGACCCACCTCGACGACCTGGTCAGCCGCGGTCCCGCCGACGCGGAGGACCCGGCCACCGCCGCGACCTGCCTGTACGCGGTGTACGACCCGGTGTCCTGCCGCTGCACCGTCGCCGGGGCCGGCCATCCGCCGCCCGCGCTGGTGCCGCCGGACGGCCCACCGCGGCTGCTCGATCCGCCGACCGGTCCGCCGCTGGGGCTCGGCGGGCTCCAGCCGTACGAGTCGGCCGGGTTCGAGCTGCCGGAGGGCAGCCTGCTCGCCCTGTACACCGACGGGCTGCTCAAGGAGGGCCGCGGCTTCGGCCACACCGACGCCCGCACCGCCCAGTTGCTCGCCGCGCTCGACGGGCCCGAACCGTCACTGGAGCGGATCTGCGACCGGATCACGGGCGTGCTGCTCCCCCATGGCCCGCGCGACGACGTGGCGCTGCTGCTGGCCCGCGTGCACGCGCTGCCGGCCGACCGGGTGGTGGCCTGGGAGCTTCCCTCCGACCCGTCGGTGGTTTCCCGCGCGCGCGGGCTGGCGCACCGTCAACTCGCCGAGTGGGGGCTGTCGGAGCTGGACTTCAGCACCGGCCTGGTGGTCAGTGAACTGGTCACCAACGCCGTGCGGTACGGGGGCCGGGGCACGGTGTGCCTGCGGATGCTGCGCGACGGCTCGCTGATCTGCGAGGTCTCCGACCGCAGCAACACCTCCCCGCGCATCCGCCGCGCGGCCACCACCGAGGAGGGCGGACGCGGCCTGTTCCTGGTGGCGCAGTTCACCAAGAGCTGGGGCGCCCGTTTCATGCCGCAGGGCAAGACGGTCTGGGCCGAGCAGGTCACGCACGCCGGCCGGTCCGACGCCGAGCCGGACGAGCAGACGCTGCTGGCCATGTTCGACGACCCGGCGTGAGCCGTCCGCGCGACGGCCGCCCGCCCCATGACCGGCGGTCGTCCCCCCTACGGCCGGCCCGGCGGAGGCGCGGGCCGTGCGGCGGCCAGCGACCCGCCGAACGCGACGGCGGCGGCCGAGAACAGGACGACGGGCGGGAGGGGCAGCAGCGCCACCGACAGGCCGAGGACCACCAGCGAGGCGGCCAGGCCCAGTCCGCTCAGCGACCGTGACCGTACGACGAGGTCCGGGGCGGAACGCGCCACGAGCAGGCACACCGCCCCGCCGAAGATCAGCGCCGTGGCCATGACGAACGACATGCCCAGGTCGAGGTCGCGCAGCGTGCGCCGGACGCCACCGAACTCGATCCCGTACGCCCGCATCGCCGCGACGGCACGGGCCCCGGCGGGGTCCTGGGGGCGCAGCTCCGTCAGCACCGCGAGGGTCAGGTGGCCGGCGCCGGTGAGGATCCAGGCCCAGGCGCCGGTACGGAACGCGGCCGTCGCCCGGCGGGGCCCGGGTCCGGCCGGGCGGGTGCCTGGCCCGGTCGTCTCAGTGCGCACCGGAGCCCGCCGTCCATCGGCGGCCGATCATCCGGAGCAGCGCGGGATACACGCCCAGGTACCGGAACGGCTTGATGGCGGCCATGTAGGCGGTCCCGAGCAGCCCGTTGGGCTTCACCAGGACGGCCATCCGGCCGTGGTGGCCGCCGGTGCCGTCCGGGACCCAGCCGATGTGCATCACCGTGTGCACGGTGGCGTTGGCCATCTCGGCCGCCCACTCGTCGTGCGTCTGGTAGACGGAGGTGAACGGGGCCACTCGCGTGTCCGGGCCCCGTGGGCCGTCGCGGAGGTCCTCGGGCAGCCGGTCCCGCAGACTGCGCACCCGGGCACCGACGCCGGAACCCGGCTTGTCCCAGCCGAACAGGGCGCCCAGCTTCCAGCGGAGCGCGAAGAGCGCGCGCGGTACGGGGGAAGGGACGGGCGCGCCGTCGCCACCGCCGTCACCCTCGGCGAACTGGCGCACCAGCCGCGCCAGGCCGTCCGGGCCGCCGGGCGTCGGCAGGTCCCACACGTCCTCGACCCGGAAGTCGCCGGCGATCTCGTGGATGCGCCAGGGGTAGGACGTGTGCGCGGTGCTGGGGAGTCTCATGGGCGTGCCCCGATCTATACGATGGCGTATAGATCGAGGGTAGACCCATATATACGGCACTGTATAGATGGGCCGGGACGTGAGGGGAGACACACCATGGCCGTGGCGCGCACACCGCGCGGCAAGTGGATCGAGGAAGGGCTGCGGGCGCTCGCCGCCGGTGGCCCGGACGCCGTGCGGATCGAGCCGCTCGCACAGGCGCTCGGCGTCAGCAAGGGCGGCTTCTACGGGTACTTCGCCAACCGGGAGGCACTCCTCACCGCGATGCTCGACACCTGGGAGCGCGAGGTCACCGAGGCGGTGATCGAGCACGTCGACGGTGGTGGCGGGGACGGCAGGGCCAAGCTGGACCGGCTGTTCACCCTGGTCGCGGTGGCCGACGACGCGGTGCCCCGGGGCACGGCGATCGACCTCGCGCTCCGCGACTGGGCCCGGCGCGACGAGGCCGTGGCGCAGCGGCTGCGGCGCGTCGACAACCGGCGGATGGACTACCTGCGCTCGCTGTTCGCGACGTTCTGCGACGACCCCGACGACGTCGAGGTGCGCTGCATGCTCACCTTCTCGGTCCGGGTCGGCACCCACGTCGTGGCCGCCGACCACGACGGCCGCAGCCGCGAGGAGGTCCTGGCGCTGATCAAGAAGTGGCTCCTGCGCTGACCCCCCACCGCGTCCCGCCCCACCCGGCCGCCGGGCCAGGCACCGGACCGGACCCCCGGCCGACCGGACGTCAGGACGGACACCGGGCCCGACACCGTGTCAGGCCCAGAGCCGGACACCGACCCGGACCGGGCTCGGACCTGGCCCCGGACCCCGGCCCCGGACCCGTCCGGACCCGGGACCGGACACCGGCGCCGGCCCGGCACCCGCGGGGGCGCCGGGCCGGCGTCGGGCCGGCCGCCCGGTGCGTCCGGGTGGCCCGTAACCGGTCGCGCTACGGCATCCACTTCCGCCACGTCGGCTCGTTGGCCGCGACCCACTTCTCGGCCGCCGCCTCCGGCGTGAGTTTCTGGTCGGCGATCATCAGCGCCACGTCGTTCTGCGCCTCGGTCGTCCAGCGGAAGTTCTTCAGGAAGGCGGCCGCCTCCCCGCCCTTCCTGGCGAAGTCGGCGTTCAGGAACTTCTGGAGCGGGGTGTGCGGGTAGGCGCAGGCCACCTTCTCCGGGTCGGCGTCGCAGCCCTCCTTGTACGCGGGCAGCCTCACCTCCGTCATCGGCACCTTCTCGAACAGCCACTGCGGCTCGTACCAGTACGTCAGGAAGGGCTTCTTCTCCTTGGCGAACTGCTTGATCTGGGTGATCTGCGCCGCCTCGGAGCCCGCGAACACGACCTTGTAGTCCAGGCCGAGGTTCTTCACCAGCGCCTTGTCGTTGGTGACGTACGACGGTGAGCCGTCCAGCAGTTGGCCCTTGCCGCCGCTCTCCGCCGTGCGGAGTTCGTCGGCGTACTTGTTCAGGTTCTTCCAGTCGGTGACGTCGGGGTGGGCCTTGGCGAAGTACGCCGGGACGAACCAGCCGATGTGGCCGGTGACGCCCAGGTCGCCGCCGCGCGCGATGGTCTTCTTGTCGGTGACGTACCGCCGCTCCTGCTCCGGGTGGCCCCAGTCCTCCAGGAGGGCGTCCACCCGGCCCTGGCTGAGCGCGTCCCAGGCGGGGACCTCGTCGACCTGGACGGTGTCGACGCGGTAGCCCAGCTCGTGTTCCAGCAAGTACTTCGCCACGGCGACGTTGGCCTGGGCGCCCACCCACGACTGGACGGACAGGGTGACCGTCTTCGTACCCCGGGCGGCGGCGTACGGGGACGCCTGCTGGGTCATGTCGGCCGCGCCGCAGCCGGTGAGGGTCAGCAGGGCGAGGGCAGCGGCGCCGACAGTCGTACGCGAACCCATGTCAGGCCTCCTTTCCGGACGGCTGGGTGACCCGGTCGAGCATCAGGCCCAGGCAGACGATCGCGGCGCCCGCGACCAGACCGGTCGCCAGGTCGCCCTGCGCGAGGCCGAACACCACGTCGTAACCGAGCGCCCCACCGCCCACCAGGCCGCCGATGATGACGACGGCGAGGACGAGCACCACCGCCTGGTTGACGGCGAGCAGCAGCGCCGACCGGGCCAGCGGGAACTGCACCTGACGCAACTGCTGCCAGCCGGTGGCGCCCAGCGAGCGGGCCGACTCCAGCGCGACCGGGTCGACGCCCCGCAGGCCCTGGGTGGTGATGCGGACGACGGCGGGCAGCGCGTACACCACGGCGGCGGCGACGGCCGGGGCGCGGCCCACGCCGAACAGCGCGACCACCGGGATCAGGTAGACGAACTGCGGCATTGTCTGGAACACGTCCAGCACCGGGCGCAGCAGCCGCTCCAGGCGGGTGCTGCGCGCCGCCCCCACCGCGATGCCGAAGCCGAGCACCAGCGTGACGGCCACGGCGGCCAGCACCTGGGACAGCGTGTCGAGCGACGCGTCCCACACGCCCAGGACACCGATGGCGGCCATCGCGCCTACCGCCGTCAGGGCGGTGCGCCACGTACCGACGAGCAGCGCCAGCGCGCCGACGACCAGTAGCAGCGTCCACCAGGGCAGCGCCTGGAGGCCGTCCCGTACGGGGTCGAGCACCCAGCCGGTGAAGCGCGCCGCCCAGTCGGCGGTGCCGCCGATGACGGGGACGCCCGAGTAGAGGTGGGCGGTCATCCAGTCGACGGCCCGGTTGACGGGCTCGGCGATGCCGACGTGCCACGCCCCGGGCCAGGTGAGCCCGCCGGTCAGACGGCCGGTCACGGCGGCGGCCACCACGGCGGCGGCGCAGCCGGTCCAGGCGCGGCCCGAACCGCTCCGCGACCGCGCGCCCGTGGCGGTGCGGTCGAGCACCACGGCCAGCAGCACGATCGGGATGCCGGCCGCGAGCGCGGCACCGACGTCCACCGACGCGAGCGCCTGGTAGACCCGGTCGCCGAGGCCGCCGGCGCCGATGACGGACGCGATGACCGCCATCGACAGCGCCATCATGATCGACTGGTTGACGCCGAGCAGCAGCTCCTTGCGGGCCAGCGGGACGCGGGCGGTCAGCAGCCGCTGCCTGCCGGTCGCGCCGAGCGAGGCCGAGGCCTCCAGGACGCCGGGGTCGGCGGCGCGCAGGCCCAGCGCGGTGAGGCGCGCCATGGGCGGGGCGGCGTAGACGACGGTCGCGAGGACGGCGGCGGGGACGCCGATGCCGAAGACCAGGACGACGGGCAGCAGGTACGCGAAGGCGGGCAGGACCTGCATGGTGTCGAGGACGGGCCGCAGGGCCCGGTACGTACGGTCGGAGAGCCCGGCGGCGAGGCCGAGCACGGCACCGAGGGCGACGGACGCGGCGACGGCGACGGCCATGAGGGCGAGGGTCTGCATGGTCGGCACCCACATGCCGAGCAGCCCGCACACGGCGAACGCGGCGACGGCGGTGACGGCGAGGCGCACCCCGGCCAGCCGCCAGGCGACCAGCCCGGCGGCGGCGGTGACGCCGGCCCACCCGGCGGCGAGCAGCACCAGGTAGACGCCGCGGACGGACAGCACGACGGCGTTGCTGACGTGCCCGAAGAAGTACAGGAACAGCGGATGGCTGTCGCGGTTGTCGACGATCCAGTCGCTGGCGGAGCCGAGCGGCCCGGACAGGTCGACGGACAGGGCGGCGGGCCAGCTGCCGCGGCCGGCGAGGACGAGACCGAGCGGTACGAGGACGAGGGCGGCGGCCACCGGCCAGTAGCGGCGCGCGGCGACCGGCGTGCGGGGACGGGCGGGAGCGGTGACGGCCGCGGTCATGCCGCCGCCTTCCCGACGGGGACGCCCGCGACGACCGACAGCAGTGCCTCGTGGTCGACGACGCCCACGCACCGGCCGGCGTCGACGACCCGGACGGGGCCGCCGCTGCGGGCGACGGCCTCGATGGCCTCGGACACGGTGGCGCCGGGCGCGAGGGCCGGGCCGGACTCGGCCTCACCGCCGGACGACGGCCGCATGGCGGAGCGCACGGTGATCACCTGCTCGCGCGGCACGTCGCGCACGAAGTCGCGTACGTAGTCGTCGGCGGGCGCACCGACGATCTCCTCGGGCGTGCCGAGCTGCACGATCCGCCCGTCGCGCATCAGCGCGATGCGGTCGCCGAGGCGCAGGGCCTCGTTGAGGTCGTGGGTAATGAAGATCATCGTCCGGCCCTCCTCGCGGTGGAGCCGGATGACCTCCTCCTGCATGTCGCGCCGGATGAGGGGGTCGAGGGCGCTGAACGGCTCGTCGAACAGGAGCACTTCGGGGTCGACGGCGAGGGCGCGGGCGAGGCCCACGCGCTGCTGCTGGCCGCCGGAGAGCTGGCCGGGCCTGCGGTCCTCCATGCCCGCCAGGCCGACCTTGGTGACGACCTCGGCGGCCTTGGCGCGCCGTTCGGCACGGCCCATGCCCTGGATCTCCAGCCCGTACGCGACGTTGTCGAGGACAGAGCGGTGCGGCAGCAGGCCGAAGTGCTGGAAGACCATGGCGGCGCGGTGCCGGCGCAGTTCGCGCAGCCGGGACTTGTCCATGGACAGGATGTCCTCGCCGTCGATCGCGACGGTGCCGGAGGTCGGCTCGATGAGCCGGGTGAGGCAGCGCACGAGGGTGGACTTGCCGGAGCCGGACAGGCCCATGACGACGAAGACCTCGCCCTTGCGGACGTCGAAGGAGA
This sequence comes from Streptomyces sp. NPDC045701, assembly GCF_056432045.1. NCBI lineage: Bacteria > Bacillati > Actinomycetota > Actinomycetes > Kitasatosporales > Streptomycetaceae > Streptomyces > Streptomyces sp. NPDC045701. The sequence goes on along the minus strand of NZ_JBWKJV010000001.1, from coordinate 278,558 downwards.
CGTCACGGACGGCGGCGGTGCAGCCGGTGCGCTCGCGCAGTTCGGCGGCGGGCAGGTCGGCGAGGTCGGAGCCGGGCACACGCGTGGATTTGGGGCCGAAGACCTTCCACAGTCCCTCGACGGAGAAGACCGGGGTCGTGGTGGCGGGGTCCGTCGTCGCCGGGCTCGTCACCGGGCTCGTCAGGGGGCCCGTCACCGGGCTCGTGGCCGGACTCGTGCCGGTGGGACTCTTGCTGTCCGGGGTCGTCCTCATCACGCACCGCCTCCCAGCAGTTCCGCGGCTTTCTCGCCGACCATCAGCACCCCGATCATCGGGTTGACGGCGGGCATGGTCGGGAAGACGGACGCGTCGGCGATCCGGATGCCGTCGAGTCCGCGGATCCTCAGGTCGGGCCCCACGACGGCCCGTTCGTCGTCGGCGGCGCCCATCCGGCAGGTGCCGGCGGGGTGGTAGACGGTGTGGGCGACCTTGCGGGCGTACTCGCCGAGTTCCTCGTCGCCGGTGACCTCGGGGCCGGGGCACACCTCGCGCTTGAGCCAGCCGGCGAGCGGCTCGGTCCTGGCGATCTCGCGGGCGATGCGGATGCCGTCGACGAGCGTGCGGCCGTCGTAGTCGTCCGGGTCGGTGAAGTACCGGAAGTCCAGGGCGGGCTTGACCTCGGGGTCGGCGCTGGTGAGGTAGAGCCGGCCGCGGCTGCGCGGCTTGGGGATGTTCGGCGTCATCGACACGCCGTACGCGGGGCGCTCGTAGCCCAGCCGCTCCGGGTTGTCGGTGAAGGGGATCTGGTAGAAGTGGAACATCAGGTCCGGGCCCCTGGACTCGGGGTCGCGGCGCACGAAGAGGCCGGCGTCGCTGTCCATGGCGGAGTTGTCCGGGATGGGCCCGTCGGTCTCCCAGACGATGACCGACTCGGGGTGGTCGAGCAGGTTCTCGCCGACGCCCGGCAGGTCGTGGACGACCGGGATGCCCAGCTTCTCCAGGTCCGCCCTGGGTCCGATGCCGGAGTGCAGCAGCAGCCGGGGCGTGTCGACGGCGCCGGCGCAGACGAGGACTTCGCGGCGGGCCGACACCAGCCGCTCGGCGCCGTCCTTCGTGCGGACGTGGACGCCGGTCGCCCGCGTGCCGTCGAGCTCCAGCCGGTACGCCCAGGTCTCCAGCATCAGACGCAGGTTGGGGCGCTCGTCCATGATCGGGTGCAGGTACGCGACCGACGCGGAGGAGCGCTTGTTGTCCTCCGGGTGGTACGCGAGGTCGAAGAACCCGACGCCCTCGTGGAAGGGCTTCTTGTTGAACCCGTCGACGCGCGGGACCCCGAGCGCCTTCTCGGCGGCGTCGACGAAGTCGCGGGCGATGGCGTTCCGGTCCTTCTCGTCGACCGGGACGATGTTGTTGAGGAGCTTGTCGTAGTACGGGTCCATGGCGGCGGCGTTCCAGCCCTCGGCCCCGGCCTCCTCCCACTCGTCCCAGTCGGACGGCAGTGGCTTGAAGGAGATCAGCGTGTTGTGGGAGGAGCAGCCGCCGAGGACGCGGGCGCGGCTGTGCCGGATGTGGGAGTTGCCGCGCGGCTGCTCGGTGGTGGGGTAGTCGTAGTCGAGGTCGCCGCCGAGCAGGCCCATCCAGCGGCGGAGGGTGAGCACGTCGGGGCGGTCGACGTCGGAGGGGCCGCCCTCGATGACGGCGACGGTGACGCCGGGGTCGGCGCTGAGCCGGTGGGCGATGACGCTGCCGGCGGTGCCGCCGCCGACGATGACGTAGTCGTACACGGTGGTGTCGGTCATGGTGGGTTTTCCCTGTCCCCTGCTCAGCCCGCGAACCAGCGCACGGGGCGCGGGGCGAGGTTCTGGTAGACGTGCTTGCTCTCGCGGTACTCGGCGAGCCCGGCCGGGCCCAGCTCGCGGCCGATGCCGCTCTTGCCGAAGCCGCCCCACTCCGCCTGCGGCAGGTAGGGGTGGAAGTCGTTGATCCAGACGGTGCCGTGGCGCAGCCGTCCGGCGACGCGCCGGGCGCGGCCGGGGTCGGCGGACCAGACGCCGCCGGCCAGGCCGTACTCGGTGTCGTTGGCGAGGGCGACGGCCTCGTCCTCGGTGCGGAAGGTCTCGACGGTGAGGACCGGGCCGAAGACCTCCTCGCGCACGACGCGCATCCCGCGGTGGCAGCCGTCGAGGACGGTCGGGCGGTAGAAGTAGCCCTCGCCGTACGCGGGGCCGGTGGGGCGTGCGCCGCCGGCGCGCAGGACGGCGCCCTCGGCGAGGGCGGAGGCGACGTACTCCTCGGTGCGGGCGAGTTGCCGCGCGGAGACGAGGGGGCCGCACTCGACGCCCTTGTCGGTGCCGCGGCCGAGGCGGATCTTCTCGGCGCGGCGGGCCAGTTCGGCGACGAAGCGCTCGCGCAGCGGCTCCTCGACGATGAGGCGGGAGCCGGCCGAGCACACCTGGCCGCTGTGGATGAAGGCGGCGTTGAGCGCCTGGTCGACGGCGGTGTCGAAGCCCTCGTCGGTCGCGCAGGCGTCGGCGAACACGACGTTGGGGTTCTTGCCGCCCAGTTCGAGGGCGACCTTCTTGACGCCGTCGGCGGCGGCGCGCATCACCTTCGTACCGCTGGCGAGTCCGCCGGTGAACGACACCAGGTCGACGTCGGGGTGTTCGGACATACGGGCGCCGACGGGGTCGCCGGGGCCGGTGACCAGGTTGGCCACGCCGGGCGGGAGTCCCGCCTCGGTGAGGAGCCGGATGAGGGCGACGGTGGTCAGCGGGGTGATCTCGCTCGGTTTGATCACGAAGGTGTTGCCCGCCGCCAGGGCCGGGGCGACCTTCCAACTGGCTTGGAGCAGCGGGTAGTTCCACGGCGTGATCAGGGCGCAGACGCCGACCGGTTCGTGGACGACGACGCTGTGGACGTCGGACGACCCGGCGTCGACGACCCGGCCGCCGCTCTCGTTCATGACGAGGTCGGCGAAGTAGCGGAACGCGTCGGTGACGCAGTCGACGTCGACGCGGCCCTCTTCCAGGGTCTTGCCCGCGTCGCGGCTCTCCAGCAGGCCGAGGGTCTCGCGGTCGCGCTGGAGCAGGTCGGCGACGCGGCGCAGCAGCGCGGCCCGCTCGGCGACGGGGGTGCGCGGCCAGGGGCCCCGGTCGAACGCGGTGCGCGCGGCGGCTATCGCGGCGTCGGTGTCCTCGGCCCCGCCCTCGGCGACGACCGCGAGGGTCGTGGCGTCGGCGGGGTCGAGGATCTCGCGGGTGGCGCCGGTGGCGGCTGCTCGCCACTCCCCGCCCACGTGGATGGTCTGTTGGTCCGACACGTCGCGTTTGCCTTCCGTTCCCGAATCTCGTCACCGACGGTGGTCGGCGACCGGGCTCCCTGCCCTCAGGAACGGAAAGCATGCGCGAAAGTGGGTTTGCTCACTCCCGGCCGGGGTAACCCCGCCGTCGCGGTCAGTGACCGCCGACCGGGTCGAGCACCTCGTCGGGAGCCTCGTCCCGGACCCGCAGGCAGGCCACCCACGAGGGCAGCATCCAGTGGGTGACCAGCAGCGCGAACAGCACCGGGAACAGCGCGCCGCCCTCGAAGCGGACCCCTCCGAGCCATGTCGCCGCCCCGGCGCCGGCCGCGCCGGCGAACAGCAGCCCCAGGGTGATCCGGTGGGCGAGCGACCGGACCCGGTCCCGCTCGGCGTACTGGCGCTCGTCCAGCATCCGGCCGCGCAGCTGCAACAGCCCGTGGGTGGCGCCGTTGATCACGCCCATGGCCACGCACCAGGGCACGACCACGGCCAGCAGGCCGAACGGCATCCACCGTGGACCGGCGTGCACGCTGCCGAGCCAGAGCACCACCCCCGCGGCGGTGAGCGCGACGTGCGCCGCGACCCAGCCGCGGCGGCGCGCGGCGGTGCGGCTCATGGCCCGCGCCTCGGACCTGTTCATGATCGCGTACATCCGCCGGTCGTGGCGCGTGGCGGTGGTGGTGCTGGTCACTGCTTCCTCCCGTGTACCCCGTAGACCTCGTCGGTGAGCGGCTGGAACGGCTCCAGGGAGAACAGCGCCTCCACCGGCAGCCCGAAGTAACGGGCCGCCTTCAACGCCAGGTCGAGGCTGGGGTTGTACTGCCCCCGCTCGATGTAGCCGATGGTCTGGTAGTGCACCCCCAGGGCGTCGGCGAGCGCCTGGCGCGTCACCTTCCGCTCCGCCCTGACCACGGCCAGCCTGTTGTGCACCTGCTCACTCATGTATAAGAAGTACTACATCTCGTAGTGATTTCGCAATGATCCGAATGGATGACCGGTCCGGGCGTCGCTCCCCGCCCCGGCCCGTCGTCGACCTAGGGTGCGTCCATGCGCAGCAGCGACGACCGCGTCTACCTCGCCCCCGTCGACCACCTGCGAGCCGTCGCCGCCGTGCTCGTCGTGCTGTACCACGGGTGCCAGCTGCTCAGCGCGCGCATCGAGGGGCGCCGCTTCGTCCCCGCGACCGACTGGCTGTACTCGGAGAACCCGGCCGCCACGCTCGTCTTCGAAGGCCACACGGGCGTGGCCCTGTTCATGGTCCTGTCCGGCTTCATCTTCACCGTCGGCGCGTACGGCAAGCCGGTCCGCTACGGCCGGTTCCTCACCAACCGCCTGCTGCGCGTCTACCCGCTCTACCTGGTCGTCGCCCTGCTCGGCCTGGCCACCCAGGTCGCCCTGCCCACGTTCCAGGACCTGCTGCGGATCCTGACCTTCGCGACGCCGGCTCAGCCGTACGGGGGCGTCTTCTGGACGCTGTGCGTGGAGATGCAGTTCTACCTGGTCTTCCCGCTGCTGTGCCGGCTCCTCGCCGACCGCGGGCCGGGCGCCCTGCTGCGGCTGCTGGCGGCGGTGGCGGTGCTGCGGGCGCTGGTGTGGCTGAGCAGCCCGGCGCCCGAACCGCACACGGCGTCGCTCTACCTGGGCCTGGCGGGGCGGATCGACCAGTTCCTGCTCGGGATGCTGGCCGCCTGGGTGTACGTGCACCACCGCGACCGCCTGCGGGCCCGGTGGCTGCCGCCGGTGGCCCTGACCCTGGCGACGGGCCTGCTGTGGTCGTTCAACCAGGTGCACGGATTCGTCTCGGACAGCCCGCTGAAGCTGGCGTGGAGCGGCGTCGAGGGCGCGGTGTGGGCGCTGGTGGTGGCGGCGTACGTGGCCGGCGCCCGGGAGGGGCCCGGCGGGTGGCTCTCACGGGCCGCCGCCCGGCTCGGCGAGGTCAGCTTCTCCGTGTACCTGACGCACTTCATGGTGCTGACGGTGACCGGCGAGTACGTGATCGGCGCGTACGGCTGGTTCCCCGGCGCCCTGCCGCCGGTGTGGGCCGCCTTCGCCGTGACGCTGCTGGTGGCCCTGCCGCTGACGGTCGCCGTGTCGTTCGGCACGTACCACGCCATCGAGCTGCCGTTCCTGCGGCTGCGGCGGCCGTACCTCGGCCCGGTGCCCCCGGCGGAAACACCTCGCCCCCGGCAGCGGGAGAGCTACCGGGGGCGGTGAGACGGCTGTGCGTCAGATCAGGCCGAGACCGCGGACCGCGTCGCGCTCCTCGGCGAGCTCCTGCACCGAGGCGTCGATGCGGGTGCGGGAGAACTCGTTGATGTCCAGGCCCTGGACGATCTCGTACGTGCCGTTCTCGCAGGTGACCGGGAAGGACGAGATGAGGCCCTCGGGGACGCCGTAGGAGCCGTCCGACGGGATGCCCATGGAGGTCCAGTCGCCCTCGGCGGTGCCGTTGACCCAGGTGTGGACGTGGTCGATCGCGGCGTTCGCGGCCGAGGCGGCCGAGGAGGCGCCACGGGCCTCGATGATCGCCGCGCCGCGCTTGGCGACGGTCGGGATGAACTCGTCGGCCAGCCACTGCTGGTCGGCCACGACCTCGGCGGCGTTCTTGCCCGCGATCTCCGCGTGGAAGATGTCCGGGTACTGGGTGGCCGAGTGGTTGCCCCAGATGGTCAGACGCTTGATGTCGGAGACGGCGGCACCGGTCTTCGCGGCCAGCTGCGAGATCGCGCGGTTGTGGTCCAGGCGGGTCATCGCGGTGAAGCGCTCGGCCGGTACGTCCGGCGCGGCGGCCTGCGCGATGAGCGCGTTGGTGTTGGCCGGGTTGCCGACGACGAGGACCTTGATGTCGTCCGCCGCGTTGTCGTTGATGGCCTTGCCCTGCGGCTTGAAGATGCCGCCGTTGGCCTCCAGCAGGTCACCGCGCTCCATGCCCTTGGTGCGCGGGCGGGCGCCCACGAGGAGGGCGACGTTGGCGCCGTCGAAGGCGACGTTCGGGTCGTCGGTGATCTCGATGCCGCGCAGCAGCGGGAAGGCGCAGTCGTCGAGCTCCATGGCGGTGCCCTCGGCGGCCTTGAGGCCCTGCGGGATCTCCAGGAGGCGCAGCTTGACCGGCACGTCGGCGCCGAGCAGGTGGCCGGAGGCGATGCGGAAGAGCAGCGCGTAACCGATCTGGCCGGCCGCGCCGGTCACGGTGACATTCACGGGAGTGCGAGTCATGGCGATCTCCGTAAGACAGCTGGCGGTGGGGGTCCCTGCCCCTGGTGCTGGACATCCCCTGTGATCGATCGGTGTCTCGACGTGAAGAGATATCCAGCGGTCAGGCTATCCGACCCGGGCCACCGGGAACCCCCGCCCCCTTGTGTCGCGGCTCACGGCTCCCGCGCCTCACCGCGGCCGCGTACAGCCCTCGGTGCCGTCGGCCAGGGTGGCGCACGCCTTCGGCTCGGCGCCGTCGGCGGCCGCGACCATGGGCGTGTACGCGTCCTTGTCGATCTTCACGGCGCCGTTCTGCGCCGCGCCGCCCGCGCTGATCGTGACCTTGTCACCCGCCACCGCCTGTGAGATACGGGCCCAGGCGGCTCCGCACGTCTCGCTGTAGCGGACCTCGACCTTGGTGGCGCCGACCGTCGCGGAGGACGTCGTGGTGGCGTACTCGCCGCCGCAGCCCATGGCCTCGGGGTCCTGGCCCGTACAGTCGTCGCCGCTGCACTTCACCCCGGCGGGCAGCGGCTTCGGGGCGCTGCTGCTCGGTACCGCCGCCGGTGACCGGGCGACGTCCTTGGCGGGGCCGTCGTCGCCGCCGAGGCCGCTCAGCAGGACGGCGGCGGCGACCACCAGCAGGACGCCGACGACACCGGCCACGACCATGGCGGCCTTCCGCCCGCCCGCGCCCCCGCCCTGCTTGGCCGACGGCGCCGGAACCGGCGCGGGCCCGGCCGCGGGGGCCGCGGGGCCCCGGCGGGCGGGCCCGTTGGGGCCGCCGTCGGGCGGTATGACGGACAGCCGCCCGGAGCCCGGCTCGGGCGCCGGGGCGGCCTTCACCCGCGAGGAGCCGTCGGCCGCCGGTCCGGCGGTGCCGCCGAACTCTCCGAGAGCCGCGCGCGCCTGGGAGATCCGGATGGCCTCCATCGTCATGTCGTGGCGCATCTCGGCGCGGCTCCAGGCGCGCTCCGCGAGCTCCCACATGGTCGTGAGGTGCACCGGGTTGGTCCCGGTCACCTCGGCCAGCGCGACGATCGCCCCCTTGGGTGCGAGAAGCCGCCCGTTCAGATAGCGCTCCCACGACGTCTTGCTGTACCCGGTGCGGTCCGAGACCGCGGCGATGCTCAGACCGCTGCGGTCAACCAGCCGGCGCAGCTGACTCGCGAACTCCTTGACCTGCGGGTCGAGTTCCTCCGGTAGCGCCTTCCAACGAGGCATTGCCTCCCCCTTGTCCCCCCGTACGTGCCTGATGTGCTCCCCCGCGCTGCGTGCCCCCTGACGCTTCCCGGAGGGTCACCGGGGTCTCACCCAGGTGCCACCGAGAGGGATGCGCGGAGCCAGGATGACGGTTCCTGAAGCGGGGGCGCGCGGGCGCGGTCCGAACATGGGCGTGCCCCCTCACGCGCCCCTGTCCCGACTGCCGCCCCAGTTTCGCATCCGTTGCGGGTCGATCACACCATGCCGGAATGGTCACCTCCGTGCCACAGGCCCCGGACATGTCTTGATCCACGTTGGCGCGTGCATGACCCTCTTACGCAGGTCACGGCGCCCGTCCTGCTCGGGGGAGAGGATGGGCGCCGGGGCCCGGCCGGTGCGGTGCCGGCCACGCCCCACGTGCCGCGACTCACACGCGCGGCCCGCGTCCGGCGCGGCTCACGTACCGCCGGACCTCGTCGGCGGCGCGGTTCACATGGGCGCGACGCCCATGGACAGCATCCGCTTCTGCACGGCGGTGTCGAGGACGTCCAGGAACTGCTCCGTGGTCAGCCACGGGTGGTCCGGCGAGATCAGCCCGGCCAGGTCCCTGGTCATCCGCCCGCCCTCGACCGTCTCGACGCAGACCTCCTCCAGGGTCCGCGCGAACCGCGTCACGTCCGGAGTGCCGTCCAGGGTGCCCCGGTGGGCGAGGCCACGGGTCCAGGCGAAGACCGAGGCGACCGGATTCGTCGAGGTCGACCTCCCCTGCTGGTGCCTGCGGTAGTGGCGGGTGACCGTGCCGTGCGCGGGTTCCGCCACGACGGTCCGGCCGTCGGGCGACATCAGTACGGAGGTCATCAGCCCCGGCGAGCCGAAGCACTGCGCCACCACGTCCGCGTGGACGTCACCGTCGTAGTTCTTGCAGGCCCAGACGTAGCCGCCCTCCCGCCGCAGGGCCGAGGCCGCCATGTCGTCGATGAGGCGGTGCTCGTACGTCAGGCCCGCGGCGTCGAAGGCGGCCGTGAACTCGGTGTCGAAGACCTCCTGGAAGAGGTCCTTGAAGCGTCCGTCGTACTTCTTCAGCACCGTGTTCTTCGTCGACAGCAGGACCGGGTAGCCCCGGGCCAGGCCGTAGCGGAAGGAGGCGCGCGCGAAGTCGCGCACCGACGCGTCGAGGTTGTACATCGACAGCGCGACTCCCGCGCCCGGGAACTCGTACACCTCGAGCTCGACCGGGTCGGAGCCGTCCTCCGGGGTGAAGGTCATGCTCAGCGTGCCGGGGCCGGGGACCTTGAGCTCGGTGGCCCGGTACTGGTCGCCGAAGGTGTGACGGCCGACGACGACCGGCTCGGTCCAGCCCGGCACGAGCCGCGGCACGTTGGCCATGATGACCGGCTCGCGGAAGGTCACTCCCCCGACGACGTCGCGGAGGGTGTCTTCCGGCGAGCGGTACATCGCCTTCAGGGAGAACTCCTCCACGCGCGCCCGGTCCGGCGCGATCGTGGCGCACTTGACGCCGACGCCGTACTCCGCGACGGCGTCGGCGGCGTCGGCGGTCACCCGGTCCCGTGTGGCGTCGCGGTGCTGGATGCCCAGGTCGAAGTACTTCAGGTCGACGTCGAGGTACGGCAGGACCAGCCGGTCCTTGATGAACCGCCAGACGATGCGGGCCATCTCGTCGCCGTCGAGCTCGACGACGGGCTGGGCAACCTTGATCTTGGACATGAGGCGGTACGTCCCTCTCGCGCGGCGACGACATGGCTCTCGTCGTCACTCACCGTAGGTCGCGAAGGCGTACGCCGCCCCTCGACGCGCGGCGCGGCCGGCCGGGCCCCCCGGGGGCCAGGGAGTGTCCGGGACGTATCGCCGAGCGCGCGTGCGGGGGGCCGCGGGCCCGGCGGGACCTCGCGGACACCCCCTAGCGGACCGCGAACCGGACGGCGTCCTCCAGGAAGGGGATCTCCAGCCAGGGGTCGGGCTGGGTCATCAGCGAGAGGAGCACGATGCCGGCGCCGAGCACGCCGTACGCGGCCATGTCGGTGAAGCGGGACCGGACGGCGAGCATCCCCACGGAGGGCAGGGTGCGCCGCAGGGCGGCACCGGTGAGCAGGGCGAGGCCGATGAGCATCGCGCCGATGCGGGACGCCTGCGGGAAGGGGTCGAACCCGACGACCAGCAGACCGAGGGCGGTCACCCCGAGCACGGTGAGCAGCGGCCACTGCCGTGCGGGCGCCGGCGCGTCCCCCGGCGCGGCCCGTCCGCCGCCCTCCGGCCGCGCGGTGTCCCGCGTGACGGTGGGCGGCCGCCGCGACCCCGAGGACGCCCGGCGCGGTTCCTCCCGCCCGGCCGCACCCCCCGGCGGGGCGTCGCCCTGGTGGGCGGGGGTGGCGTCCGGGGCGTCGCCCTGGTGGGCGGGGGCGTCCTTCGGAGCGTCCGCCCCCGGGCCGACCCCGCCTGCGGGCATACCCGCCGGGACCGGCCCGCCGGTCGAGGCGTCCGGGGCGGGCCCGGCGTCCGGGGCGCCCGGCCCGGGGGAACCCGCCTGGGCGTCCGGCCCGGGAGCGCCCGCCTGGGCGTCCGGCGCCTCGGGCGCGGTGCCCGGGCCGGAGGTCCCGGGACCGGCCGGCCGGCTCGGGGTGGCGGACTCGTCGTTCGCCCGTACGCCCATGGGGTCGCCCTCTCCGGTCCGGCTCAGCTCGCGGCGGCGGCGCGCTCGGCCGCCTCGACGACGTTGACCAGCAGCTGCGCCCGCGTCATCGGACCGACGCCGCCCGGGTTCGGGGCGCGCCACCCGGCGACCTCGTTCACGCCCGGGTGCACATCCCCCATGATCTTGCCGCTCTCGTCACGGCTGACGCCCACGTCCAGCACGGCGGCGCCGGGCTTGACGTCCTCGGGCTTGATCAGGTGCGGCACGCCCGCCGCGGCCACGATGATGTCGGCCCGCCGCAGGTGCGCGGCGAGGTCCCGCGTACCGGTGTGGACCTGCGTGACGGTGGCGTTCTCGGACTTGCGGGTGAGCAGCAGCGGCATCGGGCGCCCGATGGTCGTGCCCCGGCCGACGACCACGACCTCCGCGCCGGCGATCTCCACGCCGTGCGCCCGCAGCAGCGTGATGATGCCGTTCGGGGTGCACGGCAGCGGGGCGGGCTCGTTGAGTACCAGGCGCCCCAGGTTCATCGGGTGCAGGCCGTCCGCGTCCTTGGACGGGTCCATCAGCTCCAGGATGCGGTTCTCGTCGATGCCCTTGGGCAGCGGGAGCTGCACGATGTAGCCGGTGCAGGCCGGGTCGTCGTTCAGCTCACGGACGACCTCCTCGATCTCCTCCTGCGAGGCGGTGGCGGGGAGTTGGCGCTGGATGGAGGCGATCCCCACCTCCGCGCAGTCGCGGTGCTTGCCCGCGACGTACTTCTGGCTGCCCGGGTCGTCACCGACCAGGATGGTGCCGAGGCCGGGGGTGATGCCCTGGGCCTTGAGGTCCGCCACGCGGGCGGTCAGGTCGGACTTGATCGCGGCGGCGGTGGCCTTGCCATCGAGAATCTGGGCGGTCATGTGCCCATCCTCGCGGATGACCCCTCCCCGGTTCCAATTCGCGTCCGCGCCGCCACGGCCCGGCGCCCTCCCGACTGGACAAGGGTGGGCGCCACGACCACGATGATCGGCGCAATGCCGCGGGCAGTGCCGGGGGGGCAGAACCGCTCAAAGCATATGACGTTCCTCCGCGCGGCCGCGCCGCCCCGATTCCGACGGAGGAACCCCCCATGAGCTTCGGCGACCCCCACAACCCCTATGGGCAGCCGCAGGGTCAGCAGCCCTACGGCCAGCAGCCGCCCTACGGCGGCCAACCGCCCTACGCCCAGCCCGGCTACGGCTACCCGCAGGCGCCCCAGGGCATACCCCCGCAGGGCGCGCCCCAGCAGTTCGGCTACCCGCAGCAGCCCCAGCCGTACGGCGCCTACCCGCCGCCCGGTATGCCGGGCCTGGGCGGTATGCCGCCGTACGCCCACTGGGGCCGGCGCGTCGGCGCGTACCTGCTCGACATGCTGATCATCCTCGGCCCGATCTACGCCACCGTCGGCATCAGCGCCGCCACCAGCTCCACCGGTGAGCCCAGCGCCGGGGTGTTCGTCAGTCTCTTCGGCTTCCTCTACACCGTCGGCATGGCCATCTTCCAGCTCTACCGGGAGGGCAGCACCGGCCAGACGATCGGCAAGAAGGCCCTGGGCATCAGCCTGGTGCGGGAGGCCGACGGCCGCCCGATCGGCTTCGGCATGGCGTTCGTCCGCAAGCTCGCCCACTTCCTGGACAGCATCGCCTGCTACCTCGGCTGGCTGTGGCCGCTGTGGGACGACAAGAAGCAGACCTTCGCCGACAAGGTGTGCAACACCGTCGTGTTCAAGATCAAGTGATCGCCCGTCCGGCGGGCGCCGGCACCGGCGCCCGCGGCCGAGGTTGCACTTGCACAACGCCTTGTCATCCGACTGGACAAGAAGTCGACGATACGACGACGATGATCGGCGCAGTGCCGCGGGCAGTGCCGGGGGGCAAAACCGCTCAAATTACATGAAGTTCCTCCGCGCGGGCCGCGCCGTTCCCGCACATCAACGGAGGAAACTCGCCATGAGCTTCGGCGACCCCAACAACCCCTACGGGCAGCAGCCCCAGGGCCAGCCCCAGCAGCCCGGTTACGGCTATCCGCAGCAGGCCCCCCAGGGCGTGCCGCCCCAGCAGGGTTACGGCTACCCGCAGCAGCCGGGCCAGCAGCCCGGTCAGCCCTATGGCGCTTACCCGCAGGCGCCGGGCACGCTCCAGGCCAGCAACGGCTACATCAACGTGCCGGGCCTCGGCACCGTCGAGATAGCCAGCATGGGCCGCCGGCTGGGCGCCCGTCTCATCGACGGCGCCATCATCGGTGTCGTCTACGGCATCCTCATGGCGGTCGGCTTCGCCGGCATCTTCGGCGCCGCCCAGGAGGCGGCCGACAAGTGCGACCCGAGCTCGCCGCTGTACGAGAGCTGCGTCGAGGCGAGCATCCAGGAGAGCAGCGGCGGCATGTTGGCCGGCCTCATGACGATGTTCGCGCTCGTCGGTCTGATCACCCTGCTCTACGAGTGGCTGCTGATCTCCTTCGTCGGCGCCACGCTCGGCAAGATGGCGGTCGGCCTGCGGGTCGTGAAGGAGAAGACGGGCGGCAAGCCCGGCGTCGGCGCCGGCTTCATCCGGTGGATCATTCCGCAGGTCGGTGCGCTGCTGTGCGGTATCGGCGCCCTGCTCGTGTACCTCTCCCCCTTCTTCGACAACTCCGGGAAGACGCAGGGCTGGCACGACCGTGCCGCCGGCACCCTGGTCGTCAAGAAGTAGGTCCGCCGGGCCGTCGCCCGATAACGGCGAAGGCCGCGCCCCGAGTGGGGGCGCGGCCTTCGCCGTTCGGACGTCCGGTTCCGGAGCTTCCGGGGCCCGGGTGCGCGTCAGTGGAAGAAGTGGCGCGTACCGGTGAAGTACATCGTCACGCCGGCCTTCTTCGCGGCCTCGACGACCAGCTCGTCCCGGACCGAACCGCCGGGCTGCACCACGGCCTTGACGCCCGCCGCGGTGAGGATCTCCAGGCCGTCGGGGAACGGGAAGAACGCGTCGGACGCGGCGTACGCGCCACGGGCCCGCTCCTCGCCGGCACGCTCGACGGCCAGCTTGGCGCTGTCGACGCGGTTGACCTGGCCCATGCCGACACCGACGCTCGCGCCGTCCTTGGCGAGCAGGATCGCGTTGGACTTGACGGCGCGGCAGGCCCGCCAGGCGAAGGCCAGCTCGGCCAGCTCCTCGGCGGAGAGGGCCTCACCGGTGGCGAGGGTCCAGTTGGCCGGGTCGTCGCCGTCGGCCTGGAGGCGGTCGGTGACCTGGAGCAGCGCGCCGCCGTCGATGGGCTTCACCTCGACGGGGTTGGCGGGGGCGCCGGGGGCGCGCAGCACGCGGATGTTCTTCTTGCGGGCCAGGACCTCGACCGCGCCGTCCTCGTAGCCCGGCGCGACGATGACCTCGGTGAAGATGTCCGCCACCTGCTCGGCCATCGCCACGGAGACCGGGCGGTTGACGGCGATGACGCCGCCGAACGCCGACAGCGGGTCGCAGGCGTGGGCCTTGCGGTGCGCCTCGGCGACGTCGGCGCCGACCGCGATGCCGCACGGGTTGGCATGCTTGATGATCGCGACGCACGGCTCGTCGTGGTCGTACGCGGCCCGGCGCGCGGCGTCGGTGTCGGTGTAGTTGTTGTACGACATCTCCTTGCCGTGCAGCTGCTCCGCCTCGGCGAGGCCACCCGTGCCGTCGACGTACAGCGCGGCGCCCTGGTGCGGGTTCTCGCCGTAGCGCAGGACGTTCCCACGGGCGTACGTCGCACCCAGGAAGTCCGGGAGGCCGCTGTCGTCGGCCGCCGCGTACTCGTCGGCGAACCAGGACGCCACGGCCACGTCGTACGCGGCGGTGTGCTGGAACGCCTCGGCGGCCAGACGCTTGCGGGCGGTCAGGTCGAAGCCGCCCGACTTCACGGCGTCCAGGACGTCGCCGTAGCGGGCCGGGGAGGTGACGACCGCGACGGACGGGTGGTTCTTGGCGGCGGCGCGGACCATGGAGGGGCCGCCGATGTCGATCTGCTCGACGCACTCGTCGGGGCCGGCGCCGGAGGCGACCGTCTCGCGGAACGGGTACAGGTTCACCACGACCAGCTCGAACGGCTCCACGCCCAGCTCGGCGAGCTGCTCACGGTGCGCGTCCAGGCGCAGGTCGGCGAGGATCCCGGCGTGCACGCGCGGGTGCAGGGTCTTGACGCGGCCGTCCAGGCACTCGGGGAAGCCGGTCAGCTCCTCCACCTTGGTGACCGGGACACCGGCCGCGGCGATCCTCGCGGCGGTGGAGCCGGTGGAGACCAGCTCGACACCGTTCTCGTGCAGCCCGCGGGCGAGCTCCTCCAGCCCCGTCTTGTCGTAGACACTGATCAACGCGCGACGGATGGGCTTATTCACCGACATGAACCTTTCGTCCCTCAATGCGGTAGCCGTGCCGGGCCAGACGCCCCACGACCTCGACGAGCAGCGAGCGCTCGACTTCCTTGATGCGCTCGTGGAGGGCGGCTTCGCCCTCCTCCGTGTCCTCTTCCACCACCTCGACCACGCCCTGGGCGATGATCGGGCCGGTGTCGACGCCGTCGTCGACGAAGTGGACGGTGCACCCGGTGACCTTCACGCCGTGCGCGAGCGCGTCCCGCACTCCATGGGCACCGGGAAAACTGGGCAGCAGGGCCGGGTGCGTGTTGACGATCCGGCCACCGAACCGGGCCAGGAACTCGCGGCCCAGGATCTTCATGAACCCGGCCGACACCACGAGGTCCGGCTCGTACGCGGCGGTCGCCTCCGTCAGCGCGTGGTCCCACTCGTCGCGGGTGGCGTGGTCCTTGACCCGGCAGACGAAGGTGGGCAGCCCGGCCCGCTCGGCCCGCTCCAGACCGGCGATGCCGTCGCGGTCGGCCCCGACCGCGACGATCGCGGCCCCGAAGCCTCGGGGGTCGTCACCGATGGCGTCGAGCAGAGCTTGCAGGTTCGTGCCGGATCCGGAGATCAGGACGACGAGGCGGGCGGGAGCCACGGGGAAACCCTCTTCGCGTTGGCTTTGTGTGGTCGTACGAATGAATCGGGCCCCTCGATACGGGGAACTCTACGAGAGAGCCGACCGTCAGCAACGATACCGGCACACCGAGCCGCCCCCACGGGACGGGGGCGGGGCCGGGGGGTAGCGTCTGACGCAGGGCCGTCCCCGAACGGACGGACACGACTACACGAGACCCCCGCCCGCGCTGTCGCGCCGGCCCGGGGTCTGAGGGGAAGACGTTCACCACATGCCGGTCCGACACCGCCGCACGGCCATCCATCTCCTGCCGCGGGAACGCCAGTCCACGGAGCCCAGGGACGAGGACAACCCGTTCGCGCCGCCGCCCGAGGGCAGGCCGGACCAGCCCTGGCAGCCGCGCCGGCCGGAAGGCGGCGACGGCACCCCGGAGGGCTCCTCCGGGGAACCGGAACGGGACCGCCCGGCCTGGGGCAGCCAGTGGAGCCCCCGGCAGCCGGGCCGTTCCTCCGGCGGGTTCGGCAACCGCCCGAGCGGCGAGCAGCAGGGGGGCGGCCAGGGCGGGGGCGGGCCGGAGACGCCGGCCCCGCGCTGGGACCCGACCGACCCGGCGCAGCGCCGCGCCCGGTACGCGCTGCTGTCGGGCATGTGGGCGTTCTTCTTCGCGATCTTCGACTTCCCGGAGATCGGCCTGCTCCTGGGCGCCCTGGCGCTGTACTGGGCCATCAGCGCGCTGCGCGCCAAGCCCCGCTCCACCGGCGCCCGGCCCGCCACGACCGGCTCCCCGGCCGCCGTCGCCGGGACCCCGGGCGGCGCATCCCCGCCGGCGGGCCCGCAGCCCGGCTCGGGCCGCCCGCAGACCACGGCCGCGGTGAGCGGCCTGGTCACCGCGGTGCTGGCGCTGATGATCGTGGCGGCGACCTTCACGATCCAGCTCGTCTACCGCGACTACTACACGTGCGTGGACGACGCCCTGACCAAGACGGGCCAGCTGTCCTGCAACGAACTGCTGCCGGGCCCGCTGCGGGACGTCTTCGGCGTCCAGGAGTGACGCGGGCGGAGGCGGCCCGGACGGTTCGCGTCCGCCGCTGAGGAGGTGCCGGGCCGTCGGTGCCCGGCCCACGTCGTCCCGCGCCGCGCGGTCCCCGGGCACTACGCCTCAGGGGCCGCCGGGCTCGGGCGTTCGTCCTCCTGGGGCGCGGTCCGGGAGCCCGCCCGCGGGGCGGCGCCCCCGGGTGTCTCGGCCCCGGGTGTCTCGGGTCCGGGTGTCTCGGGTCCGGGTGTCTCGGGTCCGGGTGTCTCGGGTCCGGGTGTCTCGGGTCCGGGTGTCTCGGCCCCGGCTGTCTCGGCCCCGGGTGTCTCGGCCCCGGCTGTCTCGTCTTCCGACGCGTCGCCGCCGGGGGCGGCCGGGCCGGGGACGGGGGCCGCCGGGAACACGGTCATGAGCCCGCCCGAGGCTTCCTTGAGGGCGCTCCAGCGGGCCTCGCGGGCCACCGGGTCCTCCCAGCCGGCGGGGATGAAGTCGTACGGCTCGAAGGCCGGGTCGCCGGGGTCGTCCTCGGGGGCCGGCCACCGAGGAACGAGCGCCTCGGGCGGGCCGGCCGCGTCCGGCGACGGTACCGGAAAGGCGACGGGCACGGGCGCGGCCACCGGTCCGGGCGCCGCCGGAACCCCCCGAGCCCCCGGCACCCCGCCCTCGCCCCGCCGCCGCCACGCCCGCAGCGCCGGCGCCACCGGCACGCCGAGCCCCGCGGTCCACGCCATGGCCGCCCCGCCCGCGTGCCACCACACGGGGCCGAACGCCGCCAGGCGCCCCGTCCCCAGCGGCCCGCCCGAGGCCGCCGCCAGCACCGCCACCGCCGCCCCGACCAGCACGGCCGCCGCCAGCGCCGCCGCCGCCGCGCCCCGCGGGCCCGTGCCGGGTGCGTCCGCCTCGCGCCGCCGCCCGCCGCAGGTCCACCCGACCGCCACGCCCGCCGCCACCGGCACCACCGCGACCGTCCAGTGCGCCCAGGTCCCGGGCCCGGCCGCCGGGACCGCGGCCAGCAGCGGGAAGGGCGGCGGACCGGCGGTCACCCCCAGCGATGCCGCCCCCAGCGGGGTCACCGCCGCACCCGTACCCAGCAGGAAACCCGGCCCGAGCCCGTACGCCGCACCCCACACCGCCGCGTTCGGGAGGAGCGCGGCGGCCAGCAGCAGGAGCGCCATCCGGCCCGACCACACACCCGACAGGCCCAGCAGCGACTCCCGCGCCGCGCCCGCGTGCCACACCAGCGAGACGGCGACCAGCACCACTCCCCCGCCGAGCAGCACGCCCAGCCCCGCGCCGGCGGCGCGCACGGCGACGGCCGTCCGGGAGCGGGCGAGCCCGACCCGGATCCGCTCCGGAACCCACGCGGGCAGCGGCCCGGTCGGCCTCCCGTGCGCCGTCCAGACCCCGGCGGCCGCGGCGAGCGCGGCGAGCGGCGGCAGGTGGAGCGCCGCGGCGAGGGGTTCGGCGGGCAGCGGGCCACCCGTCCCGTAGGCCAGGGCCGCCGCCGCGACCAGCAGGTAGCCGCCCGTGACGGCGCACACCGCGCCGCCCGCCGACGGTCTCGGCCGGGCCTGGCCGGGCTCGGCGGCGTCCCGCGCCGTGCGGTACACCAGCCACACCGGGAGCGCCACGAGCAGCAGCGGGACGACGCCCACGGGCGCCGGCGTCCCGGTGAGGGTGGCGGGGCGGACCAGTTCGGCGCCGTGGACGAGGAGCCAGAGCGCCGCGGCCACGTGCAGGGCGCCGCCGGGGCCGCTGTCGGGGTACGGGGAGCTGATCCACACCACCATCACCAGGACGGTGAGGGACCCGAGCCCGAGCCCGGCGGCGAGCGCGCCGCGCACGCAGGCCCCGGCCAGCACGGCGGTCCGGCCGCCCTGGACGAGGGCCGGCGGGTGGTCGGTCGCTTCGGTCACGGCGCCATGCTGCCAACGACACGCGCTTGATCCGCGTAACGGCAGAATGCCCGGTGTGGCGCGCAATATACGTTTATGTACTTTTCCGCCGAGTGCAGTCCCGCCGGGGGCCGGCCATGACCCGGACCACCACCGATACCACCCGTACCGCGCCTCCGCTGCCCTCCCCCAAGGAGCGGCGCCGCCTGCGCGAGGCGATGTCCATGACCGAGGAACAGCTCGCCCAGCTGGTCGGGGTGACGCCCGCGACGGTGCGTTCCTGGGAGACGGGACGCACCAGCCCGCGCGGGCGCAAACGGGACGCGTACCTGAGGATCCTGGGCGCCGGCCAGGAGGACCGGGACGGCCGGGACCGGCCCGCGCCCCGCCCCACGCCGGAGAGGCGGACCACGCCCGGACCCGGGGCCGGGGCCGCGGGGGTGCCCACCGAGCCGGCCGACGCGTTCGACGCCCTGTACGCGTACGCCGCACCCGCCCTCGTCCAGCAGGCCTACCTGCTCACCGGGCGGCGGCAGCTGGCCCGCGAGGCGGTCGAGTACGCCTTCCACCTCGCCTGGGAGCGGTGGCCCGAGGTCGCGGTCGACCGGGATCCGGCCGGGTGGGTGCGGGCGGCGACGCACGAGTACGCACTGTCGCCCTGGCACCGGCTGCGCCGCGCGCACCGCCACCCGGACGCCCCGGCCACCGACCAGGCGGCCCAGGAGCTGCGCACCGCGCTGCTGGACCTGCCGTCCTCGTACCGCCGCGCGCTGCTGCTGTACGACGGACTAGGCCTCGACCTGCCCGAGACGGCCGCCGAGACGGAGGCGAGCACCCCCGCCACCGGGAACCGCGTCCTGCACGCCCGCGAGCTGCTGGCCGAGCGGATGCCGGAGCTCGCCGACCCGCGGGTGCTGCACGACCGGCTGGCGTCGCTCCTGGCCAAGGGCCCGACCATGGTGCCGGCCCCGTCCCCGGCCGTACGCCGCGGCAGCGAGCGCCGCGTCCGGTACGGGACCCGGGCGGCCATCGCGCTGACGACGCTCGTCATCGGGGCGACCGCCTTCACCCTGGCGACCGCGCCGACCGCGTACCACCCGCCCCTGGCGCCGGGCGAGCCGGTCGACGGCGTCCCGGTCCTCAGCGGCCCGCAGCGGCTCACCCCCCAGGACGAGGCGCTGCGCGCCCGGCTCCGCACCGGACCGGCCACCGGACCGGCCCGCCTGGTGCCCGACCCGCACTGACGGCGCCCCGCCGGGTGGCCCGCCCAACGGCGACGGGCCCGCCCCCGGAAGTCCTCCGGGGGCGGGCCCGTCGTCCGTGCGGCAGTGCCGGGGCGGAGTCGGCCGGTGCTCAGCCCGCCAGGATGGCGCGCGCCAGCTTGGCCGTCTCGGTCGGCGTCTTGCCGACCTGGACGCCCGCGGCCTCGAGGGCCTCCTTCTTCGCCTGCGCGGTGCCGGACGAACCGGACACGATCGCACCGGCGTGGCCCATCGTCTTGCCCTCGGGGGCGGTGAAGCCCGCGACGTAGCCGACGACCGGCTTGGTGACGTTGGCCTTGATGAAGTCGGCCGCCCGCTCCTCCGCGTCGCCACCGATCTCGCCGATCATCACGATCAGCTCGGTCTCGGGGTCGGCCTCGAAGGCCTTGAGGCAGTCGATGTGGGTGGTGCCGATGACCGGGTCGCCACCGATGCCGACGGCCGAGGAGAAGCCGATGTCGCGCAGCTCGTACATCATCTGGTAGGTCAGCGTGCCGGACTTCGACACCAGACCGATCTTGCCGGGCTTGGTGATGTCGCCCGGGATGATGCCGGCGTTGGACTGGCCCGGCGTGATCAGGCCGGGGCAGTTCGGGCCGATGATCCGGGTCTTGTTGCCCTTCTCGACCGCGTACGCGTAGAACGCGGCGGAGTCGTGGACCGCGATGCCCTCGGTGATGACGACGGCCAGCGGGATCTCGGCGTCGATGGCCTCGACGACGGCGGCCTTGGCGAAGGCCGGCGGCACGAAGAGGACGGAGACGTCCGCGCCGGTCTCCTTCATCGCCTCGGCGACCGAGCCGAAGACGGGGACGGACGTGCCGTCGAAGTCGACGGTGGTGCCCGCCTTGCGCGGGTTGACGCCACCGACGATGTTGGTGCCGTCACCCAGCATGAGCTTGGTGTGCTTCATGCCCGTGGCACCGGTCATGCCCTGGACGATGACCTTGCTTTCCTTGGTCAGGAAGATAGCCATGGTGTTTCCGACCTCGTCCCTTACTTCGCAGCCGCGAGCTCGGCGGCCTTGTCGGCCGCGCCGTCCATGGTGTCCACACGCTGTACGAGCGGGTGGTTGGCGTCCGACAGGATCTTGCGACCCAGCTCCGCGTTGTTGCCGTCGAGGCGCACGACCAGCGGCTTGCTGACGTCCTCGCCCTTGTCGGCGAGCAGCTGCAGCGCCTGGACGATGCCGTTGGCGACCTCGTCACAGGCGGTGATGCCACCGAAGACGTTGACGAAGACGGACTTGACGTCCGGGTCGCCGAGGATGATCTCCAGGCCGTTCGCCATCACCTGGGCGGACGCGCCGCCGCCGATGTCGAGGAAGTTGGCCGGCTTCACGCCGCCGTGCGCCTCACCGGCGTACGCGACGACGTCGAGGGTCGACATGACCAGACCCGCGCCGTTGCCGATGATGCCGACCTCGCCGTCGAGCTTGACGTAGTTGAGGTTCTTGGCCTTGGCGGCAGCCTCGAGCGGGTTGGCTGCGGCCTTGTCCTCGAGGGCCTCGTGCTCCGGCTGGCGGAAGTCCGCGTTGGCGTCCAGCGACACCTTGCCGTCGAGCGCGATCACGCGGCCGTCGGCGACCTTGGCCAGCGGGTTGACCTCGACGAGGAGGGCGTCCTCGGCGACGAAGGTCTTCCACAGGGTCACCAGGATCTCGGCGACCTGGTCCTTGACCGCGTCCGGGAACTTGGCGGCCTCGACGATCTCGCGGGCCTTGGCCTCGGTGACACCCTCGTTGGCGTCGACCGGGATCTTCGCCAGGGCCTCGGGCTTGGTGGCCGCGACCTCCTCGATGTCCATGCCGCCCTCGACGGAGGCCATGGCGAGGAAGGTGCGGTTGGTGCGGTCGAGGAGGTAGGAGACGTAGTACTCCTCGGCGATCTCGGGTGCCGTCTCGGCGATCATCACCTTGTGGACCGTGTGGCCCTTGATGTCCATGCCGAGGATGTCCGTCGCGCGGGCGACGGCCTCGTCCGGAGTGGCGGCCAGCTTGACGCCGCCGGCCTTGCCGCGGCCGCCGACCTTCACCTGCGCCTTGACGACCGAACGGCCGCCCAGTCGCTCGGTCGCCGCGCGCGCCGCCTCAGGCGTGTCGATGACTTCACCGGCCAGCACCGGTACACCGTGCTTGGCGAAGAGGTCCCTCGCCTGGTACTCGAACAGGTCCACGCGCGTCCGTCCCTTTTCTGGTGATCGCGGTTCCGTTGTCTGCGTGGGCGTGCCGCGGAGGGCAACGTGACTGCGCTGTCACAAGGGAGGCGTACACGGTGTCCGTGGACGCGGCATGTCCGTCTCGCAGGTTATCCCCGTGAGACCGAGGGTCCTAAATCACAGATCACACCGGAGCGGTGATACCTGTCACAAGCACGGACCTCCGACGGGCGGCCCCCCTGGCTGTGAGGCCGCCCGTTGCTACGGATTTCGTACCGGATCAGACTCCGGTCACACGCCGTACGGCAGGTAGTCCGGAGTGACCGTCCCGATCGTGCCGTGCGCGCCCGTGGCGGCGTTGCCGGCGAGCGGCTGGACGTCCTCGGTCACGCCCTCCGCCAGGCCGGCCGCGAAGGGCCGGACGTCGCCGGTCACGCCGTACGCGAACGGCGTCACCTCGCCGGTCACGCCCTCGGCGAGGCCGGTCGCGCTGCCGCCCACGCCCTGGACGACCGGCTGGACCTGGTCGGCGACGGCCTGGACGAGCGGCCGCACCGAACCGGTGACGCCGTCCGCGAAGGGGTCGACCTGGCCGGCCACTCCGCCGGCCAGCGGCGGGACGCCGGAGACGACGCCCTCGGCGAAGGGGTAGGCGTCGGAGACGACGTCCTCGGCGAGGACGCCCGCGTCCCCGACGGCCTGGCCGGCGACCGGCAGGACGGAGTGGACGGCGCGGTACGCGATGGGCGGCAGGGTGTCCTGGGCGGCGGCGTCAGCGACGGGCGTGGCGGTGGCGGCGGGGTCGTTCGCCACCTCGTGGGCGAAGGCGGTGAGGGGGCCGAACAGGTAGTCGATCTCGTCCTGGGCCTCCGCGCCCACGGCCTGGACGGGCGCCGACGCGTACCGGGCGTCGGTGCGGACGTCCTGGGCGGCCTGCCGGGTGACGTCCTCGGCGCGGTCGGTGGTGGTGGCGGTCGCGGTGTCGGCGGCGGCTGCGGCTGCGGCGGTCGTACCGCCGGTGACGGCTTCGGCCGCGGTGCCGGTGGCGGTGTCGACCGCCGTGTCGGCCGCGGTGTCGGCGGTGTCGACCGCCCGGTCCGGGGTGGAGACCGGCACCGGCAGGGACACCTCGGCCGCGCTGGCCGCGGCGGTGCCGATGGCCCACATGCCCGTGGCGGTGGCGGCGACGGCTATGGAACGGCGGATGTTCTGGTGCATGGGTACGTCGGATCCTTCGAATTCGGTTCTCGGCTGGAGATGACGGGCAGACCTGTCCCGCCCCCGCGCGGCAGGTCTTGAGCGGGGGAGGGCTGCCCTAGCCGGGGAATTCGAGGATGGTGTGCGGCCGGTCCCGGAGGGGCGCGGCGGTCGCCGGCCGCGCGGTGCCCCGTGCCGGTACGGAGGAGGCGTCCGCCGGGGACGCCACGGCGTGCTGGTCGCCGGGGCGCGGGGTGCCGCCGTCGCCGGCGGCGGACTGCCGGACGGCGCCACCGCACGGGCCGGGCGCGAAGGGCGGCGACGGCACGGCGATGTGGGTGGCCGTGGCGCGGTGCGCGGCGGCCTCGGCGTGGGAGACGGCGGTAGCGGAGCCCGGGGCGTCGGTCGCCGCCGGCCGGAGGGCCGGGGCGTGGGTACGGGGCTGGGCGGCGGCGGGCCGGCCGGCCGTCTCGTGGGCGGTGGCGGCGTCCTGCGCCCCGCCCCGGGTCTCCTGGGCTCCGTCGTGGGTCCCGGGGGTGCCGGTCGGCGGTGCGAGCGGCACGCCGGGGCCGGGCTGCGGCAGGGGTGCCGGGGGCGCGGCGGGGAGGTCAGGGACGACGGGCGGCGCCGACGGGGACGGGATCCCGGGGAGCGCCCCGGTGACCTGGGTCAGGCCCTCGGTGACCTCGGGCACGGTGCTCGTGACGGGCCCGGTGACGGTACCGATCACCGGGTCGGCGGCCTCCTCGGCCTCCCGGACGGCGGCCGTTACGCGCCCGCCGGCGGCGGCTTTGGTCCCATGGGCGTCGACGAGCCGTCCGGCGGCCGCCCCCGGCTGTTCGTGGTCCACGTCGCCGGCAGGTGCCACGGGCGTGGTTCCCGGCCGGTCCGCCGCGTGCGCCGGGCCGCCGAGCAGGAGGCCCAGGGCCAGCAGGCCACCGAGGAGCAGCACGACCGCCAGCGCGCGCCGCGCCACCGTCCCGCGCACGAGGCGCGGGACGGTCACGGGCACGGCGGCGGTCGCTGCGGTCACGGTCTGCGGATTCCTCCTCTGCGCGGAACATCGTCTTCCGCGTACGTCGGGGTGATGCTCGCACGAACCCGCCCCGGTGGCGCAAGCCCCGCGTTACCGATGGGTCACATGTCCGGTATGGGCAGGGGTCGTTTCTCGATCGCCGCCGCCATGACCTCCGGGAAGTGGTCGGGGGTACAGGCGAACGCGGGCGCGCCGAGGGCCGCGAGCGCCGCCGCGTGTTCGCGGTCGTACGCCGGGGCGCCCTCGTCGGAGAGCGCGAGCAGCGCCACGAACTCCACGCCCGACGCCTTCATCGCCGCCACCCGCTTCAGCATCTCGTCGCGTATGCCGCCCTCGTAGAGGTCGCTGATCAGGACGACGACGGTGTCGGCCGGGCGCGTGATCCGCGACTGGCAGTACGCCAGCGCCCGGTTGATGTCGGTGCCGCCGCCGAGCTGGGTGCCGAACAGGACGTCCACGGGGTCGTCCAGCTGGTCGGTGAGGTCCACGACGGCCGTGTCGAAGACGACCAGCCGGGTCGCGAGGGACCGCATGGACGCCAGCACGGCGCCGAACACCGAGGCGTACACCACCGACTCCGCCATCGAACCGGACTGGTCGATGCAGAGCACCACGTCCTTCTTCACGGACCGGGCAGCCCGCCCGTACCCGATGAGCCGCTCCGGCACGATCGTGCGCTGCTCCGGCAGGTAGTTCTTCAGGTTGGCCCTGATGGTGCGGTCCCAGTCGATGTCCCGGTGCCGCGGCCTGCTGACGCGCGCGCTGCGGTCGAGCGCGCCGGTGAGCGTGGCCCGGGTGCGGGTGGCCAGCCGCTTCTCCAGGTCGTCGACGACCTTGCGTACGACGGCCCGTGCCGTTTCCTTCGTCGTCTCGGGCATCGCCTTGTTGAGCGAGAGGAGGGTGCCGACCAGGTGGACGTCCGCCTCGACGGCCTCCAGCATCTCGGGTTCGAGCAGCAGCGCGGACAGGCCGAGCCGGTCGATCGCGTCCCGCTGCATCACCTGGACGACCGTGCTGGGGAAGTAGGCGCGGATGTCGCCGAGCCAGCGGGCGACGGACGGCGCCGACGCCCCGAGCCCCGCGGAACGGTCCCGGCCGCCGCTGCCCCAGCCGCCCTTCTCCCCGTACAGGGCGGCCAGGGTGCCGTCCATGGCGGCGTCGGTCCCGGCGAGCGCGCGGCCCGTCCCGTCGGCCTCGCCCCCGCCCAGCACCAGGCGCCAGCGCCTCAGGCGCTCGTCGTCACTCACCGCTCCCCCGCCCCCGACAGCTCGTCGTCGTCCGTGTCCGTGCCCAGCAGGAGCCGCAGCAGCGGCAGCACCGCGTCCGCCCGGCTCTCGTCGAGATCGGCCGCGAAACCGGGCACCGCGGCCTGCGCACGCGCCGCGCCACCGGCTGCCGGGCCGCGCCGCACCAGCTCGCCCAGCGTGCGGCGGACCCCCGGTTCGTACGCGGAGAACGTGCGCCGCAGCAGCGGCAGCACGTCGGTGAACGCCTCCGCGGGCACCCCGGTCAGCCAGGCGTCGACCAGCCCGAGGAGCCGCTCGTCGTGGACGAGCAGCATGCCGCCGCCGGGGTTGGACTCGCCCCCGCCGACGAAGCCCTCGATCCAGGCGGCGGCCTCGGCGGGCGGGGTGCCGGGCGAGAGCGCGAGCCCCATCAGCCGCGCCGCCTCGTCCTTCGCGAGCCGTCCGTCGTCCAGGAGCAGCCGCGCGGCCCGTCCCCGGATGACGCCGGGGACGCTGTCCCGCCCGGCCAGCCCGCCCAGGACGTCGGTCCACCTGCCCGTGACGTCCTCCGTGCCGCCGGCCGGCAGGAGCCGGATCGCGTTGTGGACGGCGTCCAGGTGGCCGCGCATCTCGGCGGCGCCGTCGGCGTCCAGGCCCGTGCACGCGGGCGGCAGGCCGACGCAGATCCGCATCGCGATCCCGGTGGCGACCCCGCCGAGCGCGGCGGTGTCCGTGGACCGCACGTCGCCGTACCGGAGGGACCGGGCCAGGGCCGGCAGGGCCTGGGCGAGGTGACCGACGTCCGCGTCCAGCGCGGCACGGTCGGCGAGGGCCCGCATCACCACGGGCAGGGCGCCGGACAACCCGGCCAGGAGGCACCGCTCCGCGAGGGCCGTGACCTCGGCGAGCGCGGTGGCCGAGCCGGCGTCCGCCTCCGCCCTGGCGGTGGCGGCGGAGAGCACGGTGGTGCCCCACACCCCGGCCTCGGCGACCCGGACGTGCAGCTCCGGCTCCCAGCACAACCGCCAGCTCTCCCGGAAGGTGCCGGTGCCGGCGCGCCCCGCGGCCGGTTCGCCCCAGCCGACGCCGAGGAGCCGCAGCCGGTGCAGCAGCAGGCTGCGCGCCGCGTCGGTCTCCTTGCGCAGGTCCAGGTCGAGGTCCCGCTCGAAGGCCTCGGGCTTGAGACGCAGGGTGCGCTGGAGCCGGGTGAGGTCGCGTTGCAGGGGGACGGCGGGGGCGTCGTCGGGGACTTGGCCGAGCGCGTCACCGATGATCAGGCGGTCCCTGATGAGCCCGAGCGGCACGTCGGAGCCGTCGCACATCACCGCCCGTACGGCGTCGATCGTCTCGGTCAGCCCGGCGAGGGGGCGCCCGCGCATGACGGCGAGCGTGCCGGCGAGCCGTACGGCCTCGATGACATGGGCGGAGGAGACGATCCGGTCCTCGTCGCGCAGCAGTCCGGCGACCTTGGTCAGCCAGCGCTCGACCGGCCGGTCGGGCGCGCCGAACAGGTGCCCGTACCAGCCGGGCGAGTCGACGCCGGCGCCGTAGCCGCTGTGCCGGGCGAGCCTGCGGTGTGTCCAGGGCACCCAGGTGATCTCGGTCTTCACCTTGGGCAGCCCCTTGAGCAGGGCGCGGTCGGCGGTGACGGTGGTCGTGGCGGCGAGGGCGGGCACGTGCCAGGCACCGCAGACGACGGCCACGCCGTCCCCGTGCGCCTTGCGCGCGGCGCGGAGCTGGAGGCGCATGTGGGCCTCGCGGACAAGGTCGCGGTCGTGTCCGCCGTGTCCGTAGGTCTCGCGCAGGGCGGTCATGGCGTCGGCGAGTCCGGCGAAGACCGCGATCGGGTCGTGGCTTGCGCCGGGTGGTGGCCCGTTGGGTGCCGCTCCGGTGCCCCGGTGCTCGATGACGTCCTCCCACCAGCGCTCCGGGTCGTCGTACCCGGCGGTCCCGGCGAGCACGGCGAGGGGGTCGACACGCAGTCCGTGCCGCTGTTCGCCGACGCCGTCGCCGGTCATCCCCTCGCCCTCGCCGTCCCTCCAGGTGGGGTCCCCGGCCATGGCGAGGGTGTGGGCGGCGGGCAGGTCGATGAAGCGGACGTACGCCCCGTGGTCGAGCGCCCAGCGGATGGCGACCCACTCGGGGGAGAACTCGGCCATCGGCCAGAACGACGCGCGCCCGGGGTCGTCGACGGCGTGCGCGAGGAGCGCGACCGGTGGGCGCATCCGCTCGTCGGCCGCCAGCGGCAGCAGGGCGTCCCCCTCGGGCGGGCCCTCGATCAGCACGGCCGGGGGCTTGGCGGCGTCCAGAGCGGCCCGCACCGCACGGGCCGATCCGGGCCCGTGGTGGCGCACTCCGAGCAGCAGGGGTCCGGTGGATCCGGCCGTCATGCGGACACCTCGCGGCACGCCCGGTAGAAGTCCTTCCAGCCGTCCCGCTCGCGCACGACGGTCTCCAGGTACTCCTGCCAGACGACACGGTCGGCCGCCGGGTCGCGGACGACCGCGCCGAGAATGCCGGCGGCCACGTCGCCGGGGCGCAGCACCCCGTCGCCGAAGTGCGCGGCGAGGGCCAGGCCGTTGGTGACGACGGAGATCGCCTCGGCTGTGGACAGCGTCCCGGAGGGGGACTTCAGCTTGGTGCGGCCGTCGGTGGTCACGCCGTCGCGCAGTTCGCGGAAGACGGTGACGACCCTGCGGATCTCGTCGACGCCCTCGGGGGCCGTGGGCAGGTCGAGGGAGCGTCCCAACTGGTCGACGCGCCGGGAGACGATCTCGACCTCGGCGTCCGCCGTGGCGGGCAGCGGGAGGACGACGGTGTTGAAGCGGCGGCGCAGCGCGCTGGACAGGTCGTTGACGCCGCGGTCGCGGTCGTTGGCGGTGGCGATGAGGTTGAAGCCCCGTACCGCCTGCACCTCCTGGCCGAGTTCGGGGATCGGCAGTGTCTTCTCGGAGAGGATCGTGATCAGGGTGTCCTGCACGTCGGCGGGTATGCGGGTGAGCTCCTCGACGCGCGCGGTCATGCCGTCGGACATGGCCCGCATGACCGGGCTGGGCACGAGGGCGTCACGGCTGGGCCCGTGGGCGAGCAGCTGCGCGTAGTTCCACCCGTAGCGGATGGCTTCCTCGGGGGTGCCGGCTGTGCCCTGGACCAGCAGCGTGGAGTCGCCGCTGACGGCGGCGGCGAGGTGCTCCGACACCCAGGTCTTGGCGGTGCCCGGGACGCCGAGCAGCAGCAGGGCGCGGTCGGTGGCGAGGGTGGTGACGGCGACTTCGACGATCCGGCGCGGTCCGACGTACTTCGGCGTGATCACGGTGCCGTCGGGCAGGGTTCCACCGAGCAGGTAGGTGGCGACGGCCCACGGCGACAGGCGCCAACGGGCCGGGCGGGGACGGTCGTCGGCCGCGGCCAGTGCCTTCAGCTCGTGTGCGAACGCGTCCTCGGCGTGCGGGCGCAGGACCTCGGTGCCGGGTGCTCCGACGGCTTCTCGGGTGGCTTCGGTGGGTGCGGGCACGGTGATGGATCCCCCTCCAGATCATGTGCGACCGGGTGTGGGATCCACCGTGCACCATGCCACTGACAATCCACCGTTTCCGCTGATCACGGTGGCCCGAAGGTGCTTCGGGGGCCGCTCGTGGGGCGGAACGCGTGGTGGCCGGGGCGCGGTCGGGGGTCGCCGGGCGGGTCAGCCGGCGACCGGGGAGACCGCGATGCAGCCGGTCGCGGCGGCCATCCCCTTGGCCGTCTGCTCCTTGATGACCTTGCCCTGGTAGATGATCTTGCACGACATCTCGACGCCCGCCGGGTCGACGGCGACCGGGAGCACGCCGGGCGGCAGGAGGCCCCGGAGCTTCACCGTCTTCTTCCACGGCAGCGCGGGCTTCTGCACCGACTCGACCTTGGGGTTCGTCACGTCGCCGCCGTCGACGTGGTAGTCGATCGAGTCGATGCCCTTGCCGGTGATCTCGTACGTCACCTCGTACTGCTCGTTGACTTCCTTGTCGACCTGCTTGGCGGCCTCGTCGGCGATCTCGGAGCAGGCGCCGAGGCCGAGGACGAGTCCACCGGTGACGAGCGCCGACGCGATGGTGCGGGCGGTGCGGTTCATGCGGTCCCCCGGATGAGTTGACGGTGTCACAGGCAGAAAACAGTAAAGGCAAAGCAAAGTCAACTCCTCTCCATCCGGGCGAAATCGCTGGTCAGAGCCGATTGTCAGTGGGGTCACCTACCGTCGTTCCCATGAATCAGCAGGGGGTGCGCTGGACGGCGGAACAGGTGCTGGCTCTGGCTCCTGACGACGCCTCACGCAGGGCGGGCGCCAAGCTCGGCACGGCCGGGCCGTGGTCGGGCGGCGGAAGCGACGGCTCGGGGGCGGTCTGGGGGCTGTGCAAGGGCAGTGGCAGCAAGCCGTACCGGACGATCGTCGACACCACGGGCCCGGCCTACTCGTGCAGTTGCCCGAGCCGGAAGTTCCCGTGCAAACACGCGCTGGCGCTGCTGCTGCTCTGGGCGGCGGACGGGGATGCCGTGCGCGACGGCGACGCGCCGGACTGGGCCGAGCCGTGGCTGGCGGGGCGACGCGCCCGCGCGGCGGGAGGACGAGGACAGGACCCGGGGGACGGCGGGCCCGCGAGGAGCGGCGACCCGGAGGCGGCACGGCGCCGCGCCGAGCAGCGGGCCGCCCGGATCACGGCCGGCGCCGAGGAGCTGGAGCAGCGGCTCGCCGACCTGCTGCGCGGCGGGCTGGCCGCCGCCGACCGGTCGGGGTACGGGCTGTGGGAGGAGACCGCGGCCCGCATGGTCGACGCCCAGGCCCCGGGCCTGGCCGGCCGGGTCAGGGAGCTGGGGGCGATACCGGGCTCGGGGCCGGGCTGGCCGGTGCGGCTGCTGGAGGAATGCGCGCTGACTCACCTGCTCGACCGCGCGTGGCTGGACATCGGACGGCTGCCGGAGCCGCTGGCCGCCACGGTCCGCACGAGAGTCGGCCTCACCGCGTCCGCCGACGGCCCGGCCGTGCGCGACCACTGGTCGGTGCTCGCCCAGTACGACACCTCCGACGGCAAACTGACGACACGTCGCGTCTGGCTGCACGGACGGAGCAGCGGACGGACGGCGCTGCTGCTCTCCTTCGGCGCCGCCGGACGGGCGCCCGCACTCGCCCTGCCCGTGGGGGTGGTCATCGACGCCGAGGTCAGGCCGTACCCGGGCGCCGGGCGGCTCCGGGCCGAACTCGGTGAACAGTTCTCGACACCGGTGCCGGACACCGGACACCCACCGGGCGGGGACGTGGCCGATGCCCTGGCGGCGTACGGCACGGCGCTGCGGGACGACCCGTGGCTGGACTCGTGGCCGGTGACCCTGACCGGCGTGATACCCGCGCCGTCCCAGGACGGCGGCTGGCAACTGGCCGACGCGGACGGCGGCTCCGCGCTGCCGGTCGCGACGGCCGCGCTCGGCGGCCCCGGCCTGTGGCGGCTGGCCGCACTGTCCGGCGGCAGACCGGTCACGGTGTTCGGCGAGTGCGGGCACCGCGGCTTCACCCCGTTGACCGCCTGGTCCTCGGAGACGCCCGAGACGGTCCCGCTGACCTGACGTACGGAGGACACCGATGACCACCACCTGGGAAGACCTCGTCACTTCGGCGTTGCTCGGCACCGACCGCCGCGCCCCGGCCGACGACGTCCTGGCGCGGTCCCCCGGCAAGGACGCGCCGGTCGCGCTGCTGGACGCCGCCGCGCTGCACACCGTGCGGCGCCGGGCGGGACTGCTGCCGGGACCTGCCGCCGGTCTGCCGGAGCCCGCGCCGCACGACGGGCGGCCACCCCTGCCCGATCCGGCCCGGCGCCGGCTCGCCCACCTGCTCGCCGACCGTTCCGGCACCTCCTCCGGCGGCGGCCGCCGGGGCACGGCGCCCGACCTGACGGAGCTGCTGCCGCAGTGGCTGGCCGCCGCGAACGCGCACGGCTACCGGGCGCCGGCGTCCGTGCTGCCCGCGCTGCTGGACGCGGCACGGGCGCGTACCGACCTGCGGCCGGCCGCACTGACGTTCGCCGGACCGCTCGGGCTGTGGCTGGCCCGGCTCAACCCGGAGTGGCGGTTCGCCCTGCGCGGCGCCTCGGGAGGGACCGCGCTGCCGGACCCCGCCGACCCGGACGCCGTGCGGCGCCTGTGGGAGGAGGGCCTGTTCGCCGAGCGGGTCGCGCTGCTCGGTGCCGTACGGGCACACGACCCGGCCGCCGCGGCGGCCCTGCTCGCCTCGACCTGGCCGGCCGAGCGCGCCGAGGACCGGCTGATGTTCCTCGACTCGCTGCGCACCGGACTGTCCGACGCCGACGAGCCGTTCCTGGAGCAAGCGCTCTCCGACCGCAGCCGCAACGTCCGGTCCACCGCCGCCGAACTGCTCTCCGCGCTGCCCCGCTCGGCGCTCGCCCGCCGCATGGCGGTGCGCGCCTCCAGCTGCGTGCACCTGGACCGTACGGGCGCGGAGGCGACGATCACGGTCGAGGCCCCGCACGAGTGCGACGCCGACATGCGGCGGGACGGCGTCCAGCCCGACCCGCCGACAGGCCGGGGCGAACGGTCCTGGTGGCTGGGCCAGCTGGTCGAGTCGGCTCCGCTGACCGTATGGACGGCACGGCTTGGCCGCCGCACACCCACGGAGATCGTCGCCCTGCCGGTCGCCGACGACTGGGCCGACGAGCTGCACGCCGCCTGGTGCCGCGCGGCGGTCCGGCAGCGCGACCCCGCCTGGGCCCGTGCGCTGCTCGGCCCGCCGACGACACCCCCGGCGACCGGCCCGGGCACGTCCTCGCTGGCCGAGCGGTCCAAGCTGCTGACCATCCTCCCCGACGGCGAACGCGGCCTGTGGGTCGCCGACTTCATCGCTGCGCACGGCCTGTCGGAGGCGTTCCAGCTGCTGGGGGTCTGCGCGGTGCCCTGGGCCGGACCCCTCGGCCGCGCGGTGGTCGACGCGCTGGACATCGCCCGTGACGCGGGAAGCTACCCATGGAGCTTCAGCGGGGTGATGGGGCTGGCGGAGCGCTGCCTCGACCCCGGCCAGGCGGACCGCCTGGAGATCCTGACCGCCGTCCCGGACGAACCGGAGGGCGCTTCCCCCGGCGCGGGGGGCTACTGGTCGGAGGCGTTCCAGCGCCTGGTCGCCACGCTGCGGCTGCGCGCGGCGATGCGGGCGGAACTGCTGCCGGTGGCTTCGCCCCCGGGCCCCCGGGGCTGAACCGCTCCGACCCCGCACGGTGGTGCGGTGGCGGGTGCGGGGGTCCCGCCGCCCCGGTGCCGGGGGCCCGCGGCGGCGCGGGGGCGCACGTCGGCTCGCGCCGGTGGTGCGGGGCGGTGGTGCGGGGCGGACGCCGGGGCCCGCGGCGGGGGGCGCTCGGACTGTCGCTTCGCTCCTATTACGTCCCAGCACCCCCGCCTGACCCCGCCACCCTCACGCCGGCGGAACCACCCCGGGCCCGCCTCGAAGGGGGACGCGGAGAGCCCGGGACACCCCTCACGGAGCGGCTCCCAACGGCAACCGGCCACAGGTGGGCAACCCGCATCACGGCAGTCGGCCGCGCGCGGGCCGCCCGCCTGGCCGCGGCCTCGCGCGGGGGCTACGCCTCGGCGGACACGCGGACGTTGGCGTTGACCCAGTCCACGATCGAGGCCGTCGTCGCGCCGGGCGTGAAGATCTCCGCCACGCCCTTCTCCTTCAGCGGCGGGATGTCGGCGTCCGGGATGATCCCGCCGCCGAACACCTTGATGTCCTCCGCGTCGCGCTCCTTCAGCAGCTCGATCACCTTGGCGAACAACGTGTTGTGGGCGCCCGACAGGATCGACAGACCGATCGCGTCCGCGTCCTCCTGGATCGCCGTGTCCACGATCTGTTCCGGCGTCTGGTGCAGGCCCGTGTAGATGACCTCCATACCGGCATCACGAAGCGCCCGCGCGATCACCTTCGCGCCGCGATCGTGGCCGTCGAGACCCGGCTTGGCCACCACCACGCGGATCGGACCGGTCACACCCATCACTGCCTCCACATGCGTCCCCCGTACCTAAATGCCGGGGAGGTGAACGAACGTTATCTACAGCATCCCGCAACCGGCCGTTTCGCGGTGGACAGGGAGGGGGAAATCACACGTGGGACAAGTTCGCCAGGCGTCGTACCCGTATCGGGTGGCCCATCGACCCCAGAGAACCCGGGACGATCGCCAAGGGAGCCGCAGCGAGGTCGCCGTATCACCGCGCCGCCAGCCGCACGGCGCGGGGTACGACCACATCGCACCCCCTCCGGGACGGCACCCCGATTCGGAGGTCGGCCGTGAAGGTCCTGCTGCCCTGGAAACTGCTGCCGCTCATCCCCTTACGGATGTCCACCGCCCTGTTCAGGGCCACCGCCCTCGAACTGGCGATCCTGGCCGGTCACCTGGTCCTCTATCCCACCGGCATCGCGCCCGAACGGCGCCCGCGCCCCGCCGGGCCGCCGCCTGCCCCGTCCCTCCCGTCCGGCGCAGCGCCGCAGCCGCCGACCGTGCTGCTGCACGGCTTCGCGGACAACCGCTCCGTCTTCGTACTGCTGCGGCGGTCCCTCCTGCGGCACGGGCGGCGCCATGTGGAATCCCTCAACCACTCCCTGCTCACCTGCGACATCCGCGCCGCCGCCGAGCTGCTCGGGCGCCACATCGAGGAGATCTGCGAGCGTACGGGCCATCGCGAGGTCGACATCGTCGGGCACAGTCTCGGCGGTCTGATCGCCCGCTACTACGTCCAGCGGCTCGGCGGCGACCGTCGCGTGCGCACCCTGGTCACCCTCGGCACCCCGCACTCCGGGACGGCCGTCGCACCGCTCGCCGGCGCACACCCGCTGGTCCGCCAGATGCGCCCCGGCTCGTCCGTGCTCCGGGAGCTCGCCGAGCCGGCGCCCGGCTGCCGTACGCGCTTCGTCGGCTTCTGGAGCGACCTGGACCAGTGGATGGTTCCGGTGGAGACGGCACGCGTCGAGCATCCGGACCTGATCACGCGGAACGTACGCGTCACCGGAATCGGCCATCTCGCGCTGCCCGTGCACCCCGCGGTCGCCGCCGGCGTCCGCGAGGTGCTGGAGTCCGACGGGGCGGCGACCGCCGGAACATCCGATTCCGCGTCCGTGGCCTGACGTCACCCGGCCGGCTGTCGAACATCTATCGAACGTAGGGCCAAGGCTCTGCCCGCACTCCGCCGAAAGGCGGCCGAATGCCCGTTTCCCCAGGGCCTAAAACCCGCGGAAGATTGTCGGTTGCGCGTACCGCCGGGTACAGTCGCGCCCACTGCTTTCCCTCTGGGGCCCCTGTCACCGGGGGCCACCCCAGACCTGGTCCTGCTGCCGAGGCGAGAGAGAAGTTGGTGAACGACCAGCACCCCCACGCCGGGTACGTCGGAGACGACGCTTATTCCACGGGCAGCCTCGAGTCCGGCAGCCAGGAAACCGGCAGTTTCGCCACCGATCCTCTCTTCGGAGCCCTCCCCGGCACCTACGGGGACACCTACGGAACCCCCTACGAAAGCAGCGACGGCGCCGGCGGTTACTACGCCGACCACAGTGGCCAGTACGACGCCACGCAGTGGACCGCCGCCACCGCCACCCAGCAGTGGGCCACCACGGACACCACCGGGTACGCCGAGCAGTCCGGGCACACCGGACAGTGGGACTCCACCGCCTGGACCGGCGCGGGTACCTACGACGCCACCGGCCAGTGGAACGTGGCCGCCGCCGCGCTCGACACCGGCGCCTACGACGCCACCGCCTGGAACCAGGCCGCCGCGCCGACAGAGACGTTCCCCCTCCCCGAGCAGTACGACTACGCGGCCGCCGACCAACTTGCCACGCCGGAACCGCACATGGAGCCGCACCCGGAGCCCGAGGCGGCGCCCGAGTCCGCGGCCGAACCGGAACCGGAACCGGAAGCGGCGTACGAGCCGGAGCCCGAGGGCCTGCACGAGAGCCTCACCCAGACCGCGATCACCCCCGTCGCCCCCCGGGCCAGCCGCCGCGCGGGCGCGACGGGCGGTGGCGGCGGCCGGGGCCGGCGCCGTACCCCGGCCAAGCGTTCCGCGCTCCTCACCGTCGCTGTCCCCTCGGCCTGCGTGATGGGCGTCGCCGGTATCGCCGCCGCCTCGGTCAGCGGCCTCACGGGCAGTGGCCCGGCCGAGGCGAAGGCCGACGAGAAGGCGGTGACCGCCGCCGACCCCGTCTCGGTGCAGCCGGTCGTCGCCAACAGCGAACTCGACACCCAGCTGGCCGCGCTCAGCGCCGACGCCCGCGACTTCGGCGACCGCGCCAGCCGCACCCAGGAGCGCATCGACCTCAGGGCGCGCCAGGAGGCGGATCGCAAGAAGCGTGAGGAGGAGGCGGCCCGCCGCGAGGCGCTGCGCCCCAAGTTCGCCCTCCCCGTCGCCCTGCACCAGCTCAGCGCGCGGTACGGGCAGGCGGGCGTCAACTGGATGTCCCTGCACACCGGTATCGACTTCCCCGTCCAGTACGGGACCCCGGTCATGGCCGCGACCGACGGCACCGTGCGCACCCAGTGGAACAGCGCGTACGGCAACATGGCGATCGTGACCGCCGAGGACGGCACCGAGACCTGGTACTGCCATCTCAGCAGCACCAAGATCAGGTCCGGCGAGGTCAAGGCCGGCGAAGTGATCGCGTACTCCGGCAACTCGGGCAACTCCACCGGACCGCACCTGCACTTCGAGGTACGGCCCGGCGGCGGCGCCGCGATCGACCCGCTGCCGTGGCTGCGCAGCCACGGCCTCGACCCGACCTAGGTCCCGCTACAGCTTCTCGACCGGCGCGTACCGCAGCAGCAGCCGCTTGGGCTTCTCGTCACCGAAGTCGATCGTCGCCTGCGCGTCCGCGCCCACGCCCGTCACCGCCATCACCGTGCCGAGCCCGAACTGGTCGTGCGTCACCCGGTCACCGACCGCCAGCGAGATCACCGGCTTGTCGGTGGTGCGCCGGGTGGCGAAGCCGGACGGGCCGCCGGACCGCGACCGGGCCGCCAGCGACGAGGACAGCGACGACGCGATCCCGGACGTCGGCCCGGCGGGCTTGGCCATGGCGCCCGTGCGCTTCCACTCCAGGTACGCGCCCGGGATCTCCTCCAGGAACCGCGACGGCGGGTTGTACGAGGGCTGCCCCCACGCGCTGCGCAGCGTCGACCGCGTCAGGTAGAGCCGCTCGCGGGCGCGGGTGATGCCCACGTACGCCAGGCGCCGCTCCTCCTCCAGTTCCTTGGTCTGGCCGAGGGCCCGCATGTGCGGGAAGACGCCGTCCTCCATGCCGGTCAGGAACACCACCGGGAACTCCAGGCCCTTGGCGGTGTGCAGGGTCATCAGCGTGACGACGCCGGAGCCCTCCTGGTCCTCGTCCGGGATCTGGTCGGAGTCGGCGACGAGCGCGACCCGCTCGAGGAACTCCGCCAGCGTGCCGGGCTCCTCGCCGCCGCGCTCCTGCTCGAACTCGAGGGCGACCGCGGCGAGCTCCTGGAGGTTCTCGATCCGGGTCTCGTCCTGCGGGTCGGTGGAGGCCTGGAGCTCGGCGAGGTATCCCGTCCGCTCCAGCACGGCCTCCAGCACCACCGCGGGGCCGGCTCCCGAGTCCACGATGGTGCGGAGCTCCTCCATCAGCGTGTTGAACCGCTTCACGGCGTTCGCCGACCGGGCCGCCATGCCGTACGCCTCGTCGACCCGGCGGAGCGCCTGCGGGAAGGTGATCTTCTCGCGCAGCGCCAGCGCGTCGATCATCGCCTCGGCGCGGTCGCCGATGCCCCGCTTGGGGACATTGAGGATGCGGCGCAGCGGGACGTTGTCCTCGGGGTTGGCCAGCACGCGCAGGTACGCGAGGACGTCGCGGACCTCCTTGCGCTCGTAGAAGCGGACGCCGCCGACGACCTTGTACGGCAGGCCGACGCGGATGAGGATCTCCTCGAAGACACGGGACTGGGCGTTCGTCCGGTAGAAGACGGCGACGTCGCCGGCCTTGGCCTCGCCCGCGTCCGTCAGCCGGTCGATCTCGTCGGCGACGAACTGCGCCTCGTCGTGCTCGGTGTCCGCGACGTACCCGATGATCCGGGCGCCCTCGCCCGCGTTGGTCCACAGGTTCTTGGGGCGGCGGCTCTCGTTGCGCTCGATGACCGCGTTGGCGGCGGACAGGATGGTCTGTGTGGAGCGGTAGTTCTGCTCCAGCAGGATGGTCGTCGCGTCCGGGTAGTCCTCCTCGAACTGGAGGATGTTGCGGATGGTCGCGCCGCGGAAGGCGTAGATCGACTGGTCGGCGTCACCGACGACGCACAGCTCGGCCGGGTCCAGGTCCTCGTATCCGGTGCCCACCAGCTCGCGGACCAGGGTGTACTGGGCGTGGTTGGTGTCCTGGTACTCGTCGACGAGGACGTGGCGGAAGCGGCGGCGGTAGTGCTCGGCGACGTCGGGGAACGCCTGGAGGAGGTGGACCGTCGTCATGATGATGTCGTCGAAGTCCAGGGCGTTGGCCTCGCGCAGCCGCGCCTGGTACATCCGGTACGCCTCGGCCAGGGTCTTCTCGAAGCCGTCGGCGGCCTGGTCGGCGAAGGTCTCCTCGTCGATCAGCTCGTTCTTCAGGTTCGAGATCTTGGCGCTGAACGACTTCGGCGGGAACTTCTTCGGGTCCAGGTCCAGGTCGCGGCAGACCAGCGCCATCAGCCGCTTGGAGTCGGCGGCGTCGTAGATCGAGAAC
Source organism: Streptomyces sp. NPDC045701 (assembly GCF_056432045.1). Lineage (NCBI taxonomy): Bacteria > Bacillati > Actinomycetota > Actinomycetes > Kitasatosporales > Streptomycetaceae > Streptomyces > Streptomyces sp. NPDC045701. The sequence continues at coordinate 240,708 of NZ_JBWKJV010000001.1, read as the reverse complement.
GACGACGTGAAGCCGAGCTTCTTCGACTCGCGGCGCAGGATGCGGACGCACGCGCTGTGGAAGGTCATGACCCACATGGCGTTGGCGCGCGGGCCGACGAGCTGCTCCACGCGCTCCTTCATCTCGCCGGCGGCCTTGTTGGTGAAGGTGATGGCCAGTATCTGACCGGGGTGGACGTGGCGCGTCCCCAGCAGGTGGGCGATGCGGTGGGTCAGCACCCGGGTCTTGCCGGAGCCGGCGCCGGCGACGATGAGCAGCGGCGAGCCAGTATGCACCACGGCGGCGCGCTGCTGGTCGTTCAGCCCCTCCAGCAGCGCGGCGGGGTCGACGACGGTGCGCGGGGCGCCGTCGCGGTGGTAGGCGTCCCGGGCCGGGGGCACGTCGAAGCGGTCGCCGAAGAGGTCGTGCGGGACCTCCTCCGCGGCCGGGGCGTGCCCGGGGCCCTCGGAGTCCTCGGGCGGCGGGGGCTCCTCGGTGTGGTTCCGGAGGTCCGCCAGGAAGCTGTCGTCAAAGAGGCTGCTCATCGCCTATCGAGTCTAGGCCGCCCCACTGACAGCCGTGGACGAACCGGAAACAGGTCCGACTCGTCACCCTCCGTACCGATTCGACGACATCACGCCAAGGTCACGAATACGTATCGGGCATATCGAACATCATCCTTCACAGCACCACCACAGGTTGGCTAGCGTGCTCGCCCAGGCGGTCCGTTCCCGCATCGGCGAACCACGCCGATCGGACCGCCCACGCCGAATCCGTGCCGCCTCCACGGCGGTATGGAACCGGGGACCACACGCACGACCGAGGTGAATCGGCCCGCAGCCCCTGAGGGCGCGCTACGGCCGTAGGGCACCTTCCGTTCCGCCCGAACCCGACGGCTGACCCGGTAGGCGGTCCATGGAAGGAGATGCCGACCTTGGCGTCGCATCGCAAGCCGCGCGCATCGCGCACCTTGCAGACCCTGCATGCCCACTCCCCCGCCGTCGGGGTCACGACGGCAGCCGCCCTGGCCTCGGTCACGCTCCTGTCGTCACAGAGCGCGACCGCCGCGACCGGTGCGTCGGGCGACCAGGAGCGCACGCCGACGGTCGAGGAGGTACAGAGAAAGGTCGACGACCTCTACCGGCAGGCGGGCACGGCGCGTCGGACCCAGCAGTACGGCAAGGCCGGGGAAGCCGCGCCGCAGCGGCGACGCGAGGCCGGCGGGACGGCCGGCGACGCCGCCCGGCGTACGGAGGCCCCGGACGGGCCGCGCCGGGCCCTCGCCGGGCGGGCGGCGGCCCCGTACCGCTCCGAGGGACCGGGCCCGGTCGCGGCGCCGGTGTTCGCGCCCGGCCCCCACGCGCCCGTGGAGCCGGTGCCGCCGGGAGACCTCGCGCCGCTGGGGGACCTCTCGCCGCTGATGGCACCCGAGCCGCTGACGACCCCTGAGCCGCCGGCGGGCCCGTCCACCGGCCGGTCCGGGGGGACGGTCACCGACCTCGGGACGTGGCGGGCGGAGGCGGCGCGCGAGCCGGAGGCGCTCAGCGTCTCGCAGGCCTCCCTCCGCGCCACCAAGCAGACCGTGCAGCGCAAGCTCGGCGGGGCGCGGGTCCTGCTGGAGGACGCCCGCCGCCGGGCGGAGGCGGTGGAGCACCGGCCGCGGGAACACCAGCCGCCGGAGTACGACCCGTACCGGCCGGGCGGCGACGACAGCCGCTCCACCGCCAAGGCCCGAGAGGTCCTGGCCTTCGCCGAGGCCCAGATAGGCAAGCCGTACGTTTGGGGCGCGACCGGCCCGAGCTCGTACGACTGCGCCGGGCTCACCCAGGCGGCGTGGCGGGCGGCGGGGGTCGACCTCCCCCGTACCGCCCGGGAGCAGGCGCACGCCGGCACGCCGGTCGCGACGGAGGACCTGCTCCCGGGCGACCTGGTGTTCTTCCACGGCGACAGCGGTCACGTGGGCATCTACAAGGGCGAGGGGAAGATGATCCACGCGCCCCGGCCCGGCGAGGGCGTCCGTGAGGAGTCCCTCTCGCACCTGTCCGTCCACAGCGGCGTGCGCCCGGCATGACGTGACCGCCGCGCGCGTGGGCCGGGCCGAGCCAGATCGTTCAGGTCAGGTCGGGTCAGGTCCAGAGCGTGGCGATGAAGATGTTCGCCATGGTCAGGCCGCCGACGGCTCCGAAAGCCGCCTTGTCGACCCGCTCCTCGTCCCGCTTGACGTAGACCAGGCCGAGGACGACGACCAGGATCGCCAGCTTCACACCGATCTTGACGTTGTTCACGGTCTGGTCGTCGGCCTGGTTGAGGCCGACCAGGGCCACCCCGGTGACCAGCATGGTCAGCGCGCCGTGCAGCATCGCGGGGCCGAAGCGCGCCGTACCCTCGCCCATCGCCTTCATCTGGGTCAGGAAACCGCCCAGCAGGGCGGCGATACCGATGACGTGCAGGGCGACGAAGACATTGATGAGTACGTCCATGTCGCGGAGCCTAGCCGGGCCGATATCACCGGACGCCGGTCAGGGTCGCCTCATCCGTCGCATCGGTCGCAGCCGCTACGGAATGCGGGATTTCGGGGGCATCACGCTCTCCGAATGCGTTCCGGAACCCTCACCTGCGGCCAATAGCGGTCATGGTGCCGCCCGGCCGTGACCCCCGCGTTTAGCGTCCTGCCCCAGGCCCCACCCCCGCCGAAGGGAAGTGACCGCCCTCGTGGCAGCGCACCGGAAACCCAAGCAGCATCCGCCGAGCGGCCGCGCGGCGCTCACCCTGGCGCTCGCCGGGGCGGCCGCCGCCACCGTCTTGGAGGGTTCCGGGCACGCCGAACCCCGCCGCGGCCCCGCCCAGGTCAGGGCGGAGGCCGACCGGCTGTACCGGGAGGCCGAAGAGGCCACCGAGAAGTACAACGGCGCCAAGGAGGCGGTGCAGGAGGCCCAGGCGGAACTGGACGCGCTGCGCGACGAGGCCGCCCGCCGGACCGCCCGGCTCAACGCCGCCCGCAACGCCCTGGGCGCCGTCGCCACCGACCAGTACCGCAGTGGCGGCTTCGGACCCGCCGCCCGGCTCGCGTTCTCCAGCGACCCCGACGCCTACCTCATGGGGGCCGCCCTGGCGGACCGGGTCGGCGACCGGCAGGCCACGGCGGTGGGCGCCGCCCGGAGCCAGGCCGCCGAACTCGCCCGGCTGCGCGCCGAGGCGGGCGGCCGGCTGCGCGACCTGACGGCCCGGCAGGCGGAGCTGGCCCGCCACAAGGCGGCCGTCCAGGGCCGGATCGCCGCCGCCGAGAAGCTCCTCGCCCGGCTCACCGCCGCCCAGCGCGCCGCGTACGACGGGACCCCGTCCGGCTCGGGCGCCTCCGGGCACGGCGCCGCGGCAGGCGGCCCCGCCCCGGGGGGCGCCTCCGTCGGAGCGCCCGGCCCGCGTGCCGCGCAGGCGGTCGCGTACGCGTACGGGGCCCTGGGCAGGCCGTACGTGTGGGGCGCCACCGGCCCGTCGGCCTTCGACTGCTCGGGGCTCACCCAGGCCGCCTGGCGCTCGGCCGGCGTGTCGCTGCCGCGCACGACGTACACCCAGATCGGCACCGGCCGGCGGGTGTCCCGCTCCGAGCTGGCCCCGGGCGACCTGGTGTTCTTCTACCCGGGCGTCAGCCACGTCGGCCTGTACATCGGCGGCGGCAGGATGATCCACGCCCCGCGGCCGGGCGCCCCGGTACGGATCGCGCCGATCGACGAGATGCCCTGGGCGGGCGCCACGCGCGTGGCGTAGGCGGGTGGCGCCTACCTCGCGGCACGCGCGCGTGGTGGGCGGGTGGCGCCTACCGCGCGGCACACGCGCGTGGTGGGCGGCAGGTGGCACGGGCGCGGGGGCGACCCGTGTGGTGCGGCCCGCGCGCGCGGGCGGGTCCGGCCCGTGGGGCGGGAGCGCCTGCCGCGCGGGCGCTACGGGCGGCCGCCCACGGAGAGGGCTCCGCCGCCCGAACCGGTCGCCGGTTCCCCGCCGCCGGCACCCGCTGCCGTCCCGGCGCCCGAGCCCGCTCCCGGCGGCCCGCCCCGGCCCTGCTCCTGGCCCCTCCCGTGACCCCGGCCCCCGTCGGCGGTGTCCGCCCCCGGTGCCGTGCCCGCGCCGCCCCATCCAGGGCCGTCGGGGGACTGCCCGGCGGCCGCCGCCTCCGCGCGGAACCGCTGCGTGAGCCACCGGAAGACCGACGGCACCTCCCGCACCCACGTGCTGATGCGGTGGCCGCCGTAGACCTGCTGGACGTCGACGCGCGTCGGTGCCCGGGACGCCTCGCGCAGTGCGACGCCCTGCTGGTAGCCGTCGCCCCCGTCGCCGGTGAGGAGCAGCGTGACGCGGGGCGGCACCGCGGCGGCCCTGAGCATGTTGACCGGGTTGTGGGCGCGCCGGAGCTCGGGATCCCGGCCGGTGAGGGAGGTCGGTTCGGCGGCCGGGTCGTTGTAGCCGGACAGGCTGACGCCGAACCGGTAACGGTCGGGATGGGCGATGGCCAGTTTGGTGGCGCAGTGCGCGCCCGAGGAGAAGCCCGCGACCGCCCAGCCGTCGGCCGTGTCCGCGGCCCGGAAGTTGTCGACGACCATCTTGCGTACGTCGACACTGAGCCACGTGTCGGCGTTGATCCTGCCGGGCACGTTGGCGCAGCCCGTGTCGGTGCGGCCCAGGAGGTGGCTGCGCGGCGCGACGAGGATGAACGGCTCGACGGTGCCGTTCCGCATCAGCGGTTCCAGCTGCTGGTTGGCGCGCATGCCGACGAACCAGGACTTCGGCGAGCCGGGGAACCCGGAGAGCAGCTCCACGACCGGGAACCTCTTGTCCTTGTGGGCCGGATCGTCGTACTGCGGCGGCAGCCAGACGTACACCTCGGCCTTCACCCCGGAGATGCCGCCGTGCAGGACGGTCCTGCGGACGCCGGGCCCCATGGTGGGGTCGTCGACGCGCGTGAAGGTCTGCGTGATCCTCGGCAGGTCGGCGACGCGCCTGCCGCCCAGCCCGTCGGGGCCCAGGTCGATGGCGGAGTCGACGTGGTCGCTGGTGCCCAGGAGGTCGTCCCAGCTGTCGTAGAGGCCGTTGACGTTGTTCACCGCGACGAAGACCACGACGATCGCGGTGAGCTGCGCGAAGCCGACCATGCCCAACCGCGTCGCGGCCCGGACGACGGCGGGGCCGCGCACGCGGCTCCACAGCGCCAGCGGCAGCAGGACGGCGATCACGGCCATGACGACCGCGGTCACGAGGAAGGGAGTACCTGTCAGGCTCATCACGGGGAGTAGGAGGGGCCGTTCGCCCTACGGGTTGCCGCGCCTATGTACCGTTTACCTCACAAATACTCCGCCCCGCCCCGACGGACCGCCCCCTCACCGGTCGGGCCGAACCCTCCCCGGTCGGGCCGATCCCCTCCCCGGTCGGGCCGATCCCTCCCCACCGGGTCCGGCCCCTCCGGGTCACACCAGGCGGCGGGCCGTCGCCCAGCGGGTCAGCTCGTGGCGGTTGGAGAGCTGGAGCTTGCGCAGCACCGCCGAGACGTGCGACTCGACGGTCTTCACGGAGATGAACAGCTGCTTGGCGATCTCCTTGTACGCGTATCCGCGCGCGATCAGCCGCAGCACCTCCCGCTCCCGCTGGGTGAGCCGGTCCAGGTCCTCGTCGACCGGCGGGGCGTCCGTCGAGGCGAACGCGTCCAGTACGAAACCCGCCAGTCGGGGCGAGAACACCGCGTCGCCCTCCTGGACCCGGAAGACGGAGTCGACGAGATCCGTCCCGGTGATCGTCTTCGTGACGTAACCGCGCGCCCCGCCCCGGATCACCCCGATGACGTCCTCGGCGGCGTCCGATACGGACAGCGCCAGGAACCGCACCGGGTTCTCCGGGGCCGTCATCAGGCTCGCGCAGCGGCGCAGCACCTCCACGCCGCCGCCACCCGGGAGGTGGACGTCGAGCAGGACCACCTCGGGGCGGGTCGCGGTGATCACCGCGACCGCCTGGTCGACGTCGGCGGCCTCGCCGACCACCTCGACGCCGGTCGTCTCGGTCCGGCCGATCTCGGCCTGCACCCCGGTACGGAACATCCGGTGGTCGTCCACCAGCACGACCCGTACCCGCCGCTCCGTGCCCGCAGCCGCCGTCGTGTCCTCGGTCATCCGTCCGCCCTCTCCATCTCCAGCTCCACCTCGGTGCCGTCGCCCGGCGCCGACCGCAGCCGCGCGGTGCCGCCGTTGCGCTGCATCCGCCCGATGATCGATTCTCGTACGCCCATCCGGTCGGCGGGTACGGCGTCGAGGTCGAAGCCCGGCCCCCGGTCCCGTACGGACACGAAGACCGTGCGGCCCTCCACCTCCGCGTACACCTGCACCGCCCCTCCCCCGCCACCGTACTTGGCGGCGTTGACCATGGCCTCGCGCGCGGCCTGCATCTGGGCGGCCAGTCCTTCGTCGAGCGGGCAGTCCCCGACGACCACCACCTCCAGGGGCACACCGTGCGCGTCCTCGACCTCGGCGGCGGTCTTCTTGACCGCCTCGGCCAGGGTGTCCGGCTCCTGGTCCTCGTCCTTGCCGGTGCCCTCCGGCCGATACAGCCAGTTGCGCAGTTCGCGCTCCTGCGCGCGGGCGAGCCGGCGGACCTCGCCGGGGTCCTCGGCGTGGCGCTGGATCAGGGTGAGGGTGTGCAGGACCGAGTCGTGGACGTGGGCCGCGACCTCGGCCCGCTCCTGGGCGCGGATGCGCATGGTGCGCTCCTCGGAGAGGTCCTGCGACATGCGCACCAGCCACGGCCCGGCCAGCAGGGCCATCCCGGCGAGCACGGCTATCGCGGCGGTGAGCGCGGTACCGAGCTGGGCCGCCGAGCCGCGCACCACCATGAAGACCGTCAGCCCCATGCCGACCAGCGCGACGCCGGCCAGGCCCCGCACGAGCTGGAAGAGCCGCTTGCGGCCTCCCGGCTCCGTCCAGCTGGCCCGCCGCGCGTTGTCCACCTGCCGCCACACCAGGACGACGCCGACGCCCACGAGCAGCGTCGGCCACACGTACCGGTTGGCCTCGCCGCCGAGGTCGACGCTGGTGACGAAGCCGATCGCGCCGAAGGTGAGCGCGATGAGCGCCACGACCTGGCCCTTGTCGGGCTTGCGCAGCCGGCGCCGCCCGTCGGGCGTGGTCGCGAAGACGGAGCGCGGCCCGGAGCGGCCGCCGACGCCCAGGGGGACGACGATCCAGAAAACGGCGTACACCAGCACGCCGAGGCCGTCCGCGACGAAGAGGGCCAGGAAGACCAGCCGCACCCAGATGACGGGGAGCCCGAGGTGCCCCGCCAGGCCGCGCGCGACGCCGCCGAGCATCCGCCCGTCGGCGCTGCGGTAGAGCTTGCGCACGGGCGGATCGTCGATCGTCTCGGGCGGGCGGGCGGCGACTGGCATGCCCCGATCGTCACACGCCGGCCGGCGGCGGACATCAGGGCCGTCCCTCATCCGACCCTGAGTATCGGCGGCACCCCGCGGGGCAATATCAGGGGCGGTCCAGGGTCGCGGAAGGTGCCGCCACGGCTCACGGGCCGTCACCATGGACGTATGACGCGTACGACCCCCGCTCCCGCCGAGGCCGGTGGAGCACCGCCTCGTCCGCCCCTGCGGCGCTCCGCGCGCCGGAAGGTGGTGGCCGGGGTGTGCGGCGGGCTGGGGCGGTACTTCGACCTCGACCCGGTGATCTTCCGGGTCGCGATCGGCGTGCTCTCCGTGACCGGGGGCCTCGGCCTGGTCTTCTACGGCTTCGCCTGGCTCCTCGTCACGGCGGAGGGTGACGACGAGAACGAGGCGCGGCGGCTGGTGTCGGGCCGGGTCGACGGCGCCTCGCTGATCGCGCTGCTGATGGCCCTGGTCGGCTGCGGCCTGTTCCTGTCGATGCTGGGCAACGGCAGCACCGTCTCGTTCTCGCTGCTGCTGATCATCGCCGTCAGCGGTGCCGCCGTCTGGTCGCGGCGGCGCCGGCTGGCCGACGGCCCCGAGGCGGTGGCGGACCCCGTGACGGCGCACACGGTGGCGGAGGCACCGCCGGAGACCAAGGCGCCGCCGCCGCCCGAGTCGCCGTCGTGGTGGCGGGAGCCGATCGTCAAGGACGGCACGACGGGGCCGGTCCCGCTCGGTTACCTGTGGGGCCCGGCGGACGGTGTGGGGGTGGAGGCCGCGCTGCTGGGCCGACCCGAGAGGAGCGCCGGGGCGGGGGCGGCGGCCGTCGCCACGCGCGGCCCGCGGTCCATCGGCGGGATGGTCTTCCCGCTCGCCCTGGTGGCGGGCGGGCTCGGCACGGGCCTGTCGTGGGGTTCGCAGCCGCTCGGCGCGTGCGTGCAGATCGGGCTGGCGTGCGCGCTGGCGGTGTTCGCGCTGGGGCTCGTCGCCGCCGCGTTCCTGGGGCGGACGGGCGCGGGCACGGTGTTCATGACGGTGCTCACGGCCCTGCTGCTGGCGGGCGCGGCGCTGATACCCCGGCAGATCGACACGGAGTGGATACGTACGGACTGGCGGCCGGCGACCGCCGCGGAGCTGCGGCCCCGCTACGAGCTGGGCACCGGTGTCGGCACCCTGGACCTGTCCCGGCTGACCGTCCCGCCCGGGGGCAGGGCGCGCACCGCCGCCGAGGTCGGGGCGGGCCGTCTCCACGTCGTCGTGCCGAGGGACGTGACCGTGAAGGTGCGCGCCGAGGTGGGGCTGGGCGACCTGCGCCTGCCGGCCGACCCGCCCGACGACATCGACGTCGCCCCGGACCGCGAGGCGACCCGCACGATCGCCCCGCCCAAGGGCACCGCCCCGGCGGGCACGCTCGACCTCACGCTGGAGGTCGCGCTCGGACAGGTGGAGGTCACCCGTGCCGCGTCCTGACCCGTACGCGTACGAGCACGGCCACGAGCCGGAGCGCGGAGACGGCGTATGGCGCCACGAGTTCTGGCCGGGCCGGCTGGTCCTGGGCCTCACCGGCCTGGGCATCGCGGCCCTCTACGCGGGCGACGCGACCGGCGCCTGGATCACGCCCTGGTACGCGGTACTGCCCCTGCTGGGCGCCGGGCTGGTGCTGGCGGGCGTCACCGGCCGGCTCGGTCACCGCGCCCGGCGCCGCCGCGCCGCCAGGGCCGCGTCGAGCGACAGCAGCGGGGCACCGGCCAGCACCAGCGGCAGCCAGGCCATCAGGTAGGCGAGGTCGTTGCCGTAGTAGTAGGGGTCGGACTGCCAGCTGACGGTGAGCCACAGGCTCAGGGAGATCAGCGCGCCGCCCAGCGCGGCGAGCCGCGCCAGCAGCCCGGCCAGGGTGCCGATCCCGACGGCCAGCTCGCCGAGGGCGATGCCGTACCCGAACGCCTCCGGATTGTTCAGGGCCAGGTCGACGAGCCAGGGCACCGCGGAGGAGTCCCGGACGGCGCGCATCGTGTCGCCGATCGACCCGGTCCCGGACGCCGCCAGGAACCGGTCGTCGGTGATCTTGTCGAGTCCGGCGTAGACGAAGGTGACGCCGAGGAAGATGCGCAGCGGCAGCAGCGCGTACCGTCCCGCGGTCGCCCTGAGGCCGGGCGGTCCGCCGCCGTTCCCGTAGGTCGTTGTCGTCCGGTGGCTGTGCGTCATGCGCCGGCCTGCCTCTCCACACGGCTGTCACCGAAGCCGATTCTCCTCGGCGTTCCCGCCCTTGGATACGCGACGGACGGCACGCCGGTTCAGGGGCGGCGCGGCCGTCACACCCTCCACCGGCCGCCCACTGGAGCACAATGCACCGCATGACCGACGACGACACCTCCGCCCCGCCGTCCCCCCTGGTCGGTCTGCTGGAACTGGAGCCCCACATCGAGGGCGGCTGGTTCCGGGAGACCTGGAGGACGACCGGCACGACCGCGCCCGACGGGTATCCCGGCCTCCGCACCTACGCGACCGGCATCTACTTCCTGCTGCATCCGGGCGAACGGTCGCGCTGGCACCGCGTGCGCTCCGACGAGCTGTGGCTCTGGCACCGCGGCGGGCCGCTCCGCCTCTCCCTGGGCGGCGAGGGCGACAGCCCGTCCGAGCCCTGGGACCTGGTGCTGGGCCCGTCCGTCGAGACCGGGGAGCAGCCGCAGCTCCTCGTCCCGGCGGGCACCTGGCAGGCGGCCGAGCCGGCGGGCGACGAGCCGGTCCTCGTCACCTGCGTGGTCGCGCCGGGCTTCCACTTCGACGACTTCACGCTCGAAGCCGCCGCCCACAGGAAGTAGGCGACGGCTCCGGCCGGGCGCGAAAGCGGCGTCGGTCCCGCTCGGGAGACGCATGGGCGGGGCGCCCCGGTCCGGGGCTGCCCGGTCCGGGGGACTCAGCCCGCGGGGATCACTCCCACTCGATGGTGCCCGGCGGCTTCGACGTCACGTCGAGAACGACCCGGTTGACGTCCTTCACCTCGTTGGTGATCCGCGTCGAGATCTTCGCCAGCACGTCGTACGGCATCCGCGTCCAGTCCGCCGTCATGGCGTCCTCGGACGAGACGGGCCGCAGCACGATCGGGTGCCCGTACGTACGGCCGTCACCCTGCACGCCCACCGACCGGACGTCGGCGAGCAGGACGACCGGGCACTGCCAGATGTCGCGGTCGAGACCGGCGGCCGTCAGTTCCTCGCGGGCGATCGCGTCGGCCTCCCGCAGCAGGTCCAGGCGCTCCTTGGTGACCTCGCCGACGATGCGGATGCCGAGGCCGGGGCCCGGGAACGGCTGGCGCTGGACGATCTCCTCGGGCAGGCCCAGCTCGGCGCCGACCATCCGGACCTCGTCCTTGAACAACTGGCGCAGCGGCTCGATCAACTTGAACTCGAGGTCCTCGGGCAGCCCGCCCACGTTGTGGTGCGACTTGATGTTGGCCGTGCCCGTACCGCCGCCGGACTCGACGACGTCCGGGTAGAGGGTGCCCTGGACCAGGAACTCGACCGGGTGGTCGTCCGGCGCCTCGGCGACGATCTCGGCCTGGGCCTGCTCGAAGACCCGGATGAACTCACGGCCGATGATCTTCCGCTTCTCCTCGGGGTCGGAGACCCCGGCGAGCGCCTTCAGGAACCGCTCCTGCGCGTCGACGACCTTCAGCCGGACGCCGGTGGCGGCCACGAAGTCCTTCTCGACCTGCTCGGTCTCGCCCTTGCGCATCAGGCCGTGGTCGACGTACACGCAGGTCAGCTGGGAGCCGATGGCCTTCTGCACGAGGGCAGCGGCCACCGCCGAGTCCACGCCGCCGGACAGGCCGCAGATGGCGCGCTTCTCGCCGACCTGCGCGCGGATCGCCTCGATCTGCTCCTCGATGACGTTGCCGGTGGTCCAGTCGGGACGCAGGCCGGCGCCGCGGTAGAGGAAGTGCTCCAGGATCTGCTGGCCGTGCGTGGAGTGCATCACCTCGGGGTGGTACTGCACGCCGTACAGCTTCTTCTCGTCGTTCTCGAAGGCCGCGACCGGCACGACGTCCGTGGACGCGGTGACGGTGAACCCGTCCGGCGCGGCGGAGCAGGCGTCGCCGTGCGACATCCACACCGGCTGCTCGGCCGGGGTGCCCTCGAAGAGCGTGGAGGAGGTCCGGGAGACGTGCAGCGGCGTACGGCCGTACTCGCGCGCGCCGGTGTTGTCGACGGTGCCGCCGAGGGCGGTGGCCATCAGCTGGAAGCCGTAGCACATACCGAAGACGGGGACGCCGGCCTCGAAGATCTCGCGGTCGAGCTGGGGGGCGCCCTCCTCGTACACGGAGGACGGGCCGCCGGACAGGATGATCGCCTTGGGGTTCTTGGCCAGCATCTCGGCCACCGGCATGGTGGACGGGACGATCTCGCTGTAGACCCGGGCCTCACGGACGCGGCGGGCGATGAGCTGGGCGTACTGCGCGCCGAAGTCGACGACCAGTACGGCGTCGGGCGCGGCAGCGGGATTCGCTGATGACACTACGGCGGCCTTCCGGCGGGGAGGAGTCTGTATGTCGATTCTACCGGCGTGGCCGGAGGAGCCTTTGTCTCACCATCCGAACCCGCACCCTCCCGCTCGGCCGATGGTCCATACTGGCGGCATGCGCAAGCTCTCGACCTTCGTCTTTACCTATGGCACCGGGCCCGTCCGGCTGCCATGGTCGTGCTGCTTGAGCCACTGACAAGCGACTTCCCCAGGCGCCCCGGGCCGACAAGGTCCGGGGCGTCTGTCGTTCGTCCGGACCCCGTCACCGCCCGGGCGCCCCTTCATCCGAGGAGCCCCCGCCATGACCGCAGTGCACACCGGCCGTCCGCACACCGACCGGACCGGCGCCCGCACCGACGAGGCCGCGCACGTGATCACGGGCGCGCGTGAACGCATCGACGCGCTCGACGACCGGATCATCGGTCTCATCCAGGAACGGATGGCCGTCTCGGCCGTCATCCAGGAGGCCCGCCTCTCCTCCGGCGGCCGGCGTGTGAACCTGGCCCGCGAGATGGAGGTGCTCGCCCACTACCGCGACGCCCTGGGCAAGCCGGGCACGTCACTGGCGATGACCATGCTGGAGCTGTGCCGCGGCCGGATCTGAGTTCGGTCGCGCTCTCACCCGTACGGCGCGTGACCGCTTCCGTACGGCTTCGTTGGTCCCGGTGTCCGTGCCAGCCAGGGGCGGGCCGAAGAAACCACGCGTGGCTCCGCCGGGGCGTGTGGCGTTCCCCGTGGGGGCGCCATGGGACCTCGCTCCGGCGCGCGTGACCGGACGGCAGGGGACAGCAGCCCGGTCACCCGAAAAGGCGGTCGGCTCCGGGGACGCCCGGAGCCGACCGCATCCGGTCCCGACGGTCGCGTCGCCCACGGCCGTCCGCACGAGGCACCACGAGTCCGGTCCCCCGCACCCGTACACCTCCGCCCCGGACCGCCGAAGGTCCGCCCCCCGTCCAGGCCCCTCCCACGACCACTGACCAGCGGCGTCACCCCCGGCGCCGCCTCCTTCGGCACCGACGCCGCCCTGACGCCGGTGCCGAGGCCGAGGGCCCCGCGGAAGCGATTCCGACGGGGCCCTCGGTCCGTGCGTGTCACGAGGCGTCGGCGCGCCGCCGGGCGACGGTGAAGGTCGCGGCGCCCGCCGCGATGAGCGCCGCGGCGCCGGCGGCCACCGGGAGGGCGAGCGCGCCGGTGCTCGCGAGGCCGCCGGCGGTGCCGGTGGTGGTGGTCGAGCCGCCCGTGGTGCCGCCCGCCGTCGTGCCGGTGGTGGTCGTGCCGCCCGTGGTTGCCGGCCCGGTGGTCGTACCGCCCGTGGCGGTGGCGCCATCGGTCGTCGTACCGCCGGTCGTCGTACCGCCCGTGGTGGTCGAGCCGCCGGTGGTGGTGGTACCGCCCGTGGTGCCGGTGTCCTCGGGGTTCAGCACCAGCCAGGCCGTGTTGTCCGCGGCATCCGGGTCGAAGGCGAGGTCCGGGTGGGCCGGGGCCTGGCCGCGCACGGTCACGGTTCCCTCGGCGCCCGGGACGACCCGGTCGATCCTCAGCGCGAAGGGCAGCGCGAAGTCCTCGTCCTCGAACACCCGGATCGGCGTGTCGCAGAAGTAGCGGGGCGCGCCGAGGGGTTCCTCGCGGTACCCGCCCGTGGCGGTGCGCGGCTCGCAGCGGGCCGGCTTCCCGGTGACGGTGGCACCCGCCGGGACGGTCACGTCCACGGTGGCGACGGGGTCGCCGGAGCGGAGGTTCGCGATCCAGGCCGGGCCGCTGTTGCGGAAGCCGACCGTCGCCTCCACCGTCCGGCCCGCCGCCGCGACGAGCGTGTCGCCGTACGCGGCGAAGCCGGCGGTGTTCGCGGCGCGGAGGTCGAACTCCTGCTGGTTGTCCAGCGGGTCGAGGTCGGCCGCGCGTGGCGTGGTCGGCGCCTTCTTCAGGGTGAGCTCCGGGCCGGCGCCCTTCGGCGCCTTGCGGACGCCGCCGCGCTCCTCGACGCGGTGCGTGAAGATCTCGCGGTAGGCGTGGCCGGTGGCCTTCAGCCCGATCGGCTCGGCCAGTGTGTAGGTGCCACCGGCCTCGAACGTGCCGGGGAAGTCGCAGACCGCCCGGGTCCGGTCCCTGGTCCCGGTGTAGTCGCAGTTGGCGTACCGCCGCGTGTAGGCGAGCCCGTGCGAGGTGGTGAGCGTGAGGCGTACGCCGTCGGCGTCGGCCGTCCCGGCGTTGGTGAAGGTGAGCGGGGCGTCCTGCACCCGGCCCGGTTCGACCTCGTGCTTCAGGGCGAGGGGGTGCATCACGAGGTCGGGACCGCCGACGGTCACCCCGGCCGTGTACGAGGTGAAGGTAGCGCCCTCGGCCCTGCCGGTGACCTCGATCTCTCCGGTGGCGCCGGGCGCGCTGCCCTCGGCGGCGGTGATCACCAGTTCGGCGACGCCGTCGCCGCCGGGCGGGATGCCGAACGCGTCGGTGCAGATGCCCGTCGTACCGGTGATCGCGCAGTGCGAGCTGCCGGTCTCGCCGAAGCGGACGTCGGCGACGCCCGCGACGCCGCTCAGGTCGAAGGTGACGGTGTACGTGCCGTCGAAGCCGCCGCTCCCCCGGCCCACGCCCGGGTTGTGGACCGTGACGCCGATCGTGGCGCTCCGCGGCTCACCGGTGGCCGGGTGGGGGCGCAGGCCGACCTCGGCCGGGCCGTCGATGGTGAAGACCGGTTCCCCGACGGCGTACGCGCCGGGCGCGGCGCTCAGGGCGGCGCCGGCGAGCAGCAGCCCGGCGGTGACGGAGGAGGAAAGGCGTCTCATCAAGGAACCCCTGCGTGCGGCGTGCGACATGGATGCTCGGGCACGGGTTCGACCGGGTGGCGCACCGGATGGTTGCGCCGCCGAAGATCACGGAACGGCCACGGGGAGGAACACCAGCGGAACCTGTGATGCAGCACACATAAGTTTTCTGTCAGGTGGCGTGCAACCATCCCCGCCGGTCGCGGGTCATGCATGCGAAACAACGGCCACATCCGTGACACCCCACACCGGGTCGGCCCCCACGACACCGTGCCGCGACGTGCGGCACGCCTGGACTTCCCTGAGGTCTTCATGAAGCTTCGCCGCGCCATGGCGGTCGCCGCCGCGACCGCCGTCATAGCCCCTGCCGCTTTCCTGGCGGCTCCGGCCGCGTACGCGACGGACGGCACCACCAGCACGACCTCCGGCACCACGGGCGGTACGGAGACCGGCACCACCGACGGCGCCACGGCGACCGACGAGGGCACCAAGACCGACGACGCGGCCACCACCGAAGACGGCACGAAGACCGAGGACGGTACGAAGACGGACGACGGCGCCGCGTCGACCGAGGACGGCACGAAGACGGACGACGGCGCCACGACGGACGAGGGCTCGAAGACCGAGGACGACACGGTCACGGGCGGCACGGAGACCGGCACCGACAAGCCGGGCACCGAGCCGGGCGCCGGCAAGCCGGGCGCCGAGACCGGCAAGGACGAGGAAGAGGCCGGCGAGGACGAGATCGGCGAGGACGAGGAGATCATCGAGGAGGAGGTCTGCGCGCAGGCCGCCGTCGACGTCTCCCTCTCCAACCTCCCGGGCACGATCGTCGCGGGCAGCGGCTGGAAGAACTTCCAGCTGAACGTGAAGAACAACAGCAAGGAAGCCCTCGACGAGGTAGTCGTGGGCGCCTGGGCCTCCTACGCCAAGGACCTGGAGGAGGACGCCGACACCGACCGCCTGGTCGAGAAGTACGCCAAGATCGAGTACAAGCTGCCCAACGGGCAGTGGGACAGCGGCGCCAACCTCTCCGGCCAGAACATCGGCTTCTTCTTCGACGTCGTCAAGCTGAAGAAGGACGAGAACCGCACCATCCAGCTGCGCATCTCGATCGACAAGTCCGCGCCCGCCGGTGCCGCCCTCGGCTTCGCCGCCACGGGCTACGACAAGAACGACGAGTGCTACGAGGACTACGCGTCCTACGAGTTCCAGGTCCTGGCCGCCGGCAGCAACGGTGGTGGCGGTGGCGAGGCCAAGCCGTCCGACCAGAAGCCGGCCGACCTGAAGCCGCAGGGCGGCTCGACCCCGATCACGGTCGAGGGTGAGCTCGCCGAGACCGGTTCCTCCTCGATGCTGCCGGCCATCGGTATCGCCGGTGGCATCACCGTCGTCGCCGGTGCCGGTGTCGTCTTCGCACTGCGCCGTCGCAACGGTGGCGCCGCCGCGTAACGGGCGCACCACGGAGCAAGAGAGGCGCTGCACTCGGAGGGGGGTGCAGCGCCTCTCTCATGTCCGCTTCCGGCCGCCCTACCGCTTCGGCGGGACCGCCGGCATGCCGAGGAACGGGAGTCTGAGGGCGCCGAACGCGTCCGCCGGGACCACCGGGGACGCGGGGGCGACCGGGGCGAGGCGTGCATAGGGCACGTCCTGCGCCGGGCGCGGGTCCTCCTCGCCCTTGTTGGGCCAGAAGGACATGGCGCGCTCCGCCTGGGCGGTGATGGTGAGCGACGGGTTGACGCCGAGGTTCGCGGAGACCGCGGCGCCGTCGACGACCGAGATGCCCGGGTGGCCGTGGAGGCGGTGGTACGGGTCGATGACGCCGTCGTCCGCCGTCGCGCCGATCACGCAGCCGCCCAGGAAGTGGGCGGTGAGGGGGGTGCCCATCAGTTCGCCGACGTTGGAGCCGGCGAAGCCGTTGATCTCCTCCGCGAGGAGGGACGCCGCGCGCGTGCCCTCGGCGATCTGCTTGGGGTTGGGGGAGCCGTGTCCCTGACGGGCGGTGAGGAGTCCCTTGCCGACGCCGTCGCGCTTGCGGTAGGTGGTCAGGGAGTTGTCCAGGGACTGCATGACGAGTCCGATGATGGTCCGCTCCGACCAGCGGCGGTTGGACAGTGACCGCATCGCCAGCAGCGGGTGGCGGGCCACGTTGCCGAGCCAGGCCCGCACCCGGCGTTCGGCGTAGGGGACCTGGAGGATGGAGAGGGACCCCATGGCGTTGGAGCCCTTGCCGTAGCGGACCGGCTCGATGTGGGTGTTGGCGTCGGGGTGGATGGACGAGGTGATGGCGACGCCCCGGGTGAAGTCCACGCGTCCGTGGCCGTGCCGCTTGCGGTAGCGGCGGTCGGTGGTCTGGGAGCCCACCAGGGCCTCGGAGTTGGTGCGGGTCAGTTCGCCGAGGCGGTCGGAGACGCGGGGCAGCTTCCCCTCGTCCTTCATGCGGTGCAGCAGCGTCTGGGTGCCGTAGGTGCCGGCCGCGACGACGACGTACCGGCAGCGCAGGGCCCGCGGGGCGGCCCTGCGGCGGCGGTGGGTGGGTACGGTCGAGACGACGTAGCCCTCGCCCGCCGGGGCCTCGGTGACGGCGGTGACCGTGGTCATCGGGTGGATGACGGCCCCGGCCTTCTCGGCGAGGTACAGGTAGTTCTCGGTGAGGTTGTTCTTCGCGCCGTGCCGGCAGCCCGTCATGCACTCCCCGCACTCGGTGCACGCGCGGCGGGCCGGGCCCGCGCCTCCGAAGTACGGGTCGTCGACCTGCTGGCCCGGCTTCGCCTTCGCCGAGCCGCCGGCGTCCCGGCCGTCCCCGAAGAAGACGCCGACGGGCGCGAGGTGGAAGGTGTCGCCGACGCCCATCGCCTGCGCCGCAGCCTTGAGGTGCACGTCGGAGGGGGTCATCGTCGGGTTGAGCCGTACGCCCAGCATGCGCTTGGCCTGGTCGTAGTACGGGGCCAGCTCCTCCTGCCAGTCGGTTATCGACGCCCACTGCCTGTCCCGGAAGAACGGCTCCGGCGGCACGTACAGGATGTTGGCGTAGTTGAGGGAACCGCCGCCCACCCCGGCGCCCGCCAGCACCATGACGTTGCCGAGGAGGTGGATGCGCTGGAGGCCGAAGAGACCCAGGGCCGGAGCCCAGAGGTAGTTCTTCACGTCCCAGGAGCTCTTGGGCAGCGTGCTGGGGGTGAAGCGGCGGCCCGCTTCCAGCACGCCGACCCGGTAGCCCTTCTCCGTCAGGCGGAGGGCCGAGACCGAGCCGCCGAAGCCGGAACCGACGACAATGACGTCATAGTCGTACCCATCGGGCGAATCGCCCTGATGACGGGCAGCGGGGACCTGGGGCATGGGCTCTCCTCGTACCAAAGCTCGTACCGGATCTCGTACCGAAGGGGTCTAGCGGAAGCGGAACGCCTTCATCAGACGCAGGCTGCGGCTCATGAACGCCGCGTACTGCTCGTCGTCCATGCCGAACACCGGCGCGAGCGGGATGACGCGCTGCTGCGCCACCGTCTGGGCCTCGGTGTACTTGAGGATGCCCTCGGAGCCGTGCCTGCGGCCGAGCCCGGAGTCCTTCATGCCGCCCATGGGCGACTGGACGCTGCCGTACGCCGGCGCGTAGCCCTCGTTGATGTTGACGGTGCCGGTGCGGAGCTTCGCGGCGACGGCGTGGCCGCGGCGGCCGTCCGTGGTCCAGACGCTGGCGTTGAGGCCGTACGCGGTGGCGTTGGCGCGCTCGACGACCTCGTCCTCGTCGGAGAAGCGGTAGATCGAGACGACGGGACCGAAGGTCTCCTCGGCGCACACGGCCATCGGCTCCTGGACGTTCTCCAGGATGGTCGGCTCGTAGAAGAGGGGGCCGATGTCGGGGCGGGCGACGCCGCCCGCGACGACCGTGGCGCCCTTGGCGACGGCCTCCTCGACGTGCCGGGTGACGGTCTCCAACTGCCGCTCGCCCACCAGGCACCCCATGTCGGCGCCGTACGCCAGGGAGCCGCCGAGCCGCATGGCCTTCGTGCGGGCGGCGAAGCGCTCCGTGAACGCGTCGGCGATCGACTCGTGGACGTACAGGCGCTCGATGGAGATGCAGAGCTGGCCGGCCGAGGAGAAGCAGGCGCGCACGGCGCCCGCGGCGGCCTTCTCGACGTCCGCGTCGCGCAGCACCAGCATGGCGTTCTTGCCACCCAGTTCGAGGGAGACGCCGACGAGGCGGGCGGCCGCCCCCCGGGCGACCTCGCGGCCGGTGCGGGTGGAGCCGGTGAACGACACGTAGTCGGCGTGCCTGACGACCTCGGGACCGACCACCGGGCCTTCGCCCAGGACGACCTGGAACACCTCGGCGGGCAGACCCGCCTCGACGAGGAGGTCCCGGGCCCACAGGGCGGTGAGCGCGGTCTCGGTGTCGGGCTTCATCACGACCGCGTTGCCGGAGACGAAGGCGGGCAGCGCGTCGCCCACGGACAGTTCCAGGGGATAGTTCCACGGCGCGATCTGGCCGACCACGCCGCGCGGCTGGCGCAGCTCGGTGACCTTGGTGAGGCCCGGTACGACTCCGGTGTGGCGCTTCGGCCTCAGGTACGCGGCGGCGCGGCGGCCGTAGTGGCGGGCGGCGACGGCGACGGCCTGGACCTCTTCGTGAGCGTGCAGCCTGGCCTTGCCCGTCTCCAGCTGGATGAGGTCGAGTACCTCGGCCTGCCGCTCCAGGACCAGGTCGTGGAAGCGGAGGAGGACGGCGGCACGCGCGCGTACGGGAGTGGCGGCCCAGACGGGCTGCGCGGCGCGGGCCCGGGCGAACGCCTCGGCGACGTCCTCGGGCGTGGACTCGGGCAGCTCGGCCAGCCGTTCCCCGGTGAACGGGGTGTGGTTGGCGGTCCGGCCGGACCCGACGACGCAACGGGTGAGCTGGGCGACGACTTCGGGCGTGACCACGTCGGCGGCGGTACGGGCGCCGGCCGGGGCGGGGGCGGTCGGGTTCGTGCCGAGAGGCGCGGCGGGGGCGGCCTGCGCGTCCGTCGCCTGCGTGTCCGTCGTGTCCGTCATGGGGGCGAGGGTATGCCGGATGGGGCCCGGGCGGTACCCGCCGGTAACACCTTTTCCGGAGCCGCTCCCACCGTGCCAGTGTTCGCTGGCAAATAAGCCCTGATCAGGGGCTCGTCAGGAGTGCCGCACCCGGAAGGAATCGAGAACGGTGTCGAAGTGCCGCTTCAGCTCGTCGAACCGGGCCACCGGTGCCGAGACCCACACGTCGTACATCCGCCCGCTCTCGTCCCAGCAGATGTCGTACGTGCGCCGGGCCCCCTCGGGGGCCGGGAAACCGTTCCAGGTGAACTCCCGGAGCGCGGCCGCCAGTCCGTTGTGCGTCGTCGGCGTGACCCGGGCGGCACGGTAACCGGGATACGTGCCGGGGCCGTTCGCGTGGGCGCGGCGCATGTACCCGAGGGGGCCGCCGGGGGCCGGCGCCTGGACCCGGACGCCGATCCGCATGGACCTGTCGGACGACATGTAGAGGACGCGCCGGTCGTCGGTGGACCGGACGTACCCGACGGGAACGGTGAGCGAGAAGCCCCGCGGGTCGGAAGCGGAGCGGTATCCGCTGGGCACGCGGGCGTGGGCGGTCCCGGTGGCCGGCGGTGCCGTCGGAGCCGATGACGTCGAGGGGGACATGGCGCCGGGGGACGCGCCGGGGGTCCGGCCGGCGGTTTCGCCGGGGGTGGCTCCCGGGCCGGCGCCGGTGCCCGCCGCAGCGCCCGGCGTGTTCGGTACGCCGGACCCGCCCGGCGGCGGCGAGGCGGTGGCCGTCCGGTGGTCGTCGCCCCCGCCGCGGCCCCCGCCGTCGTCGCGCAGGAGCAGGACGCCGGCCGCGCCCGCCGCGGCGAGGGCCACCAGGAGCGCGGCGGCCACCACCGGCGTACGGAACCAGGGCCGGGGCGGGCGGCCGGCGTGCGGGGGCACGGCGTCCTGGTACGGGAAGGCGGCGCCGGCGCCGGGCCGGTCGCGGAGGCGGGCACGGGCGCGGGCGCCGACGCCGCCCGCACGGACCGGACGGGCGTCGGAGGGCGCGGGGCGGGAGCCGTCGGCGGGGGACGGGCCGGCACCGGCGCCCGGTGGGACGGCGTCGGCGTAAGGGCCCGCGTACGGGCCGGAGTAGGGACCGGAGCGGGGACCGGCGTAGGGGCTGTCCGCGCCGGTCGCCGTGCCCGTGTACGGCACCGGGGTGTCGCCGTCTCCCCCGGACCCGCGCCGCCCGTGCCGGCGTCCCCCGTGGCCGCCCTGCTCGCCGGCCCGCCGCCCGGGGGCCCCCGGCTGGTACTGCCGTGGCCCGGTGGCCTCGGCGTACGCCCGCAGCAGCCGTTCCGCCTCCGCCGCGCCCATCCGCCGCGCCGGGTCCCGCCGCAGCAGGCCGCGTACGACGGGCAGCAGGGGCCCCGCGGCGGCGGGCGGCCTGAAGTCCTCCTCCACGACCGCGTGCAGCACGCCGCCCAGGGAGTCGCGGTGGAACGGCGACTGGCCGGTCAGCGTCGCGCAGAGCAGCGCCCCCAGCGACCACAGGTCCGTCTCGGGACCGGCCTGCGAGCCCTGCATCCGCTCGGGCGCGGTGTACTCGGGCGAGCCGACGAACATCCCCGCCTCGGTGATCGTCGTGGACCCGGCCAGCTGGGCGATCCCGAAGTCGGTGAGCACGACCCGCCCGGTGCCCTCCTCGATCAGGACGTTGGCCGGCTTGAGGTCCCGGTGCAGCACCCCCAGCGCGTGGGCCGCGCGCAGGGCGCTCAGCAGCGCGAGGCCCACGCGGGCCGCCTCGCGCGCGTCGAGCGGGCCGTGGGCCGCGATCCGCTCGGCCAGCGTGCCGCCCTCGATCAGCTCCATCACGATGTACGGGACGTCGTCCTCCTCGACGACGTCGTGGACGCACACGATGTGCGGATGGTGCACGCGCGCGATGGCACGCGCTTCGCGGAGGGTGGGATGGACGGCGGTCCCCACGTCCACGTGGAGTTCCTTGACGGCCACCCGGCGGCCGAGCAGCTCGTCGTACGCCCGCCAGACCGTACCCATGCCTCCGCGCCCGAGCCGGGCCTCCAGCCGGTAGCGTCCGACGATCCGCCGCTGCTGCCCCGATCCGGACACGGCACATCCCCTCTGCTCGCGCCGAGGACTCAGCCCCCGGCGGGACGCCAGCCGCGCAGCACGATGTCGAACTGCTCCCGGGTCACCGGCCAGTCGGCCGCGGGAGCGGACATGAACAGCGCGTACTCGGTTCCGTCGTCCGCGTAGTACACCTGGTCGATCGCGTGCCGCTCGCCCGCGTTGGCGTTCTTCTCGACCCAGGTGAACTCCCACAGACAGGATTCCAGTTGATCACGGAACGTGTTCGTGCGCAGCTCCTTCCGCTCATACCGGGGAAGCCGCTTCTTCAGCCCTTTCTCGATATCGAGCATGTGCAGGCAGGGATTTTCGAAGTCCGGTGAGGTGTCGGCGCTGATACGGATGAGGTGACGGCCGTTGTCGGGCGTGTAGTCGATCTGACCGCCTTCCGTCCGGCGCTTCCAGCCCTGCGGTACGAGAAGGCTGAAACCCGACGGGTCCTCGACCCGCTCCCAGCCGTCCGGAACGGTGTTCACCGGCCCGTTCCGGTCGGTCGAGTCGTTGCGGGCCGTGTCGTCGTTCCCGTACCGCATCACGGCGAAACCCGCGGCGCTGCCCACCGCGGCGGCGAGGACGGTCACGAGGACGGCCGTACGCCACGGCCTGCGGCGCCGCTCCGGGTCGCCGTCCGCCCGGCTGTCCGCCCGGCTGTCCGTCCGGCTGTCCGTCCGGCCGTCCGTCCGGCCGTCCGTCCGGCCGTCCTGGGCGTTTCCGCCCGTGCGGTTCCGGTCGCCGCTCGCGCGGTCCGTGGCCGGACGGTCCGGGCCCGGACGGTCGGTGGCCGGGCGGTCCGGGGACGGGTGACCGGTGGTGGCGTGCCGCGTGGTCGGGCGTTCCCCGGCCGGGTGGTCCGGGGTGGGGTGGCTCGGCGTCCCGACGGCCGTCCGGCGCGTGGTGTCCCCGTCCGCGGCCGCGCGGCCGGTACGCTCGGCCGGCCGCCCGGACGGCAGCGTCGCGGTCGCCCCCGGCAGGTCGTCCCGGCTCATCGTCCGCGTCGGGACGTACGCCTGCGCGGCGGCCGGGGTACGGCCCTCCATCGCCTCCAGCAGCATGCGTTCCGCCTCCGCGGCGCCGGGCCGGTCCGCCGGGTCCTTGCGCAGCAGGGCGATGATGACGGGCGCGAGCGCGCCGGCGTACCGGGCGGGCGGCGGTTCCTCGGTCACCACGGCCTGCATGACGCTCAGCGGTGACGTGTGGTGGAAGGGCGAGGTGCCCTCGACCGCCCTGTACAGCGTGACGCCCAGCGACCAGAGGTCGGAGGCGGGGCCCGGATCGCCGCCGCGTACCCGCTCGGGTGCCAGGTACTCGATGGACCCGACGAGTTCCCCGGTACGGGTGATGGTCGAGTCGCCCTCGATGGCCGCGATGCCGAAGTCCGTGAGCAGGACACGGCCGTCGCGGGCGAGCAGGACGTTGCCCGGCTTGACGTCCCGGTGCAGCACCCCGGCGGCGTGCGCGGCGCGCAACGCGCCCAGGACGTGCAGCCCGATGCGGGCCGCCTCCCGCGCCTCGATACGGCGATTTTCGGCCGCCTTGGCCGCGTCGGCGAGCGAGCACCCGTCGACATACTGCATCACGATCCAGGGGCGGTCGTCGTGTTCCAGCACGTCGTGGACGGTGACGACGCCGGGGTGCGTGATGCGGGCGGCGGCCCGCGCCTCCTTCTGCGTACGCGCGTGGAGTACGGCCCGGTCGGCCTCGGAGACGTACTTACCGGCCGTCAGCTCCTTGACGGCGACGGTGCGGTGCAGCAGCTCGTCGTGGGCGCGCCAGACCTTGCCCATGCCACCGCGGCCGATGGTCTCGCTCAGCCGGTAGCGCCCGGCGAGCACGAGTCCCGCGCCCATGCCTTGAGAGTGTTCCACTGTCCCCCGCCCGTTCCTTCGGGGTCCAGGTTACGGAGGGTGGCGCCATGGCCGAAACCTCGGGGTTGTCAAGGAGACCGCTCTGTGATGAGTACCCGGGGTTACGGACACATTTGAGGGATGTGCGCAGCAGTTGACGAACATCGAGGAGCACTCGCGGGGGCCGTCAAAGGCCCTTTCCTCAGCGGGTCGAGCGATAGGCGGAGACGGCCTGCTGGTAGATCTCGGACACCTTGTCACGCTGTGTTTCCGGACCGATGACCTGAACGACGTGGTAGCGGTCGCCCACGACCAGGGCGAGGTTGCGGACGTACACCTCACGGCCGTTGGCGTCCGACCAGGTGAACTGCCCCTCCGCCATGACCTGCCGGCCCACGTCTATCCGGCGCAGCCCGGCGGCCGTCGCCCAGCTGCTGTCCCGCCAGGGCTGGAGCTCGCGCTCCTTGGTGCGCTGGTACTCCAGCGGGTCGCTGCCCGCCGCCTGGACGGTGTCCCGGCCGGGGACGACGATCAGGGTGAAGTCCCCGCCGGTGTAGCGGACCTGTCCCACGTCGTTGATGGGGCTGCGCCGCCAGCTCTTGTCGACGCCGACGCGGAAGCCCTCGGGGTCGTCGCGCACCGTGTACCCGGCCGCCATGGCGGGCGCGTCGGGTGCGTCGGGCGCTCCGGGGGTGACGGTGTTCGTCGAAGGCGCGGGACCGCTGGGCGCCGGCTGCTCCGCCGGGGTGCCGGAGGGCTGTTGCTGCGACGGCTGTTGAGGTTCCCGGGGCTGCTGCGACGGCTGCGGGGCCTGTCCCTGGGGCCGCGTGTCCGCCTTGGGCATGAACATCACGGCGTACGCGACGGCGGCGGCGAGCACGAGCAGTATCACGACCAGCAGGACGCGCCCGAGGGCGCGGGCCTCGCGGGGCGCGCGGGTCTCGCGGGCCTCGCGGGGCGCGCGGGCCTCGCGGGTCTCGCGGGGCGCGCGGGTCTCGCGGCCGGCGTCGGCGGTGGCCGTCACGGGCCGGGTGCCCCGGCTGTTGCGGTGGCGCCCGTGGGCCGCACCGGAGGCGCGGAAGCGGCGCCGCCGCACCAGTTCGCCCCGGCGGCGCACGATCGGCAGTCGGGTGGCGTCGACGGACGGCATCGGTACCACCCCGGCGCCGGCGCCGGGCTCCGGTGCCGACCGGATGAGTGAGCGCAGCCAGCCGCGCAGTTCCTCGAAGTCGGGGCGCTCGGTCGGGTCCTGGCGCAGCAGCGACTCGACGACCGGGCGCAGCGGGCCGCACTCCTCGGCGAACGCGGGCGGCTCGGAACACACCAGCTGGACCAGTTCGCCGGCGCTCTCCTCGGGGTACGGGGCGTGGCCCTGGACCGCGCGGTAGAGGAGCGCGCCGAGCGCCCACAGGTCGGTGGAGGGGCCGATGGGCGGCGCCAGCTGCCAGGTGTCGTGGACCGGCCCGGCCTGTTCGGGCGCCCACCGCTCGGTCACGGCCCCGACGACGGCGATCCGGGCCTGGCGGGCGCGCTCGGCGGCGAGGGGCGTGGTCGGACCGCGGTAGGCGGGCGCGGCGGCCCGGCCGCCCTCGGCGGCGGCCTCCCACCGGCCGGGCGGCTCGGCGGCCGGGCCGGCGTGCGGCTCGGCGCCCTCCGCGCCGGGCGTGCGGGCCTCGCGCCGGGCGTCGGCGCGCAGCGCGTCCCTGCCGCCGTACGGGGAGACGCCCCCGCCCGCCGGGAGGGAGCCGCCCCCGGAGGCCGGGCCGTCGCTCCAGGTGCCGGCCAGCAGGGCGCGGCGCGGGGTGCCGTCGCCGGCCCCGCCGGTGTCGTCGTCCTCGTCGTCGTCGAGGTCGGCGGTGTGCGACCACCACTGCGGTTCGTAGTCCGCCGGGGTGCCGCCCGCGGGGGCGGCGGGGCCCTTCGGCGGGGGCGGCAGGGAGAGGGCGGCGCCCGCCTCCTCCGCGCGTGCGGCGGCGCGCGCTCCGGCCCGGTACGCGGCGATGGCGCCCGCCCGCGAGGCCCGGCCGTCCGGCGCGGACGGGTCCGGCGGCCCGGCCGGCCCCGGCAGTGCGGGCGGCTCGTGGTGTACCGGCCCGGGCGGGGACGGTGCGGCCGGCTCGTACCCGGGGGCGAGCGCGGGCAGGGACACCGGGGCGGGGCCGGAGGGGACCGGAGCGAGCGGCGGTTCGTCGTCGGCGTCCGGGTCCGGGACCGGGGCGTAGCCGCACAGCGCCTCTTCCGCGGCGCCCGCCGCGAGCCCCGTCAGCACGACCCGCCCGTCGTCGCAGACCAGTACCGTACGTGCGGTGATGTTCCGGTGGACCCAGCCGTGCGCGTGCAGCGCGCGCAGCGCGGTGAGCACGTCCGAGCCGATCTCGGCCGCCCGGTAGGGGCTCAGCGGCTCCTCCGCGAGCAGGGCCGCCAGGGGCCTGGCCGCGACCAGTTCACTCACTATCCACAACGACCCGGCCTCGGCGAAGACGTCGAACACCTGGTCGAGCCTGGGGTGGTCCGGGATCTGGGCGGCGGCCTGCGCGGCCTCGATGGCCCGCCGTACCGCCGGGTCGCCGGAGCGCCGGACCGCCCGGCCCGGGGCCGGCATGCGCGGCGGCACCCGCCCTCCGGCCGGCACGGCGTACCCGCCAGGACGCTCCGGTTCCACCACCTCGGCGTCGACGACCTCCGGCAACGGCACCTGCCGGAGCAGCACTTCCTGCCCGCTGTAGGTGTCGAAGGCGCGCGTCTCGACGAGTTCGTACTCGTCGGACGGCGGCAACGGCAGGCGGTAGCGGTCCGCCAGCACCCTCCCCGCGTAATCGTCCACGACGCCGCCTCCCCACGAGCGCGCTGTCCCCCGGCTTCACAGACCGTACGAAACCGTCAATGTCGGTCGTCCGGCGCGCAGTTATCCGCTCGTTCCGGCTGCGTACGGCTCACGAGCTCTCACGATACGTGGCCCCGGTCAGTCCTTGGGGCTGAATGTCGCGAACGCCGTGTCACGCAGCGTCCGGCACTCCGGGCCGTCCCACTCGGCGGCCTTGCAGGTGATCATGATCGCGTAGCCGTGCCCGGCGTCGACCTTGAAGCCCCGGTTGAGCACCCGTACCCGCTCCCCGTTCTGCTCACGCTCGAACTGCCAGTCGGCGACCGTCGGATAACCCTTGTAGTCCACCTTGTCGATCCCATGGTGCCGGTAGCCACTGACACTGGCCCTCAGACCGCCCAGCGCGGCCGTCCACGCGGCGACGGCATCGTCCTTCGGGCTGTCGGTGAAGTCCACCTGCACGCGGGGGAATCCCCCACTGCGGCTGTATATCGCGCCCGAGCCCTGTCCCGCCACGCCGCTCATCCGGAAGGTGGACGGCATGGCCATGGTGAAGTGGAACCGGTCGTCGGTGACCACGGTGTACCCGGCCGGCGGCTGCGCCCCTCCGGCACCCTTCGAGGGCCCGCCGGACGGCGTCGTGCCGCCCCCGGTGCCCGCGCCACCGGTGGTGGGCTGCCGGCCGCCCTGGTCCTGCCCCTTGCCCTGCTCCTCGCCCTGTTCGCCGTCGGGGCGGCCGTTGTTGCCGCCGGTGGCGCCCTGCGCGGCCGCGGTACCGGCCGAGGCCGTCCGGTCGGTCGCCGGCGTGCCCTGGCCCTTGGCACCCGGCTCGTCGTCACCGCTCAGCACGACGGCGAGCACGGTGGCGAGCACCGCGAGCACGACGACGGCCGCGATGATCACGAGCGTACGACGCGGCACCACGTCCGTGAGCGGTGCCCGCGCGGGGGCCACCGGCGCGGAACGCTCGGCGGTCTGCGGGCCGGACGCCGGCTCGGCCTTGGCGAACGCCGCCGCGTTGCGCACCGCGCGCAGCGCGCCGCGCATCCGCTCCGCCGCGACGTCGTCCGCCTCCTTGGGCCTGGCGGTCGCCTCCTCGCCGGGCAGCGGCAGCAGCGGCACGATGCGCGTGGTCTCCGGCGACGGCTCGGCCGCCGGCGCCTCGGGCGCGTGGATCACGTCGTTCAGCAGCACCCTGGCGCCCGCGTCGTCGAGGCGCTTGGCCGGGTCCTTGTGGAGCAGGCCGTAGATGACCTCCTCCAGCGGGCCGGCGTTCTTCGGCGGGTCGAGCTGCTCGGTCATCACGGCGGTGAGCGTCGCGATGGCGGAGCCCTTGTCGTACGGCGGGCAGCCCTCCACGCACGCGTACAGCAGGCCGCCGAGCGACCACATGTCCGCCGCCGGGCCGGGCTTGTGGCCCCGGGCCCGCTCGGGCGAGATGTAAGAGGGCGCGCCGACGAGCATGCCCGTCGACGTGATGGACGGGTCGCCCTCGACCTGGGCGATGCCGAAGTCGGTGAGCACGACCCGGCCGTCGTCCGCGATGAGGACGTTGGACGGCTTCACGTCCCGGTGCAGGATGCCCTCGCGGTGCGCGGAGCGCAGGACGTCGAGGATGGCGAGGCCGACCTCGGCCGCGCGCCTGGGCGTGAGGACGCCGTCCTCCCGGATGGCGTCGGCGAGCGACTTGCCCTCGATCAGCTCCATGACGATCCAGGGGCGGTCGTCCTCGTCGACGACGTCGTAGACGGTCACGGCGCCGTTGTTGCGGATCCGGGCGATGGCCTTGGCCTCGCGGAGGGTACGCGTGATGAGGCGGCGCTTCTCGTCCTCGTCGATGCTGCTGGGGAAGCGCAGTTCCTTGACGGCGACGGTGCGTCCGAGCGTCTCGTCCACGGCCCGCCAGACGGTGCCCATGCCGCCGCGGCCCAGGACGCCGCCGAGCCGGTACCGTCCCGCGAGCAGCCGCCCCTCGGTGGCCGACCGCGCCGCCGACGGCGCGTCGGCCCGGCCGGCGCCACGCCCACCGGCCGGCGCCGCCTTGCCGCCCTTCGGCTCCCTGGGACCCCTGGGCTCCGCGCCGGCGGCCCCGGCCGCCGACGGCTCCGCGGGCTTCTTCGGCCGCGGCTCCTGGGGCTGTTCGGCCGTCCTGGAGTCACGGGCGGTCTCCGGCGCCTTCGCCTTCTCCGGGGCTTCCGGCCCCTTGGGGCCACGCGGCTCTCCGGCGTCGTCGGCCGCGCCGGTGCGCGCCGCCGGGACCGAACGGCCGGCGCCCGCCGACGACGGCACCCCACCCGACGCCTCGTCACCGGCGTTCACCCCGGACCGCCCGTCCGCGCCCCGATCCGCACCGTGGTCCGCGCCGAGGTTCGCCCCCCGGTCCGCGGTCCGCTTCCCGCCCCCGCTCGTGCTCAAGCGGTCACCACCACCGCTGGCCTCCGTCCCCCTGCCCGGACGGTCGGCGGACCCGGCGGCCTCGGCGCCCTCGTCCTGACGGTCCGGCCGGTCCGGCCGGGGTGCGGGAACGGAACCACCCGCCCCCGCCAGGGGCGTTGCGCCCGCCTCGTTGTCCGAGGGGTCGCCGGACCCGTCGGCCGCCGCCCTGGGCCGGCCCGCGCCCAGCTTCATGGTCGCGTCCTTGGCCGGCCCGGTGCCCGACGTGGCGGGTGCGTCCTCGGCCGATTCGGCGCGCCGTTCCGTGTCCGGCCCGTCCGCCCCGACGCCCGGCTTCGCCGCGTCCCGCTGAGGTTCCCGAGCCGCGTTCCGCGACTGCTCCGCTCCCGACATGCGTCCCCTCTGCGATCCCTGATCCTCGCCCGCGCCTGCCGCTTCCGCGCGATGCGGTAACCCGCCCTGGAAGAGCGTCCATTGTCTCTCACTCCGGGACCGGTGACTCTCCCGGGTCCTCCGTCCGTCAGGATGGCCCCGGAAGAAGGGACCCCACAATGCCACCGCTCCGTGCCCGGCTGGTTGTTCCGCTGGTCACCGCCCTGCTCGGGCTGGGCGCCGGCCCGTTGCCGGGGGGACCCTCCCCCGCCCCTCCCCCCGCCCCTCCCTCCCCCGTCCTGCCCCGGCTCGTCACCGAGGGCCGGGCCCCGGCCGCGGCGATGCTGTCCGCTTCGCCCGCCGCGTCGCGGTTCCAGGCGGCGGGTCCCGGTATCCGGCGCGCCGACCGGTTCCGCGCGGGCAGCGTCACGAAGACGTTCGTCGCGACGGTCGTGCTCCAACTCGCCGCCGAGGGCAGGCTCCGCCTCGACGACCCCGTCGACCGCCACCTGCCCGGCGTGGTCCCCGGCGCGGCGGGCCGGCGTGTCACGCTGCGCGCGCTGCTCACCCACACCAGCGGCCTGCCGGAGTACACCGACGCCGGCGGCGCCCCGTCCTCCCCGGCACATGTGTCGTCCCCCGCGCGCCCGTCTGCCCCGGCGCGCACCACCGCGCGGGAGGCGGTCCGCCGCGCTCTGGCCCGCCCGCCGGGTCCCCTCGGCCGCTACGCGTACGCGAACACCAACTACGTCCTGCTCGGCCTGGTCATCGAGCGGGTGACCGACCGCTCCTACGCGGCCGAGGCGCGTCGGCGCATCATCAGACCCCTTCACCTGCGCGGCACTTCGTTCCCAGGGGCCCGCACCACGCTGCCCTCGCCGCACGGCCGGGCGTACGACGCGATCGGCCGGGACGTCACCGCGCTCGATCCGCGAGGCGCCGACGCCGCGGGCGAACTGATCAGCACCCTCGACGATCTGAACCGCTTCTACACCGGCCTCCTCTCCGGGCGTCTCCTCCCCGCGCCCCAGCTCCGGGAGCTGCTCGACACCCGCACCGCGAACGGTGTCTACGGCATAGGCATCTACCCGGCCCGGCTCTCCTGCGGTACCACGGTGTGGGGCCACAACGGCCGCATCACCGGCAGTTACGTCCGCTCCGCCACGACCGGCGACGGCCGGCGCACCCTCACTTTCCGCGTCAATACGGATGGCACCGCCGGCCGGTCCCTGCGCGTTCTCGAACCGGCGATGCTGGAGGCCGAGTTCTGCGGCGCCGCCGATTCCCGCGAGGACCCGTCCGGTGGCACCCGCGCCGGCCAGGAGCGCCGTGGGCCCTCCGCCCCGGTCACGTAGTCCCCTGGCACCCCGCCGGTGCCGCCGGCCCCCGCCCGCAGGAGGGGGCCCATCGCGGTTCGCGCGCGCCTACAGCGGCACGATGTCCGGCGCGCCCAGCCGCGCCGCGTCCGCCGTCAGGTCGTCCGGCTGCCGCTGCGACTCCCGCTCCGCCTCGACCCGCTTCTCGTAGTGCTCCACCTCCCGCTCGACCTGCCCCTCGTCCCAGCCGAGCACCGGCGCCATGAGCTCCGCGCACTCCCGGGCGCTGCGCGTCCCCCGGTCGAAGGTCTCGATGGAGATCCGGGTCCGCCGGGTGAGCACGTCGTCCAGGTGCCGGGCCCCCTCGTGCGACGCGGCGTAGACGACCTCCGCCCGCAGGTAGTCCTCGGCGCCGCCCAGCGGTTCGCCCAGCTTCGGGTCGGCGGCGATCAGCTCCAGCACCTCCTCCACCATGGAGCCGTACCGGTTCAGCAGGTGCTCCACGCGCGCCACGTGGAGTCCCGTCCGGGCGGCCGTCCTCGCGCGCGCGTTCCACAGTGCCCGGTATCCCTCGGCGCCCAGCAGCGGGACGTCCTCGGTGACGCAGGCCGCCACCCGCATGTCGAGGCCGTGCACCGCCTCGTCCACCGCGTCCTTGGCCATCACCCGGTACGTCGTGTACTTGCCGCCCGCCACGACGACGAGGCCCGGCACCGGGTGAGCCACCGTGTGCTCGCGCGACAACTTGCTCGTCGCGTCGGACTCACCGGCCAGCAGGGGCCTCAGCCCGGCGTAGACGCCCTGCACGTCGTCCCGGGTGAGCGGGACCGCGAGCACGCTGTTCACATGTCGCAGGAGGTAGTCGATGTCGGCGCTGGACGCCGCCGGGTGGGCCTTGTCCAGGTCCCAGTCGGTGTCGGTGGTGCCCACGATCCAGTGGCGGCCCCACGGGATGACGAACAGGACCGACTTCTCGGTGCGCAGGATGAGGCCGGTGGTCGAGTGGATCCGGTCCTTGGGCACGACCAGGTGGATGCCCTTGGACGCCCGGACGTGGAACTGCCCCCTCTCCCCGATCAGCGCCTGGGTGTCGTCCGTCCACACTCCGGTGGCGTTGACGATCTGCTTGGCGCGGACCTCGTACTCACCGCCGGCATCCACGTCCTGAACCCGGGCGCCGACCACCCGCTCGCCCTCCCGCAGGAAGCCGATCACGCGGGCCCGGCTGGCGACGTGCGCGCCGTAGCTCGCGGCGGTGCGGACCAGGGTGGCCACGAAACGCGCGTCGTCCATCTGCGCGTCGTAGTACTGCAGCGCCCCGACCAGCGCGTCCTTCTTCAGCGCGGGCGCCACTCGCAGCGCCCGGCGCCGTGACAGGTGCCGGTGCACGGGGAGGCCGCGCCCGTGCCCGGACGAGATGGACATGGCGTCGTACAGCGCCACGCCGGAGCCGGCGTAGAACCGCTCCCAGCCCTTGTGCTGGAGCGGGTAGAGGAACGGCACCGGTTTCACCAGGTGCGGGGCGAGGCGCTCCAGCAGCAGTCCGCGCTCCTTCAGCGCTTCCCGTACGAGCGCGAAGTCCAGCATCTCGAGATAGCGCAGCCCGCCGTGGATGAGCTTGCTCGACCGGCTGGAGGTGCCCGACGCCCAGTCGCGCGCCTCCACCAGCCCGGTCGCCAGTCCGCGTGTCGCCGCGTCGAGAGCCGTCCCGGCGCCGACCACTCCGGCGCCCACCACCAGCACGTCCAGTTCACGATCGGCCATGGCCGCCAGCGCCTGTGCGCGCTCCGCGGGTCCCAGTGTCGCTGTCCTCACCGCTGCCTCCCGTCGCCCCCGTGTGGTCCGCGTGTGGTCCGCGTGTGGCCCCGTGTGGTCGGGCTCACAGACTCGATTCTGTCCCGGCCCCCCGACTTCAGCCACCGCCTGTGGACAACACTCGGCCGAACCACGGCCCACAATGCCGCATAACGGTCATATTTACGCCTAGTCTGACATTGCGTTGCGCTCGTTCTGTCCACAGGACTTGCGTCTCTCGTCCACACCGGCTACTGGGAAGGACGGCATCACCCCATGCCCGCAGACCTCGCCGTCATCGGCCTCGGCCACCTCGGACTGCCCCTCGCCCAAGCCGCCACAGCCGCCGGGGTCGACACCATCGGCTACGACACCGACCCGCGCCCCGTGGCGGAACTGGCGGCCGGCCGTCCCCCGGTCGACGGCTCGCTCACCGCCTCGGAGATCCGCCGGATGCTCTCGGGGGGCTTCCGGCCGACCACCAACCCCACCGAACTCGGCCGGGTCCGCACCGCCGTCATCTGCGCGCCCACCCCCCTCGGCGCCGACCGCACACCGGACCTGGCCGCCGTGACCGGGGCGGCGCGGGCGCTGGCCGCCCGGCTGCGGCCCAACACCACGGTCCTGCTCGAATCACCCGTCCACCCCGGCACCACCGAGGACGTCCTGCGCCCGCTGCTGGAAGCGGGCTCGGGGCTCACGGCCGGCCGCGACTTCCACCTCGCGTACTCCCCCGGCCGCCTCGACCCGGGCAACCGCGCCCACGGCTTCGCCCACACGCCCCGGGTCATCGGCGGCCTCACTCCCGCCTGCACGGAATCGGCCGCCGCCTTCTACGGCCGCCTCACCGACAAGGTCGTACGCGCCCGGGGCACCCGCGAGGCCGAGACCGTGAAGGTGCTGGAAACCAACTTCCGCCACGTCAACATCGCGCTGGTCAACGAGATGGCGGTGCTCTGCCACGACCTCGGCGTCGACCTGTGGGACGTCATCCGGTGCGCCGAGACCAAGCCCTTCGGCTTCCAGGCCTTCCGCCCCGGCCCCGGAGTCGGCGGCCACGGCGTCCCCGTCGACACCATCGGTCCGCACCGCCCGCTGCGCCTGGTCGAACTGGCCGGCCAGGTCAACGAACGCATGCCGCAGTACGTCATCCAGCGCTGCGCCACGCTCCTCAACGAGCACGGCAAGTCCGCGCGCGGCGCACGCGTGCTGCTGCTCGGGGTCACCTACAAGCCGGATCTGGCCGATCAGGAGGGCTCCCCCGCGGCCGAGATCGGCCGCCGCCTGATGGACATGGGCGCGGTGGTCAGCTACCACGACCCCTACGTCGCCGACTGGCGCGTCCGCGACCTGCCGGTCCCCCGGGCGGACTCCTTGTACGAGGCGGCGGCCGCGGCCGATCTGACGGTCCTGCTCCAGCACCACCGCACGTACGACCTCCAGGGGCTGGCCGTGAAGGCCCAGCTCCTGCTGGACACCCGGGGGGTCACCCCGGCGGGCGCCGCCCACCGTCTGTGACCTCCTCCGGCCGACCGCCGGGGCAGCGGAAAGGGAGGGGCGGTTGTCGGACGGGCCTGTTAGTCTCCGGGCCTCTACTTAACACAGTCCTTATGTGCCCAGGTGCGCAGAGGCGCTGTGCCGTTTCAGGGGGGATTTCCCAGCATGAGCCAGCCCGTTCCGCCGCCGCCCGGCAACCCCTTCGCCGGTGGCCCCGCCGCCCCGTTCCCGCCCGCGCCGGCTCCGGCCCCCGCGCGGGACAACGTCGCGCTCGGCATGGCGGCCGCGCTCGTGGCCGCGCTGGTCGCCGCCGTCGCCTACGGCGCGATAGGCGGCGCCATCGAGCGGGAGATCGGCTACGCCGCGATCGGCGTCGGCTTCCTCGTCGGCTTCGCCGCCGCCAAGGTGGGCGGCCGCAACCCGGCCCTGCCCGTGATCGCGGCGATCCTGTCGATCGGCGCCGTCTACCTCGGCCAGCTGGTCGCGGTCGCGGTCGTCATCAGCAACACCCTCGGCGGGTCCGCACCCGAGATCCTCCTGGAGGACTTCGGTTCGCTGACCGACCTGTGGAAGGAGACCGCCGACGCCATGTCGTACGTCTTCCTCGCCATCGGCGCCGTCGCGGCCTTCGGTGGCGCCAAGAAGGCCAACGCCTGAACCCGCCGCCACGCACGCGTGAGGGCCCGCACCGTCAGCCGGTGCGGGCCCTCACGCGTATCGGGAACCGAAGGGCCGCGTCAGCGCTTGTGCTGGGCGTCCGCGACCGTGACCTCGACGCGCTGGAACTCCTTGAGCTCGCTGTAGCCCGTCGTCGCCATCGCACGGCGCAGCGCGCCGAAGAAGTTCATCGAACCGTCGGGCGAGTGCGAGGGTCCGGACAGGATCTCCTCCGTAGTGCCGACGATGCCGAGGTCGACCAGCTTGCCTCGCGGCACGTCCTCGTGGACGGCCTCCATGCCCCAGTGGTGGCCCTTGCCCGGCGCGTCGGTCGCCCGCGCGAGCGGGGAGCCGATCATCACCGAGTCGGCGCCGCAGGCGATGGCCTTGGGCAGGTCGCCGGACCAGCCCACGCCGCCGTCCGCGATGACGTGGACGTACCGGCCGCCGGACTCGTCCATGTAGTCCCGGCGCGCGGCCGCGACGTCCGCGACGGCGGTCGCCATGGGGACCTGGATGCCCAGCACGTTGCGGGTGGTGTGCGCGGCACCGCCGCCGAAGCCGACCAGGACACCCGCCGCACCGGTGCGCATCAGGTGCAGGGCGGCGGTGTACGTGGCGCAGCCGCCGACGATGACGGGGACGTCGAGCTCGTAGATGAACTGCTTGAGGTTCAGCGGCTCGGCGGCGCC
Organism: Streptomyces sp. NPDC045701; assembly: GCF_056432045.1. Lineage (NCBI taxonomy): Bacteria > Bacillati > Actinomycetota > Actinomycetes > Kitasatosporales > Streptomycetaceae > Streptomyces > Streptomyces sp. NPDC045701. The sequence continues at coordinate 205,511 of NZ_JBWKJV010000001.1, read as the reverse complement.
CGAGACGTGCTCGGCGGAGACGGTCGTGCCGCGGATGACGAAGATGTCCACACCGGCGTCGACGACGGCCTTGGAGAACTGGGCGGTGCGCTGCGGGGAGAGCGCGGCCGCGGTGACCACGCCCGAGTCGCGCACCTCCTTGATGCGCTGCCCGATCAGCTCCTCCTGGATCGGGGCCTCGTAGATCTCCTGAAGGCGGCGGGTGGCGTTCGCCTCGTCCAGCTCGGCGATCTCGTCGAGCAGCGGCTGCGGGTCCTCGTAGCGGGTCCACAGGCCCTCGAGGTTCAGCACGCCGAGGCCGCCCAGCTGGCCGATGCGGATCGCGGTCTGCGGCGACACCACCGAGTCCATGGGAGCGGCCAGGAACGGCAGCTCGAAGCGGTAGGCGTCGATCTGCCAGGCGATCGAGACCTCCTTCGGGTCCCGGGTGCGCCGGCTCGGTACGACGGCGATGTCGTCGAACGCGTACGCCCTGCGGCCGCGCTTGCCGCGCCCGATCTCGATCTCAGTCACGATGTGTGGCCTTTCCCTCTACGTCTGCGCCTACCAGTATCCCCGACACGCGCGCGGGGGGCGGTTCCGGCCGCATGCCGGGACCGCCCCCCACGGGTGCGTGAACCGCTCTCTCGCTACTTCCTGCTGTAGTTCGGCGCCTCGACCGTCATTTGGATGTCGTGCGGGTGGCTCTCCTTGAGGCCCGCGGAGGTGATCCGGACGAACCGGCCGCGCTCCTGCAGCTCCGGGACGGTGCGCCCGCCGACGTAGAACATCGACTGGCGCAGACCGCCGACGAGCTGGTGGACGACCGCGGAGAGCGGGCCGCGGAAGGGCACCTGGCCCTCGATGCCCTCGGGAACCAGCTTCTCGTCGGAGGCGACGCCCTCCTGGAAGTACCGGTCCTTGGAGAAGGACCGCTGCTCGCCGCGGGACTGCATGGCGCCGAGGGAGCCCATGCCGCGGTACGACTTGAACTGCTTGCCGTTGATGAACATCAGCTCGCCCGGCGACTCCTCGCAGCCCGCGAGCAGCGAGCCGAGCATCACCGTGTCGGCGCCGGCGACCAGGGCCTTGGCGATGTCGCCGGAGTACTGCAGGCCGCCGTCGCCGATGACCGGGACACCGGCCGCCTTGGCGGCGAGGGAGGCCTCGTAGATCGCGGTGACCTGCGGGACGCCGATGCCGGCGACCACGCGGGTGGTGCAGATGGAGCCGGGGCCCACGCCGACCTTGATCCCGTCGACACCGGCGTCGATCAGGGCCTGGGCGCCGTCGCGGGTGGCGACGTTGCCGCCGATGACGTCCACCGAGGAGTTCGACTTGATCTTGGCGACCATCTCGCCGACGAGCCGGGAGTGGCCGTGCGCGGTGTCGACGACGATGAAGTCGACGCCCGCCTCGATCAGCGCCTGGGCGCGCTCGAAGGCGTCACCCGCGACACCGACCGCGGCGCCGACGAGGAGGCGGCCCTCCTTGTCCTTCGCCGCGGTCGGGTACTTCTCCGCCTTGACGAAGTCCTTGACGGTGATGAGGCCCTTGAGGATGCCCGCGTCGTCGACGAGCGGCAGCTTCTCGATCTTGTGACGGCGCAGCAGCTCCATCGCGTCGACGCCGGAGATGCCGACCTTGCCGGTGACGAGCGGCATGGGCGTCATGACGTCGCGCACCTGCTGGGCGCGGTCCGTCTCGAAGGCCATGTCCCGGTTGGTGACGATGCCGAGGAGCTTGCCCGCCTGGTCGGTGACGGGGACGCCGCTGATGCGGAACTTGCCGCAGATGGCGTCGGCCTCGGCGAGCGTCGCGTCGGGGTGGACGGTGATCGGGTCGGTCACCATGCCGGACTCGGAGCGCTTGACCAGGTCGACCTGGTTGGCCTGGTCGGCGATGGACAGGTTGCGGTGCAGCACGCCGACGCCGCCCTGCCGGGCCATGGCGATCGCCATCCGGGCCTCGGTGACCTTGTCCATGGCGGCGGACAGCAGCGGGATGTTCACCCGTACGTTCTTGGAGATGTACGAGGAAGTGTCGATCTGGTCGGGCGCCATGTCGGACGCGCCCGGCAGCAGCAGCACGTCGTCGTAGGTCAGCCCGAGTGTCGCGAATTTCTCGGGCACTCCGTCGACGTTGGCAGTCATGACACCTTCCCCAAATGGCCTTGATCGGTGCGGATGTCCATGCTAACGGCCTGCGGCCGTGTCTCATTCCACGAGCAAGATCACCCGGAAGGTTTGGACGTTCACACGTACGGACGCACGGACACCTGGTCGCGCGGACGCACGGACACCTGGTCGCACGGACGCACGCACGCGTGGCCGCGGCGGACGGACCGGGTGCACGGCCCCGGTCGTCGCCCTGGCGTCGCTCGGCGTCGCCACGCCGCGCGGCTCGGGGTCGCTCCGGCGCGCGGCTCGGGCCTGCCTCGGGTGCGGCTCACTGCTCGGCGAGTGCCCGCAGCCGGCTGAGCGCCCGGTGCTGCGCCACGCGCACGGCTCCCGGGGACATGCCCAGCATCTGGCCGGTCTCCTCGGCGGTCAGACCCACCGCGACCCGCAGCACCAGCAGCTCGCGCTGGTTCTCGGGGAGGTTGGCGAGCAGGCGCTTGGCCCACTCCGCGTCGTCGCTGAGCAGTGCCCGCTCCTCGGGGCCGAGGGAGTCGTCGGGCCGCTCGGGCATCTCGTCGGAGGGCACGGCGGTGGAGCCGGGGTGCCGCATGGCGGCGCGCTGGAGGTCGGCGACCTTGTGGCCGGCGATGGCGAAGACGAACGCCTCGAAGGGCCGCCCGGTGTCCTTGTAGCGCGGCAGCGCCATGAGGACCGCGACGCAGACCTCCTGGGCGAGGTCCTCGACGAAGTGGCGCGCGTCGCCGGGCAGGCGGTTCAGCCGCGTACGGCAGTAGCGCAGGGCCAGCGGGTGGACGTGGGCGAGGAGGTCGTGGGTGGCCTGCTCGTCGCCGTCCACCGCACGGTGTACGAGTGCACCGATGGCCCCGTGGGCATGGGCCGCCTCGTCGTCGCGCATCGGTCCATGGTGCCTTGGCGGTGGCTCGTCCGCGGCACCGCGTCCACTGTTGTGCACCGAAGCGTTATGAGCAGGTGCGCCGGACGTCATCTCCTGCGCCCTCCCCTCCCGCTCGATCGACTCGTCCCCGAGGAACTCCACCCTTCAAGGATGCGGCATCGGGCCGGAAACGGATATCGGGCCTGCGCCGCCCCGTCCGCCGGGTGGCGGACGGGGATCGGTAGGCCACGCGCTAGCGCACCAGGCCCCAGCGGAAACCGAGCGCGACCGCGTGCGCCCGGTCCGACGCACCCAGCTTCTTGAAGAGCCTCCTGGCGTGTGTCTTGACCGTGTCCTCGGAGAGGAAGAGCTCCCGGCCGATCTCCGCGTTGGAGCGGCCGTGGCTCATGCCCTCCAGCACCTGGATCTCACGCGCCGTGAGGGTGGGGGCGGCGCCCATCTCGGCCGAGCGCAGCCGGCGCGGGGCGAGCCGCCAGGTCGGGTCGGCGAGGGCCTGGGTGACCGTGGCCCGCAGCTCGGCGCGCGAGGCGTCCTTGTGCAGGTAGCCACGGGCACCGGCGGCGACGGCGAGCGCCACGCCGTCCAGGTCCTCGGCGACGGTGAGCATGATGATGCGGGCGCCGGGGTCCGCGGAGAGCAGCCGGCGGACGGTCTCCACGCCGCCCAGACCGGGCATGCGTACGTCCATCAGAATCAGGTCCGAGCGGTCCGCGCCCCAGCGGCGGAGGACTTCCTCGCCGTTGGCCGCGGTCGTCACACGCTCGACGCCGGGCACCGTGGCGACGGCGCGGCGGAGCGCTTCTCGGGCAAGCGGGGAGTCGTCGCAGACGAGGACGGATGTCATGGCCGTCCTCCGCAGCTGATGCGCGTCACCTTGAGCCTCCAGGCTGGTTACGAATCGTCACCTGTGCGGTTGACGCCCCCGGGCACCTGCCCGAGCGCTTGTTCCTTCAACCGCCTCCGCACTCTCAACGATGGTCACTCGAAAGAGTTACGGGTACGCCCCACCCCTTCGGCACTCTACGTGAGGGAGCGCGCACGGAGCAGAGCGACGCAGGTCACCGTTGCTTCACCCAGAGCTATGCCCCATTTAGCGGCTTTTCCTTCACTTTGTCGATGTCTGTAGCTAGATTCGCAATGAGTCATATTTACATCTACTTAGACAGTAGTTGTACGGTCGTGGCTGTATCAGCTCACTCACCCGCTCAGTACCGGAACCAAGGGGACATGCGCCATGGCAGATTTCTCCCGCCTTCCCGGACCAAACGCCGACCTGTGGGACTGGCAGCTGCTCGCGGCCTGCCGGGGGGTCGACAGTTCGCTCTTCTTCCACCCCGAGGGGGAGCGCGGCGCGGCGCGGAGTGCGCGCGAGAACTCGGCGAAGGAGGTCTGCATGCGGTGCCCGGTCCGCGCGCAGTGCGCGGCCCACGCACTGGCCGTGCGGGAGCCCTACGGCGTATGGGGCGGCCTCACCGAGGACGAGCGCGAGGAACTCATGGGGCGAGCCCGCAACCGTCTCGTCACGGCGTCGTCGGGAACTCCGGCCCGCGCCTGAAGGAACGATTCTGCACCGACCCCCCGCGCCCGGCACGGCCCGCGGCGCACGGGTGGCGAGGCGTACGCGCACGGGAGTGCGTACGGGTAGGGAGCGGCGACCGGCACGGGAGACGACCCCGCCGGTCCGCGTACCGCCGGCGTCCTACGCCAGGGCCGCAGCGCGCGTGAGCTGGTCGAGGGTGGCGGCGACCGCCGGGACCTTGGCCAGGTCCGGGAGGGTGAGGGCGACGATCTCCCGCTCGACGGCCGGCTCCACGACCACGGTCCTGGCGCCCCGGGGGCGCACCGAGCGGATCGCGAGCTCGGGCAGCACCGCGACCCCGAGGCCCGCACCCACCAGGCCGATCACCGCCGGGTAGTCGTCGGTGGCGAAGTCGATGCGGGGGGTGAACCCGGCGCCCTCGCAGACGTCCACCAGCTGGCGGCGGCAGCGGGGGCAGCCCGCGATCCAGGACTCCTCGGCCAGCTCCCCGATGGCCACGGCCTCCGCGTCCGCGAGGCGGTGGCCCTCGGGGACGAGGCCGACCAGGCGGTCGGCGAGCAGCGGGCGGACCACCAGGTCGTCCCACTCGGCGACGGCCGGGCGGTAGCGGAAGGCGAGGGCCACGTCGCAGTCGCCGTCGCGCAGCATCTCCACCGAGCGGGGCGGCTCGGCCTCGACGAGCGACACCCGGGTGCCGGGGTGGGCGGCGCGCAGTGCGGCGAGGGCGTTGGGGACCAGGGTGGAGCTGCCGCTGGGGAACGAGACCAGCCGGACGCGGCCGGCCCGCAGGCCCGCGATGGCGGCGATCTCCTCCTCGGCGGCGGTGAGGCCCGCGAGGATGCCGGAGGCGTGGCGTACGAGGGCCTCCCCGGCCTGCGTCAGCCGCATCTCCCGGCCCGTGCGCACCAGCAGGGGCGTGCCCGCGGAGGATTCGAGGGCCTTCATCTGCTGGCTGACGGCGGGCTGGGTGCAGCCCAGTTCCCGTGCGGCCGCCGAGAAGGATCCGGTGGTGGCGACGGCGCGCAGGACGCGCAGGTGGCGGGCTTCGATCACCCTCCTCAATATAAGCCTCGCTTGGGCCGGGGGCGAATTATTGCCTGGCCGCTTTGAGTGGGTGGGGTCTAGCGTGTCGCCATGCGAGTTCTCACCGTCAATCTGGGGCGGCCGAAGGCCGTGGAGTACACCGACGCGCCGAGCGGCACGACGGGCATCGACAAGCGGCCGGCCGATGGCCCGGTCCGGGTGGCCGATCCGGGCCGCAAGGGCGAGGGCGCGAGCGGCCTGGCCGGGGACACGGTGTGCGACCTGCGCCACCACGGCGGGACGCACCAGGCGGTGTACGCGTACGCCCGCGAGGACCTGGACCACTGGGAGGCCGAGCTGGGGCGACCGCTGGCCAACGGCGCCTTCGGGGAGAACCTCACCACCACGGGCCTGGACGTCAACGCCGCCCTCATCGGCGAGCGCTGGCGGATCGGGGGGTCGGTGGTCCTGGAGGTGGCGTCCGGGCGCGTTCCGTGCCGCACGTTCGCGAGCTGGCTTGGCGAGAGGGGCTGGGTGAAGCGGTTCACCGAGCGGGCCGCGCCGGGGCCGTACCTCCGGGTCGTCGAGCCCGGGGAGATCCGCGCGGGCGACGCCATAGAGGTGGTGCACCGTCCGGACCACGACGTGACGGTCGGGCTGGCCTTCCGGGCGTTCATGGGCCGGCGGGAGCTGCTGCCGCGCACACTCGCGGCGGGCGACGCGCTGGACCCGGAGCTGCGCGAGGCGGCGCTGAAGTACGCGGCGGGCCGGCGCTCCCAGTGAGCGCCCGCGCCGGGCCGTAGGCGAGGGGGCGGGCGGCGGGCGTCCGGTGGTGGCGGGTGGCGGATCCCGATACTCCGGTACATGTACGGCGGTTGCCGGCGGCCCCGTGGGACCGCGCGTCCCGCCGTCCGCGCGGGGCACTAACGTGCCGCTCATGACGACTGCACTGATTACGGGCGCGACGGCGGGAATCGGGGCCGCCTTCGCGCGGCGGCTGGCGGCGGACGGCCGGGACGTGGTGCTGGTGGCCCGGGACGGGAAGCGGCTCCGGGAACAGGCGACCGAGCTGCACGACCGGCACGGGATCGAGGCCGAGGTCCTGGTGGCCGACCTGGCGGAGGAGGCGGGCATCGCGGCCGTGGAGGCGCGGTTGTCGGACCGCAGGCGACCGGTGGACCTGCTGATCAACAACGCGGGGTTCGGCAACAAGGGCCGGTTCCTGGACGTGTCCATGGCCGACGAGCTGCGGATGCTGAAGGTGCACTGCGAGGCGGTGCTGCGGCTGACGTCGGCCGCGACGGCGTCGATGCGGGACCGCGGCCGGGGCGGGGTGGTGAACGTCGCCTCCGTGGCCGCCTTCGTGCCCCGCGGGACGTACGGGGCGTCGAAGGCGTGGGTCGTGCAGTTCACCCAGGGCGCGGCGCGCGACCTGGCGGGCAGCGGGGTGCGGCTGATGGCGCTGTGCCCGGGGTTCGTGCGGACGGAGTTCCACGAGCGGGCCGGCATGGGCACGGACAACATCCCCGGCTGGATGTGGCTGGACGCCGACAAGCTGGTGACCACGGCCCTGGCCGACCTGGCGCGGGGCAGGACGCTGTCGGTGCCGGACCCGCGCTACAAGGCCCTGATGGGCGTGGTGAAGCTGGCGCCGCGCAGCCTGCTCGGAGGCGTCAGCTCCCGCGCGGGCCGCAAGTACGGGCCGCAGTAGTCCCCCGGGGCCACTGCGGCCGGTACCGCGGCGTTCCGGATTCATGAACCCCGGATGATCGAACGTCAATACGCGGCGGAGGACTGATCGAAGCGATCGTCGTTCGATCACTCGCAACGTCGCCGTGGCTTAGGGTCTGACGACGGGCACCGCTCGACCGGGCCATCACACCTCGAGGGGGATCTCCGCCGTGCGCGAGAGTGCTGTTGAACGTCATGACCGTCTGCTGGCCCTGGTGCGGGAGCGCGGTACGGCGCGGGTCTCGGACCTCGCAGCGCAGCTGGGGGTCTCTCCGGTGACCGCGCGCCGGGACGTCGAGGCCCTGGCGGCCCGCGGCCTGCTCGACCGGGTGCACGGCCAGGTCTCGTGGCCCGCCGGGCAGGGCGGTGGCGAGCGGCGCCCGGCCGGCGGGGCGGCGGCCGCGGCGCCCGGCAGCGGTCCGGTGCTGGGCCTGCTCGCGCCCTCGGCGACGTACTACTTCGCGGAGGTCATCCGCGGGGCGCGCGAGGCGGCGGCCCGGGCGGGGGCGCGGCTGGTCCTGCGCATCTCCGACTACCGGCCGGAGGAGGACCGGGCGCGCACCGAGGGCCTGCTCGCCGCGGGCGCGCAGGGGCTGCTGGTGGCGCCGGGCTGGCGGGCCCCCGGCGACCAGGACCGGTACGGCGACTGGATCGCCGGGCTGCCGGTGCCGACCGTGCTCCTGGAGCGGCGCGCCACGCCGGGTTCGGCGCTGGACGGGCTGGACCGGGTGTCGTCCGACCACCGGCACGGGGTCGTCCTCGCCGTGCGCCACCTGGTCGGGCTGGGGCACCGGGCGCCGCTGCTGGTGGCCCGCGCGGACAGCCCGACCGCGCTGGCGGTGCGGTCGGGGTACGCCGAGGCGCTGGGGGCGCTGGGTCTGGCCGAGCCGGGGCCGGTGATCGACTCGGTGCCGTCCGAGCTGGACCCTGAGGGGTTCGAGGACGCTGTCCGGGCGCTGAGTTCGGCGGTGTCGTCGGGCGCGGCGACGGCGGCGCTGGTCCACAACGACGTGGACGCCATCCAGATCGTGCAGCGCCTCGCCGAGCTGGGCGTGCGGGTGCCCGGGGACCTGGCATTGGTCGCGTACGACGACGAGGTCGCCGCGCTGGCCGACACCCCGCTGACCGCGGTCGCCCCACCCAAGCGGCAGGTGGGCCGGCTGGGCACGGAGCTGCTGGTCGAGCGGCTCTCCCGGGCGGCGGGGGCCGCGGCCGAGGGGGTCGGGGGCGGCCGTGGCGAGGGACGCGGCGGGCCGGCCGGCGAGGAGGACCCCCGGCGGCATGTGGCGCTGCTGCCGCGCCTGCGGGTGCGGGCGTCGTGCGGGGCCGATCGCACGGAAGCAATCTGATCCTTTTTCGATCAATCAATCTTTCGCTCTTGACTTCGCTCATGGGGGGGCTCGATCATCACGGCCACACCTTCCGTGTCGCCGTTCGTCCAGGAGCCCCGCCATGAGCCGCAGCCCGAACCGCCGTGGGAACCGCCGCCGGACCAGAACGTCCCCCGTCCTCACCGGCACCGCCGCACTCGCCGCCCTCGCCGCCCTCACGGCCTGCGGCGGCGGTGACGACCCGTCGGGCCCGCCGGCCGCCGGCAAGCCGGTGACGATCACCTTCTGGGGCTGGGCCAAGGGGTCCCGGGAAGTCGTCGACGCGTTCAACGCCTCGCACCGGGACATCCAGGTCAGGTTCGAGGAGATCCCCTCCGGGAACGCCGGCGGCTACGCCAAGATCTCCAACGCCGTGAAGGCGGGCAACGCCCCCGACCTGGTCTCCGTCGAATACCCCTCCCTGCCCGAATTCGTCAGCCAGGGCTCGCTCCAGGACATCGGTGCCCACCTGCCCGAGGACGTCAGGAGCAAGCTGCTGCCGCAGGCGCTGGAGCTCACCACCCTCGGCGGCAGGAACTGGGCCGTCCCCTTCGACGCCGCGCCGCAGGCGTTCTACTACCGCAAGGACCTGTTCGCGAAGTACGGCGTCGCGGTCCCGAGGACATGGGACCAGTTCACGGCGGCGGCCGAGAAGGTGAAGAAGGCCGACGCCAAGGCCCGTATCGCCACCTTCTTCCCCGACGACCCCACCAGCTTCGAGGCGATGGCCTGGCAGGCCGGCGCCCAGTGGTTCAAGGCCGAGGGCGACACCTGGAAGGTCGACACCACCGACGCCGCCACCCGGAAGGTCACCGCCTACTGGCAGGGCCTCCTCGACGCCGGTCTCGTCCACAACAACGCCTCGTTCAGCCCGGAGTGGACCGGCTCCCTGAAGAACGGCACCACCATCGGCTACCTGGGGGCCTCCTGGGGAGCGGGCGTGCTCAAGGGCACCCTGCCGGAACAGAGCGGCAAGTGGGCGGTCGCCCCGGTGCCCACCTGGGACGGCGAGCCGGCCAGCGGCATGCTCGGCGGCTCCACCTTCGCCGTGCCCAGGGGAAGCGACAAGGCCGGGGCGGCGGTCGAGTTCGCCACCTGGATGGCGACCACCGAGGAGGGCGTCACGGCGCGGATATCCTCCGGCACCTCCAGCGCCTTCCCCGCGGCCACCGCACTGCGGCCCATCGCCAGGAAGGCCTTCGACGCGGGCTTCTACGGCGGCCAGGACATCTACCGGCTCTTCGAGGAGGCCGGCGCCTCCATCAACCCGAACTGGGCGTGGGGCCCGGCCACCGGCACCACCAACCTCGCCATCAAGGACCGGCTCGGCAAGGTCGCGACCGGCGGCACCACCCTCGCCGACGCGGTGAGGACCGGGCACGACGCCACCGTCGCCGAGCTGAAGAAGCGCGGGCTGAAGGTGCGGGGCTGACACCGATGAAGGCGCCCGCCGCCCCGACCGGCTCCACCGCCCCCGCCGGATCCGCGCCTGCCCGTACCGGCGCCCGCGCCCGTGCCGGCGCCGCCGCCGTCCTCCTGACCCCCTTCTTCGTCCTGTTCACCGCGGTGATGGTGGTGCCGATCGGATACGCGGTCTGGCTCAGCCTGTTCACCGAGAAACAGTCCGGACTGGGCTTCGGCTCCACCGAGACCGTCTTCAGCGGCCTCGGCAACTACCTGGCGGCGCTGGGCGACCCGGCCTTCCTCGAAGGCTTCGGCGTCCTGCTCGGATACTGCCTCCTCTACATCCCGCTGCTGCTCGCCGGGGCCCTCGGCCTCGCCCTGCTGCTCGACTCGGCGCTCGCGCGCGCACGCCACCTCTTCCAGCTGGCGCTGTTCCTGCCGCACGCCGTGCCCGGCATCATCGCCGCGCTGATCTGGGTGTACCTCTACACGCCCCAGCTCAGTCCGGTCGTGGAGGCCATGGAGTCCGGCGGCCTCGGCTTCGACTTCTTCTCACCCGAGGGCGCCCTCCCCTCCGTGGTGAACATCGCGCTGTGGGAATGGCTCGGCTACAACATGGTGATCTTCTACGCGGTCCTCCAGGCCATCGACCGCTCCGTCCTCGAAGCGGCGACGGTCGACGGGGCGGGCGCCTGGCGCACCGCCTTCAGCATCAAACTCCCGCTGATCCGGGCCTCGCTGGCGATGGTCGCGCTGTTCACCGTCATCGGCTCGCTCCAGCTGTTCACCGAGCCGCTGATCCTCAACAAGGGCACGGGCTCGGCCGTCACCTCCACCTGGACGCCCAACATGTACGCGTACACCGCGGCCTTCGACCGCAACGACTACGGCCTCGCGGCCGCCGCCTCCGTCCTCCTCGCGCTCACCGCCGCGCTGCTGTCCTTCGCCGTCACCCGCCTCACCGGCCGCCGGAGGCACGACCGCGGGGAGAAGCACGCATGAGCGCGCCCACCACCAGCCCACCGAGGCCCGCCACGGCCGACCGCCGCACGGCGCCCCCGGCACGGGGCGGCAGCCGCCCCCGCCGGGCACCGGACCGTTGGCTGTCCCGGACCGCCGTCAACGGGGCGCTGCTGCTGTCCGCCGCCTACACGCTGTTCCCCCTGGTCTGGCTCGTGACCGCCGCCACCAAGGACGCGGGCGGACTGCTGGCCGGGAACGCCTTCTCCTTCGAGGGGTTCGACCTCGCCGGCAACCTCACCCGGCTCGCCGCGTACGGCGACGGCGTCTACTTCCGCTGGTACCTCAACAGCCTGCTGTACGCGGGCGGCGGGGCACTGGCATGCTCGTTCGTCTGCGTCGCCGCGGGCTACGCCTTCGACAAGTACGACTTCCGCGGCAAGGAGAAGCTGTTCGGGGTGGTCCTCATGGGCGTGCTCGTCCCCACCACCGCGCTCGCCCTGCCCATGTACCTGCTCGCCGGCGAGGCGGGGCTCGTCAACACCTACGGGGCCGTGCTGATCCCCGTCCTGGTCAATCCGTTCGGCGTCTACCTCGCCCGCGTCTTCAGCGCCGGCTACATCCCGGGCGAGGCCCTGGAGGCCGCCCGCATCGACGGGGCCGGGGAGCTGCGCGCCTTCTGGTCGATCGGGCTGCGCATGATCATGCCCGGCTTCGTGACCGTCTTCCTCTTCCAGTTCACCGCCATCTGGAACAACTTCTTCCTCCCCCTGGTGATGCTCTCGGACCAGCGGCTCTTCCCCCTGAGCCTCGGCCTGTACGCATGGAACAGCAACGCCCACGCCGAGCCGGACTTCTACCCCCTCGTCGTCACCGGCTCCCTGCTCGCCGTCGTCCCCCTGGTCGTCGCCTTCGTCTCGCTCCAGCGCCACTGGAGGGCCGGCCTGACCGCCGGCGCCGTCAAGTGAGGCCGTCCTTCGAGGAGCTCACCACCCACCATGCGCCACACCACTGACAACCGGTCCGCCGAACGCCCCGCCCTGCTGCTCGCCATGGGCCCCGGCATCGCCGGGCGACTGCTCACCGACGCCCACCGCGCCCGCCTCACCGACCTCACCCGCACCGATCCGCATCTGGTCGCCCACGACCTGGCCGCGCCCACGCCCCTGGTGGCGTCCGCCCTCGCCCGGGCCGAGGTGCTGTTCACCTGCTGGGGGGCCACACCGCTCACCGCGTCCGTCCTGGACCGGGCCCCCCGCCTGCGCGCCGTCGTCCACGCCGCCGGCTCCGTCAAGCACCACGTCACCGACGCCTGCTGGGAGCGCGGCATCGCGGTGACCTCGGCGGCGGCGGCCAACGCCCTGCCCGTGGCCGAGTACACGCTCGCCGCCATCCTGCTGGCCGGCAAGCGCGTCCTGCGCGCCGCGCGCCGGTACGCCGAACTGCGCGCCGAGCACGACTGGCTGCGGGAGCTCGCCGACGGCGGCAACCACCGCCGCACGGTCGGCATCGTGGGCGCGTCCCGCATCGGCCGCCGCGTGATCGAGCTGTTGCGCCCCTTCGACGTGCGGGTGCTGCTGTACGACCCGTACGTCACCCCCACCGACGCCTCGGCGCTCGGCGCCGTCCCGGCCGCGCTGGACGAGCTGTGCGCCCGCGCGGACATCGTCTCCGTGCACGCCCCGCAACTGCCGTCCACCCACCACATGATCGGCCCCGCGCAGCTGGCCGTCATGCCGGACGGCGCCACGCTCATCAACACCTCGCGCGGCTCGCTGGTCGACGAGGCCGCCCTGCTGCCGCACCTCACCACGGGCCGCCTGCACGCGGTGCTCGACGTGACCGACCCCGAACTCCCGCCCCCCGACTCCCCGCTCTACACCCTGCCCAACGTGCTGCTCACCCCGCACATCGCCGGCTCCCTCGGCAACGAGCTGCACCGCATGGCCGACCAGGCCCTGGACGAGGTGGAGCGGTACGTGAAGGGGGCGCCGTTCGCGGACCCGGTGCGCCCCACGGAGCTGAACCGCTCGGCGTGACGCCGCCGGAGGGGCGCCGCCCGGTTCGGCGCCGCCCGGTTCGGCGCCGCCGGGAAACACCGAGGCCCGGTGCCCCCGCGACGGGGGCACCGGGCCTCGAAACGCTCGGGTGGCGTCAGTGGGAGTGGCCGTGACCGTGGCCGTGGCCCGCGTCCGCCGGCTCCTCTTCCTTCTTCTCGACGACCAGGGTCTCGGTCGTGAGCAGCAGGGAGGCGATGGAGGCGGCGTTCTCCAGGGCCGAGCGGGTGACCTTGACCGGGTCGATGACGCCGGCCTTGATCAGGTCGCCGTACTCGCCGGTGGCGGCGTTGAAGCCCTGGCCCTTGTCGAGCTCGGAGACCTTCGAGGTGATGACGTAGCCCTCGAGGCCCGCGTTCTCGGCGATCCAGCGCAGCGGCTCGACGGCGGCGCGGCGGACGACCGCGACACCGGTGGCCTCGTCGCCCTCCTTGCCGAGGTTGCCGTCCAGCACCTTGACGGCGTGGACCAGCGCGGAGCCACCACCGGAGACGATGCCCTCCTCGACCGCGGCGCGGGTCGCGGAGATGGCGTCCTCCAGACGGTGCTTCTTCTCCTTCAGCTCCACCTCGGTGGCGGCGCCGACCTTGATCACGCACACGCCGCCGGCGAGCTTCGCGAGGCGCTCCTGGAGCTTCTCGCGGTCCCAGTCGGAGTCCGTGGTCTCGATCTCGGACTTGATCTGCGCGACGCGGCCCTGCACGTCCTCGGAGTTGCCACCGCCGTCGACGATCGTGGTGTCGTCCTTGGTGACGGTGACGCGGCGGGCGGTGCCCAGCACCTCGAGACCGGCCTGGTCGAGCTTGAGGCCGACCTCCTCGGCGATGACGGTGGCGCCGGTGAGGGCGGCCATGTCGCCGAGCATCGCCTTGCGGCGGTCGCCGAAGCCGGGGGCCTTGACCGCGACGGCGTTGAACGTGCCGCGGATCTTGTTGACCACCAGGGTCGACAGGGCCTCGCCCTCGACGTCCTCGGCGATGATCAGGAGCGGCTTGGAGGAGCCGGCCTGGATGACCTTCTCCAGCAGCGGGAGCAGGTCGGTGATCGCGGAGATCTTGCCCTGGTGGATCAGGATGTACGGGTCGTCGAGGACGGCCTCCATACGCTCCTGGTCGGTGACCATGTACGGGGACAGGTAGCCCTTGTCGAAGGCCATGCCCTCGGTGAAGTCGAGCTCCAGGCCGAAGGTGTTGGACTCCTCGACGGTGATGACACCGTCCTTGCCGACCTTGTCCATCGCCTCGGCGATGAGCTCGCCGACCTGCTGGTCCTGCGCGGAGAGCGCGGCCACGGCGGCGATGTCGGCCTTGTCGTCGATCGGGCGGGCCGACGCGAGCAGCTCGTCGGAGACGGCCTTGACCGCGGCGTCGATGCCCTTCTTCAGGGCGGCCGGGGAGGCGCCCGCGGCGACGTTGCGCAGACCCTCGCGGACCAGGGCCTGGGCCAGGACGGTGGCGGTGGTGGTGCCGTCACCCGCGATGTCGTTGGTCTTGGTCGCCACCTCCTTCACCAGCTGGGCGCCGAGGTTCTCGTACGGGTCCTCGATCTCGACCTCGCGGGCGATCGTGACACCGTCGTTGGTGATGGTCGGCGCGCCGAACTTCTTGTCGATGACGACGTTGCGGCCCTTGGGGCCGATCGTCACCTTGACGGTGTCGGCAAGCTTGTTGACGCCGCGCTCAAGGGCGCGACGGGCGTCCTCGTCGAACTTCAGGATCTTCGCCATGGGAGCGATTCAGCCCTCTCGAAAACTCTGGTTGACGAACCGCGCCCCTCGCCGCCCGGCAATGTGTATCGGCGGGGGCCAGGGGCGCAGCTCAAAAGCGATCTTGCTCGGGTGACTTACTTCTCGATGATCGCGAGCACGTCGCGAGCCGAGAGGACGAGGTACTCCTCGCCGCTGTACTTCACCTCGGTGCCGCCGTACTTGCTGTACAGCACGATGTCGCCGGTCTTGACGTCGAGCGGCAGGCGCTCGCCGTTCTCGAAGCGGCCCGGGCCAACGGCCAGGACGACGCCCTCCTGGGGCTTCTCCTTGGCGGTGTCCGGGATGACCAGGCCAGAGGCGGTGGTCTGCTCGGCGTCGAGCGGCTGGACCACAATGCGGTCCTCGAGCGGCTTGATGGCAACCTTGGAGCTGGTGGTCGTCACGATCCGACCTCCCCCTTCGGAGATCTCACGGGGTTAACTGTCTGAGGTGGCGACCAGGTGGATCCGTCGTCGCGGGTGCCGGACCTGCCCGTCGCTGTGTTGGCACTCTCCAGTGGGGAGTGCCAGACCCGAGACTATGACCGCGATTAGCACTCGGTCAAGCGGAGTGCCAATTCACCGCCCGGTCGTGGCGTGCGCCGGCCGTCCGGCGGCGGCCGGCGAGGGGCTCATACGTAGTCCTCCAGCCTGGCCACCGCGTAGCCCTTGGCCGTGACGACGTCCATCACCTGCCTGATCATGTCCGGCATGGTGCCGTTCCAGTCCTCCCTGCCGCGGAAGTGCGTGAGGATGATGTCGCCGGGGTGCAGGTCCCGGTCCCACTCGCGCCATTCCATGTGGTCGGGGAACGCCTCGGCCGCCCACAGGGGCACGGCCCTGACACCGCACGACCGGGCGGCGCGCAGGGTGTCGGCGTTGTAGTTGCCGTAGGGCGGGCGGAAGAGGGTGGGCCGCTCGCCGTACCGCTTCTCGATGGTGTCCTGCTGCCCGCAGATCTCGTGCTTCTGCTCCGCGTAGGAGAGGCCGGGCATGTACCGGTGGTTGAGGGTGTGGTTGTGCAGGGCGACGCCCCGGTCCCGCATCCGCGCGAAGTAGCCGTAGTCCTCCTTGACCAGGTAGTCGCTGAGGAAGGCGCTGTACGGGATGTCCAGCTCGTCCATCATCTCCAGCAGCCGCGGGTCCTTCTCCGCGCCGTCGTCGATCGTCAGGAAGACGACCCGCTCCTGGGTCGGGACGGTGGTGAAGACGGGCGGCAGGGTCGGGTCGCCGACACCGAAGCCCTTGCGGAAGGTGATGTGCGGCCGGTCGGCCGCCGCCGGGGGCGGGGGTGCGGCCAGGGGGGTGGACCTCAGGCCCCACTTGCGGGCGGCGACGGCACGGGCGGCCTGCGCCCGCCTGACCTTCTCCACGTACGCGGTGAGGGCGGCGGCCGCGTCCGGGGGCCGCTGGGGCTGCTGACCGGCGGCGGGCCCGGCACTGCCGCCGCGCAGCCCCGGACCGCCCCGGCCCGGTCCCGCGCCCGCCCCTCCGGCACCGGTCTCCGCCGCGCAGGCGGATCCGAGTGCCGCGAGCACCAGGGCGGCGACCAGAACTCGCACCCGCTTACTTACCATTTGACCTTTTTGTCGTACTAGCTGCATGGCGCCGCATCCTGTCAGCGCGCGGCCCCGGCCACCGGGAGACACCGCCGCCCGGCGCGCACCATCCCCCGCCTGGCCCACAATGGGCCGGGTGACCGATCTCGCCGCCTTCTCCGCGCTCCTCACCGACGAGGGCCAGGCCCTGCTCACCGCCCTGCGCGACCACACCCCCTCCCAGGAGCTGGCGGTCGCCTCCCGGCTGCGCCGCGACCACCCGGCCGACCTGGTCACGGCGGCGATCGCCCAGGCCCGGCTGCGGCAGCGGGCGGTCGCCAAGTTCGGCGAGCACGACGCGCACCGCATGTACTTCACGCCCGGCGGCGTCGAGCAGTCCACCCGCAAGGCGGTCGCCGAGCACCGCGCCGCCGCCTTCGCCCGCCTCGGCGTGCGCAGCATCGCGGACCTGTGCAGCGGCATCGGCGGCGACGCCATCGCCCTGGCCCGCGCCGGCATCCGCGTCCTCGCCGTCGACCGCGACCCGCTGACCGCCGCGGCCGCCCGCGCCAACGCCGCCGCGCTGGGCCTGGCCGACCTGATCGAGGTGCGCTGTGCGGACGTCACGGAGGTCGACACCTCGGCGTACGACGCGGTCTTCGTCGACCCGGCGCGGCGCGGCGGGAGCGGCGGCCGGGGCGGGCGGATCTTCGACCCGGAGGCGTACTCCCCGCCCCTGTCCTGGGCCGTCGACGCGGCCCGCGGGGCCCCGCACGCCGCGCTGAAGATCGCCCCGGGCATCCCGCACGAGACCGTCCCGCCGGAGGCCGGGGCCGAGTGGGTCTCGGACGGCGGCGACGTGAAGGAGGCCGTGCTGTGGTTCGGCACCCGGCCCGGCACGGTCACCGCGACCCTCCTGCCCGGCGGCCACACTCTCACCGGCCGCGGCCTGCCCGACCCGCCGGTCCGCCCCGTCGGCCGCTACCTGTACGAACCGGACGGCGCCGTGATCCGGGCGCACCTGGTCGCCGAGGTCGCCGAGGACCTCGGGGGCGGCCTGGTCGACGGGACGATCGCGTACATCACGGCGGACGAACCGCGCCCCACCCCGTACGCCACCGCGTACGAGATCACCGACGAGCTGCCCTTCAACCTCAAGAAGCTGAAGGCGCTGCTGCGCGAGCGCGAAGTGGGAACCCTGACGGTGAAGAAGCGCGGCTCGGCGGTCGAGCCGGAGGAGCTGCGCCGCAAGCTCAAGCCGAAGGGGCCGCACGCGGCCACGGTGTTCCTGACCCGCGTGGCGGGCGCGCCGGCCATGCTGATCGGCCGGCCGGTGAAGTAGCGCGCCGACGGCACCGCACAGACGTCCACCGGTGGAACCGCGCACAGGTCCCGCCCCGGGGCCACCCGTCGCGGCGCCGGTCAGGACGGGGCGTCCCCCCGGGCCGGCGCGCCCGGCGGTGCGCTCTCTTGTGCCCGCTCCAGCAGCAGGGCCCTCTCCCGGGCGTTGCGCGCCAGTGACGCCGCCCGCTCGAAGGCCGCACGGGCCTCGTCGGCGCGCCCGAGCCGGGCCAGCAGGTCGCCCCGCACGCTGGGCAGCAGGTGGTAGTCCCTCAGGGCCGGTGCGCCGGCCAGGCCGTCCACGATGACCAGCCCCGCCGCCGGGCCCTCGGCCATCGAGACCGCCACCGCCCGGTTCAGCTCCACGACCGGCGAGGGGACGACGGCGGCGAGCCGCCCGTACAGGGCCGCGATGGTCGCCCAGTCGGTGTCCTCGTACCGCGCCGCGCGCGCGTGGCAGGCCGCGATCGCCGCCTGGAGGGAGTACGGCCCCGTCCCGGCCCTCTCCAGCGCCGCGAAGCCCCGACGGATCAGCAGCCGGTCCCAGCGGCCGCGGTTCTGGTCGGCCAGCAGCACCGGCTCCCCACCCGGTCCGGTGCGCGCCGCCGTGCGCGACGCCTGGAGCTCCAGGAGCGCGGCCAGCCCGTGCGCCTCCGGCTCGCCGGGCATCAGCCCGGCCAGCACGCGCGCGAGCCGCAGCGCGTCCTCGCACAGGCCCGGGCGCAGCCAGTGGTCGCCGGCGGTCGCCGCGTACCCCTCGTTGAAGATCAGGTAGATGACCTCCAGCACGGAGGCGAGGCGGGCCGCCCGGTCCTGGGCGCGGGGCACCTCGAAGGGCACGCCCGCCCGGGCGAGGGATCGTTTCGCCCGGACGATCCGCTGCGCGACCGTCGCCTCGGGCACCAGGAAGGCGCGGGCGATCTCCTCCGTCGTCAGCCCGCCGAGCAGCCGCAGCGTGAGCGCCACGCGCGCGTCGGCGGAGAGGACCGGGTGGCAGGCGGTGAAGACCAGCCGCAGCAGGTCGTCGTCGATGTCGTCCGGCTCGGCCGTCTCCGGTTCGTACGCGGTCCGCAGGTCGCGCCCGACCTCGGCGAGCTTGCGCGCGTACGTCTCCCGGCGGCGTACGAGGTCGACGGCGCGGTTCCTGGCCGTGGCCATGAGCCAGGCGCCCGGCCTGTCCGGGACGCCCGACTCCGGCCACTGCTCCAGGGCGGCGACCAGGGCGTCCTGCGCCAGCTCCTCCGCGATGCCCACGTCGCGGACGATCCGGGCGACGGCCGCGATGATCCGCGCCGACTCGATCCTGAACACCGTCTCCACGGCGTGGGGTGCGCTCACGCCTCCTCATGGTGCCGTACCGGCCGGTGCCCCGCCGGCCGGTACCGCGCGGGTGCCGATCAGCCTTCGGCGATCTCCCGGACCTCGGCGGTGATGGTCCAGTACTCCTCATGGGTCCGGAGGAACCGCCGGGTCCACTCGACGGCCTCGGCCTTGTCCTTGCACTGGATGATCGAATACCCGCCGACGACCTCCTTGGACTCGGTGAAGGGCCCGTCGGTGACCGACAGCCGCCCGCCCGACCAGGTGACGCGGGTGCCCTCGGAGGTGGGCGTGAGCCCGGCGGTCTCCAGCATGACCCCGGCCTTGGTGATCTCCTCCAGGAGCTTGCCCATCCGCTCCTGGAGCTCGGGGCTCGGGCCCTCGGCGGGGGCGTTCTTCTCGTCGACGCGGATCATCGTCAGGAAGCGCGGCATGGCCGTCTCCTCGCTGTGGTGCGGCGGGGCCGTTCCCCGCCTTCACCCCTACGTCGAACGGGCGGCCGCCGGATCGACACCCGGCACGGAAGAACCTCGGGAATTTCCGGCGGGCCTCCGCACGGCCCGACCGGTCGGCTCGTGGTGCCGGCCGGACGGGCGGCTCACGTCCCGTGGGACTCGAAGCGCCAGCGGTGCACCGGGCGGGTGACCAGGTCCGGGGCGGGCTCCGGGAGCTCGGGAAGGTCGGCCTCGTAGGGGGCGTCCCACCAGGTGAGGACCAGCACCCGGTCGCCGGGCGCGGTGAACGTCTCGCGCCGGACCGGCTCGGCCGGGAGCGGCCGGGTGCGGGCCCACTGAAGGAGCTCCGCGCCGCGGCCCTCCACCGCGCGGGCCTCCCACATCAGGGTGACCTTCACGAGTACAGGTTGTCCTTGCTGACCTCGTGCACGTGGTCGTGGCCGTGGTCGTGACCGCCACCGCCGGGCACGTGCGGGTCCGTCACCGGCAGGGACGAGTCCGCCGACAGATCCAGGTCGGAGGCCGGCCGGTTGCGGGCCACCATCTCGGCGCCGAGGGCCGCGACCATCGCGCCGTTGTCGGTGCACAGGCCGGGCCGGGGGACGCGCAGCCGGATGCCGGCCCGCTCGCACCGCTCCTGGGCCAGGGCCCGCAGGCGCGAGTTCGCGGCCACCCCGCCGCCGATCATCAGGTGGTCGACGCCCTCGTCCTTGCAGGCCCGCACCGCCTTGCGGGTCAGCACGTCGACGACCGCCTCCTGGAAGGACGCCGCCACGTCCCGTACCGGCACCTCCTCGCCCGCCGCCCGCTTGGCCTCGATCCAGCGGGCCACGGCCGTCTTCAGGCCCGAGAAGGAGAAGTCGTACGCGGGGTCGCGCGGCCCGCTCAGCCCGCGCGGGAACGCGATGGCGGACGGGTCGCCCTCCTTGGCCAGCCGGTCGATGACCGGGCCGCCGGGGAAGCCCAGGTCCAGCACGCGGGCGATCTTGTCGAACGCCTCGCCCGCCGCGTCGTCGATCGTCGCGCCCATGGGCCGGACGTCGGAGGTGATGTCCGGGGCCAGCAGCAGCGACGAGTGGCCGCCGGACACCAGCAGCGCCATCGTCGGCTCCGGCAGCGGCCCGTGCTCCAGCTGGTCGACGCAGATGTGCGAGGCCAGGTGGTTCACCCCGTACAGCGGCTTGTCCAGCGCGAACGCGTACGCCTTCGCCGCCGACACGCCGACCAGGAGCGCTCCGGCGAGGCCCGGTCCCGCGGTGACGGCGATGCCGTCCAGGTCGCGGGCGGACACCCCGGCCTGCTCCAGGGCGCGCTCGATGGTGGGGACCATCGCCTCCAGGTGCGCGCGGGAGGCGATCTCGGGGACGACGCCGCCGAACCGGGCATGCGTGTCCACGCTCGACGCGACGGCGTCCGCGAGCAGGGTGGTACCGCGGACGATGCCGACGCCGGTCTCGTCGCAGGAGGTCTCGATGCCGAGGACGAGGGGTTCGTCAGCCATGACTCTCAGTTCCTTGTACGTCTGGTGCGCCGGGTGCGCCGGGTGCGTCTGGTGCGTCCTGGACGCGCAGGCGCATGACGAGCGCGTCGATGTTGCCGGGCTGGTAGTAGCCGCGGCGGAAGCCGATCGGTTCGAAGCCGAAGCGCTCGTACAGCCGCTGCGCACGGGTGTTGTCCACGCGCACTTCGAGCAGGACCTCGTCGCACTCGAAGGCGGTGGCGTGCTGGAGGAGGTCCGTCAGCAGGCGGGCGCCGAGTCCGGAGCCCCACTGGTCGCGGGCGACGGCGATGGTCTGTACGTCGCCGAGTCCGCCGGCCGCGGCGAGCCCGGCGTACCCCACCAGCCGGCCGCCGGTCTCGGCCACGACGTAGCGGCGGGTGGCGTGCGGGCCGCGCGCGTGGGCGAGCTCGGACCAGAACATCCCCTCCGACCAGGCGTCGTCGGGGAACAGCTCCCGTTCCAGCTCCAGCACCGGCGCGATGTCCCACCAGCGCATCTCGCGCAGGACCGCCGTCACTTGGGGGTGACCACCTTGTAGTTCTTCGGCACCTGGGCGTCGGGGCGCCGCAGGTACAGCGGGCGCGGCTCCAGGAACGGCTCGCCCGCCTTCAGCCGCTCGGCCGCCAGCGCCGCGAGGGCCGCCGCCGACTGGTGCTCCGGGTCCCGGGCGCCGGGGAACACCTCGCCGTACAGCCGCGCGCCCGCCCCGACCGCCGGCAGGCCGGCGACCCGCTCGGCGATGTCGGCGGGCCGGTCGACGGCGGGCTCGGTCACGCGGGTGCGGCAGTCGTCGTAGCGCGCCCAGTAGACCTCCTTGCGGCGGGCGTCGGTCGCGACGACGAACGGCTCGTCCAGCCCGGAGGCGTACGCGAGGCCGTCCAGCGTGCACAGTCCGTGGACCGGTACGCCGCCGAGCGCCGAGGCGAAGGTCGCGGCGGTCACCAGGCCGACCCGCAGCCCGGTGTACGGGCCGGGGCCGACGCCGACGACGATGCCGGTCACGGCGTCGAGCTTCAGTCCGGCGTCCCGCAGGACCCGGTGGACGGCGGGCAGCAGCAGTTCCCCGTGCCGGCGCGCGTCGATCCGCGTGGACGTGGCGACGACGGAGTCGCCGTCGTGGAGGGCGGCCGTGACGGCGGGTGTGGCGGTATCCATGGCGAGCAAGAGCACGCAAACAGCCTACGGCTCCGTGGCGGCGGGCACGGAGCCCCGGGTCGCGGGCATGATCCTGCTACGGTCACACCGCATACGTACGTGGGAGAGGTGGGCAGCAACGTGGCAAGGAGCAGCTCGGGATTCGTGGCCGGGCTCACCGCGGCGGCTCTGGCCGCGGTCGCCTTCCTCGCCTACCAGGCGTCGGCCCATGTCCCCGCCGACCTGTCGGCCGGGTCCCCCGCGCCGGCCGCCTCGCCGTCGGCCCCCGCGCCGAGCGGTGGCGCGAAGCGGCCGGCCGGTCCCGCGGCGGCGCTGCCGAAACAGTCCGGCTCGGGCGTGCGGGTGGTGTACTCGCTGAGCGGGAAGCGGGTGTGGCTGGTGGGCGAGAAGAACGCGGTGACGCGGACGTTCGCGGTGATGCCGAGCACGGTCGACCCGGCTCCCGGGACGTACGCGGTGACGTCCCGCTCGGGCAGCGTGCCCGGCTCCGACGGCGTGCGGATCGAGCACGTGGTGCGGTTCGCGACGGTCGACGGCGTGACGATCGGCTTCAGCGCGGCCGTCGACGGCACGATGGCCACCCCGGACCCGGCGCGCCGCACGGGCGGCATCCGGATGAAGCGGGCGGACGGCGACGCCATGTGGACGTTCGCGACCGTCAACTCGAAGGTCGTCGTCGTCCCCTGACCGGCTGTCGCCGCTGCCTTCCGGTCCGTCCGCGACCGGCCGGGAAGGGACCGGACCGCTGTCCGTCCGCGGCGGCGCCGTGGCGGTGGCTTCCGGACCGAACCGGCCGGTGACGCGCCGCAGCGGTCCGGGCGGTGGCTTCCGGACCGGCCCGTGACCTACTCGGCCCGACCAGTGACGCGCCGCGCGCGGGCGGTGGCTCCCGGTCCGGAGCGGCCCGAACCCGACCGGTGACCCGTGGCGGCACACGGGGGCGGTGGCTCCCGGACGGAGCGGCCCATGACCGGACTCCCCCGACAGGTGTGACGCGCGGCGGCGCGGAGCGTCGAAGTCCCCCGCAGCCCCTCCGCGCGGCGCGCACGGCGCACGTGGCGTTGTGCGGCCTGGCGTCGAGCGCCCCCCTCGGGACGGGGCGCCCCGCTCGGCGGCGGCGCCGGCGGCTTACGCGGCCCTGCGGCGCTCCGGCGCGGACGGCGGGGCCTCGCCGCGGGCCTCGCGGAGAGGGGCGCCGGGCGCGTCGTCGGCGCCCGCGCCCGCCTCGGCATCGGCGTCGGTCGCTCCGGGCGGCGTGGAGACGGCGCTCGCCGCCGCGCACGACGCCAGCAGATCGCGCATCGACACATTCTGCTCGGACGTCGGCATGGTCGCCTCCTCGGGCTGCGGGGCGGGCACGGTTAGGTAGACCTAACCAGGTCCTGGTACCCATGTGACCACGCCCGGGAGGTACGGCGCAACATCATGCCGACGTCTTGTCGGAAACTACGGCGCCCGGTTCCCGTCCCGCTACCCCAGCGCCAGGTCCACGCCGGCCCAGCGCGCCCCGTACCCGGTGAGCGTCACGACCCGCCGTTCGTCGTCCGTGGAGCCGACGACCCGGTCGATGACGACGTGCAGCCGGTCCTCGCTGAGGTCCTCCACCTTGCCCTCGCCCCACTCCACGACCACCACCGAGTCGGGCAGCGAGACGTCCAGGTCGAGGTCCTCCATCTCGTCGAGCCCGCCGCCCAGGCGGTAGGCGTCGACGTGGACGAGCGCGGGGCCGCCCGCCAGGGACGGGTGGACACGGGCGATGACGAACGTCGGGGACGTCACGGCCCCGCGTACCCCCAGGCCCTCGCCGAGTCCGCGCGTCAGGGTCGTCTTGCCGGCTCCGAGCTCGCCGGTCAGCATGACGAGGTCGCCGGGGCGCAGCAGCTTGGCGAGCGTACGGCCCAGGTCCTGCGTCTGCTCGGGGGCGTGGAGGGTGAGGCGGGCGGTGGCCGTGGCCCCCTCAGGGGCCGGGCTGTGCGGTGCTTCCATACGTGCCAACGTTAGTCGGTGCCGGCACGGCTCCGACCCGTACCAGCAGGTCCGCGAGCCGGTCGGTGACCGTCTCGGGGTGCTCCAGCATCACCAGGTGCCCACCGTCGGGCACGATGACCAGCTCGGCGTCCGGGAGCAGGCCGGCGATGGCCTCGGTGTGCGAGCTGGGCGTCACCAGGTCCCGGTCGCCGGCCAGCGCCAGCACCGGCACCTCGGCGAAGACGCCCAGCGCCTCGGCCTTGTCGTGCTCGGTGAACGCCGGGTAGAACTCGGCGACCACGTCGATGGGCGTCCCCTCGATCATCCGTTCCGCGAACCGGGCGACCGCCGGGTCGACGTCCTTCGACGAGAACGAGTACCGCTTGATCAGCCCCGCGAACAGGTCGGCGGTGGCCTGCCGTCCCCGCTCCACCAGCTCCGCCTGCGAGCCCAGCGCCCGCAGCACGCCCGGCAGCACCCGGCGCACGGCGTTGACGCCCGCGACCGGCAGCCCGTAGTTGACCTCACCGAGGTTGCCGCACGACGTCCCGACGAAGGCGACGCCGACGACCCGCTCGCGGATCAGCTCCGGGTACTGCTCGGCCAGCGCCATCACCGTCATGCCGCCCATCGAGTGCCCCACCAGCACCAGCGGCCCTTCCGGCGCGGCGGCGTCGACGACCGCCTTCAGGTCACGGCCGAGCTGGTCGATGGTGACCGGCACCCGGTCCGGGCCCTGCTGCGCCGCGCCCCGCCCGGAGCGGCCGTGGCTGCGCTGGTCCCAGTGGACCGTGCGGACCAGGCCCCGCAGCGCGGCGCGCTGGAAGTGCCAGGAGTCCTGGTTGAGGCAGTAGCCGTGGCTGAAGACCACGGTGACGGGGCCGGGCGACCGGCGCCCGAAGAGCCGGCGGCGGCGCGGCGGAGCGCCGCTGTCCGCCTCCACCTCGTCGACCTCGTAGTACAGCTCGGTGCCGTCGTCGGCCACGGCCCGGCCGGGGGTGCCGCGCAGCGCGCCGTACGGGCCGGCGGCGTCCAGCGCGAGGCGCGCCTTGCGGCGTATGCCGCGCCCGACCGTGAGCCGCTCGACGGCGACCCCGGCCGCCGCGCCGGCCGCGATCACTCCTATCGCGGCACCGGCGAACCCGGCGCGGCGCCAATTGCCGGCCGCGGCGGCGGACAGCGCCTCGGCCGCCTCCACCGAACTGGTCTCAGTCACTACGCCGCTCCTCCGGGCTGCCGCTACTCGTTGAGATAGACGCGTGGTACCCGTGAACCGATGCGCGTCACGATCTCGTACGCGATCGTGTCCGCGGCGCGCGCCCAGTCCTCGGCGGTCGGCTCACCGTGATCGCCTGCCCCGAACAGCACCGCTTGTGCACCCGGTTCGACGACGTCTCCCCGGAGGTCGACGACGAACTGGTCCATGGCGACCCGTCCGGCCACCGTCCGCACCGCGCCGCCGACGAGCACCGGGCCTCGGCCGGACGCGTGGCGCGGGATGCCGTCGGCGTACCCCAGGGGTACCAGGCCGAGGGTGGTGGGCCGGTCGGTGACGTAGTGGTGGCCGTAGCTGACGCCGTGCCCGGACGGCACGTCCTTGACGAGGGCGACGCTCCCCACCAGCCGCATCACGGGGCGCAGCCCGAAGTCGGCGGGGGTGCCGACCTCGGGGCTCGGCGAGACGCCGTACATGGCGATCCCCGGCCGTACGAGGTCGAAGTGCGTCTCCGGGAGGGTGAGCGTGGCCGGGGAGTTGGCCATGTGCCGCACCTCGGGATCGACGCCCGCCTTCTCGGCGTACGCGAGCATCTCGTGGAACGTCTCCAGCTGGGCGCGGATTGAGGGGTGTCCGGGCTCGTCGGCGCACGCGAAGTGCGACCACAAGCCGGTGACCTTCACCAGGCCCTCGGCCTGCGCGGCGAGGGCCTCGCCGACGAGCCGTGACCAGTCGGCGGGCTGGCAGCCGTTGCGCCCGAGACCGGTGTCCGCCTTGAGCTGCACGCGCGCCGGCTGTGCGGTCCGGCGCGCCGCCTCGGTGACCTCCCGCAGGGCCCACAGCCCGCTGACCGTCATGTCCAGGCCGGCCCGGATGCCCTCGTCCCAGGGGTCGCCGGGCGTCCACAGCCAGCACAGGACGGGCGCGTCGATCCCGGCGGCCCGCAGCGCGAGGGCCTCGTGCGGTGTGGCGGTGCCCAGCCAGGTGGCCCCGGCCTCCAGCGCCGCCCTCGCGCACGGCACGGCCCCGTGCCCGTACGCGTCGGCCTTCACGACGCCCATGACCTGAACGTCCGTCCCCACGCGCCCGCGCAGGGCACGCACGTTGGCGCGCAGCGCGCCGAGGTCGATCTCGGCGCGGGCGCGAAGGGTCTGTGCTGTCTCACTCATCGCGCCCAGTCTCTCAGGTGCGCGCCCCGCCTCCCCCGTGTCCCCGCCCACGCCCGGTGCCGGGCGGGGCCGGCGGCCCCGGCCGGGGCGTCTCAGCCCCGTACGTCCCGCCACGCCCCCGGCAGCGCCTCCGCCACGTCGCACGCCGCGACCGGGGCGTCCCGCGAGGCGCGGCGGGCCGCCAGCCCGTGGAGGTAGGCCCCGGCCGACGCGGCGTCGCGCGGCGCGAGGCCCGCCGCCAGCAGCGAGCCGGCCAGGCCCGACAGGACGTCACCGCTGCCGGCGGTGGCCAGCCACGGCGTACCGGTGGGGTTGACGCGCACCGGCCCGTCCGCGGAGGCCACCAGCGTGGTGGAGCCCTTCAGCAGCACCGTCGCGCCGTACCGCCCGGCCAGCTCCCGCACCGCCTCCAGGCGCCGGGACTCCACGTCCTCGCGGGCCGTGCCCAGGAGCGCCGCCGCCTCGCCCGCGTGCGGGGTCAGCACCGTGGGCGCCGGGCGGGCGCGGACCGCCGACGGGTCCAGGTTCCGCAGCCCGTCGGCGTCCACCAGGACGGGGACGTCGGACTCCAGGACGTCGGCCACGCCCGGCGTGTCGCCCAGGCCCGGTCCGACGACCCACGCCTGGACGCGCCCCGCCCTGGCGGGCGGCCCGGCGTGGACCAGGGTCTCGGGGTGGCGGGCCAGCACCGCGTCGCCGGCCGGCCCCACGTACCGCACCGCCCCGGCGCCGCCCCGCAGGGCGCCCGACACCGCGAGGACGGCCGCGCCGGGGTAGCGCGCCGAGCCGGCGACGATGCCGACGACGCCCCGCCGGTACTTGTCGCTCTCCCCCGCCGGGACGGGCAGGAGGCGGGCCACGTCGTCGTGTTGGAGGGCCTCGGCGTCGGGCACCGGCGGCAGGGCGAGCCCGATGTCGACGAGCCGCAGCGCCCCCGCGTGCTCGCGGGCCGGGTCGATCAGCAGCCCGGGCTTGTACGCCCCGAAGGTCACCGTCGCGTCCGCGCGCACCGCCTCGCCCGCCACCTCCCCGGTGTCGGCGTCCACGCCGCTCGGCAGGTCGACGGCCACCAGCACGGCGCCCGAGGCGCGCGCCGCCCGCACCAGCTCCGCGGCCCGCGGCCGCAGCCCGCCGCGCCCGCCGATCCCGGTGATGCCGTCCACCACCAGGTCGGCACGCTCCACCGCCCCGGCCGGGTCGCCGGCCACCCGGCCGCCGGCGCCCGTGAGCGCCGCCAGCCCGCCCTGGTGGGCGCGCGTGCCCAGCAGGACGGCGGACACGCCCGCGCCCCGGCGGGCCAGCCGGGCGCCCGCGTACAGCGCGTCGCCGCCGTTGTCGCCGCTGCCGACCAGCAGTACCACCCGGGCGCCGTAGACGCGGCCGAGCAGCCCGGCGCAGGCGGCTGCCAGCCCCGCCGCCGCCCGCTGCATCAGCGCGCCCTCCGGCAGCCTCGCCATCGACTCGGCCTCGGCGGCCCGTACGGTCTCCACGCGGTAAGCGGTACGCATGGGTCAACCCTCCGCGATCACCACCGCCGACGCCACCCCCGCGTCATGGCTGAGCGACACGTGCCACTGCCGTACGCCCAGCTTCGCGGCGCGCGCCGCGACCGTGCCCCGCACCCGCAGCCGCGGCTGCCCGCTGTCCTCGACGTACACCTCGGCGTCCGTCCACTGGAGCCCGGCCGGGGCGCCGAGGGCCTTGGCGATCGCCTCCTTCGCCGCGAACCGCGCCGCCAGCGAGGCGATGCCGCGCCGCTCCCCGCTCGGCAGCAGCAGTTCCCGCTCCACGAAGAGCCGTTCCGCCATGTGCGGCGTGCGCTCCAGCGCCGCCGCGAACCGGTCGATCTCCGCCACGTCGATCCCGACCCCGATGATCATTCGACGGTGACCGACTTCGCCAGGTTGCGCGGCTGGTCCACCTCGTTGCCCCGGGCCGTCGCCAGCTCGCAGGCGAAGACCTGCAACGGCACCGTGGACACCATCGGCTGGAGCAGGGTCGGCGTGGCGGGGACGCGGATCAGGTGGTCGGCGTAGGGCGTCACCGCCTCGTCGCCCTCCTCCGCGATGACGATCGTGCGGGCGCCTCGGGCCCGGATCTCCTGGATGTTCGACACGATCTTGTCGTGCAGGACCGACCGTCCGCGCGGCGAGGGGACCACCACGACGACCGGCAGGTCCTCCTCGATCAGCGCGATCGGCCCGTGCTTCAGCTCGCCCGCGGCGAAGCCCTCCGCGTGCATGTACGCGAGCTCCTTGAGCTTCAGCGCGCCCTCCAGGGCCACCGGATAGCCCACGTGCCGCCCCAGGAACAGCACGGTGTTCTTGTCCGCCAGGGAGCGGGCCAGCTCCCGCACCGGTTCCATGGTCTCCAGGACCCGGTCGACGTCGTCCGCGATCCGCGCCAGGTCCCTGACGACCGCCCGGATCTCGTCGCCCCACTGGGTGCCGCGCAGCTGCCCCAGGTACAGGGCCAGCAGGTACACGGCCACGAGTTGTGTCAGGAACGCCTTGGTGGACGCGACCGCCACCTCCGGGCCCGCGTGCGTGTAGAGCACGCCGTCCGACTCGCGCGGGATGGTCGAGCCGTTGGTGTTGCAGATCGCCAGCACCCGCGCCCCCTGCGCGCGGGCGTGCCGCAGCGCCATCAGGGTGTCCATGGTCTCGCCCGACTGCGAGATCGCGATCACCAGCGTGCGCTCGTCCAGGATCGGGTCCCGGTAGCGGAACTCGCTGGCCAGCTCCACCTCGCACGGGACGCGGGTCCAGTGCTCGATGGCGTACTTGGCGATCAGCCCGGCGTGGAACGCCGTCCCGCACGCCACGACGACCACCTTGTGGGCCTCGCGCAGCACCGCGTCGGGGATCCGCAGTTCGTCCAGCCGCAGCGAGCCGCCGGCGTCGATCCGGCCCAGGAGGGTGTCGGCGACCGCCTTGGGCTGCTCGGCGATCTCCTTGAGCATGAAGTAGTCGTACCCCCCCTTCTCGGCCGCCGAGGCGTCCCAGTCGACGTGGTACGAACGCACCTCGGCGGGCGCCCCGTGGAAGTCGGTGACGGTCACGCCGTCCCGGCGCAGCTCCACCACCTGGTCCTGCCCGAGCTCGATCGCCGAGCGGGTGTGGGCGATGAACGCGGCCACGTCGGAGGCGAGGAACGCCTCGCCCTGGCCGACCCCGACCACCAGCGGCGAGTTGCGCCGGGCGCCCACGACCACGTCCGGCTGGTCGGCGTGCACGGCGACCAGGGTGAAGGCGCCGTCCAGCCGCCGGCACACCAGCCGCATCGCCTCCGCGAGGTCGCCGCACGAGGAGAACTCCTCCGCCAGCAGGTGGGAGACCACCTCGGTGTCCGTCTCGGACTCCAGGACGTGCCCCCGCCCGGCCAGCTCGGCGCGCAGCGGTGCGAAGTTCTCGATGATGCCGTTGTGGACGACGGCGACCCGCCCCGCGTTGTCGAGGTGCGGGTGGGCGTTGGCGTCGGTCGGCCCGCCGTGCGTCGCCCACCGGGTGTGCCCGATACCCGCGCTGCCCGTCGGCAGCGGCCGGTTGTCCAGCTCCTTCTCCAGGTTGACGAGCTTGCCCGCCTTCTTCGCCGCGGCCATCGACCCGTCGGAGAGCACCGCGACACCGGCCGAGTCGTAGCCCCGGTACTCGAGCCGCTTGAGGCCCGCGATCACCACATCAAGCGCCGACTGCCCGCCGACGTAACCCACGATTCCGCACATGCCGAGCAGCCTAAAGCCGCCGCCCCCCTCAGGTCCGCAAGGCCGACCGTGGCCGGTCCGGGCCCGCCGGTCAGGCCTTCGCCCGGTACGCCCGCATGGCCAGCGGGTAGAACACGACGGCTATGCCCGCCGCCCAGACCAGCGACCACAGCACCGGCCGGCCGACCTCGCCGCCCAGCAGCAGGCCGCGGAAGGCGTCCGACAGGTGCGTCACCGGGTTGACGTTCACCCAGGCCTGGAGCCAGCCGGGCATCGTGTCGACCACGACGAACGCGCTGCTGGTGAACGTGATCGGGAAGATCAGCGTGAACCCGAACGCCTGCACCTTCTCCGCGTCGCCCGCCAGCATCCCGATGAGCACCGCGCACCACGACACGGCCGCCGCGAAGGTGACGACCAGCAGGAGGCCCGCGAGGAAGCCGCCGATGCCGCCGGTGACCCGGAAGCCGAGCGCCAGGCCGAGGCCGGTCATCAGCAGCACCGCCCACACGTGCTTGGCCAGATCGGCGGCGATCCGGCCGAACAGGGGTGCCGACCGGGCTATCGGCAGGCTCCGGAAGCGGTCGAAGACCCCTTTCGTCAGGTCCGTGTTGAGGGCCATCGCCGTGTAGATCGTCATGAACAGGGTGTTCTGGACGATGATCCCCGGCAGCGCGTACTTCAGGTAGGCCTCCGGCGACCCGGCCATCTGTCCGCCCATCACGTACGTGAAGAGGAGGACGAACATGATCGGCGTGATGCTGAAGTCCACGAGCTCCAGCGGGTTGTGCTTGACGGCCACCAGGCTCCGCCACGCCATCGTGGCCGTCTGCCGCAGGCCCGCACCCGGCCGCACCCGGCCGCCCGCCGTCAGGGGCGCGCCGCCGGCCGTCGTGGCGGTCATGCCGAACTCACCACCTTCTCGATGTCGCTGTCGTCGGGCTCGGCCTCCGCGTCGCCGGCGCCCGGCTCCGCGCGGTGCCCGGTGAGTGCCAGGAAGACCTCGTCCAGCGACGAGCGGCGCAAGGTCAGCTCGCCGACCGCGATACCCGCCCCGTCCAGCCGCCGGACGACGGCGGGCATCAGCTCCGGGCCGTTCACCGGGGCGGTGATCACGTCGCCCTCGATCTGCGTCTGCGGGCCGGCCGCCTCGGCGACCAGCGCGTGGGCTCCCGCCAGGTCGTCCGCCCGCACCGGCCGCACCTGGAGCACCTGGCCGCCGACCTGGGTCTTCAGCTCGTCGGGGGTGCCCTCGGCGATGACTCGGCCCTTGTCGATCACCACGATGTCGTCGGCGAGCACATCCGCCTCGTTCAGGTACTGCGTGGTCAGCAGGGCGGTCACGCCCTCGGCGACCAGGCCGCGCAGCATGTCCCACAGCTCACCGCGGCTGCGCGGGTCCAGGCCGGTGGTCGGCTCGTCGAGGAACAGGATCCGCGGCCGCCCGACCAGGCTCGCCGCCAGGTCCAGCCGGCGCCGCATACCGCCCGAGTACGTCTTCACCGCGCGGCCCGCCGCGTCGACGAGCTGGAACCGGTCCAGCAGCTCTGCCGCCCGGGCCCTGGCCTCCCGGCGCGGTATCCCCAGCAGGCGTCCGATCAGCAGCAGGTTCTCGGTGCCCGTCAGGTTGTCGTCGACCGCCGCGTACTGCCCGGTGAGGCCCACGAGCGAGCGCACGACCCCGGCCTCCCGCACCACGTCGTGCCCGGCGACCAGGGCCCGGCCCCCGTCCGGCGCCAGCAGGGTGGCGAAGATCCGGACCGCCGTGGTCTTCCCCGCCCCGTTCGGCCCCAGCAGCCCCAGCACGGTCCCCGTGCGGGCGGCGAGGTCCACCCCGGCCAGCGCCCGGGTCTCCTTGAATCGTTTGGCCAGGCCCTCGGCCTGGATCGCGTACGTCATGGGACCGATCCCCTCGGCTCGGGTCGTACCACGCGAACACCGGGGCACCGGCGCCCACCTCTCCCACAACTGTGACGCACGCCACTGACATTCCCGGGTCGCCCGAGGTGACCGAGCACACGGCCCACAACCCGGCCGCAAGCACGACAATGGCGGGTGTGATCACTTCGCCGCCACGAGGCACCGCCGCCCACCGCCGTGCGGAGGCCAGTCCGTACGTCGACCTCACCCGCGACGAGTGGAGCGCGCTGCGCGACAAGACGCCGCTGCCCCTCACCGCCGAGGAGGTCGAGCGGCTCCGCGGGCTCGGCGACGTCATCGACCTCGACGAGGTCCGCGACATCTACCTGCCGCTCTCCCGCCTGCTCAACCTGTACGTCGGGGCCACCGCGAACCTGCGCGGCGCGCTGAACACGTTCCTCGGCGAGAGGAGCGCCCAGCGCGGCACCCCGTTCGTCATAGGGGTCGCCGGTTCCGTGGCCGTCGGCAAGTCCACCGTCGCCCGGCTCCTCCAGGCGCTGCTCGCCCGCTGGCCGGAGCACCCGCGCGTGGAGCTGGTGACCACCGACGGGTTCCTGCTCCCCATGAAGGAGCTCCAGGCGCGCGGCCTGATGTCCCGGAAGGGGTTCCCCGAGTCGTACGACCGGCGCGCCCTGACCCGGTTCGTCGCGGACATCAAGGCGGGCAAGGACGAGGTCACCGCCCCCGTCTACTCCCACCTGATCTACGACATCGTGCCCGGCCAGCGCCTCACCGTCCGGCGCCCCGACATCCTGATCGTCGAGGGCCTCAACGTCCTCCAGCCCGCGCTGCCCGGCAAGGACGGCCGCACCCGCGTCGGGCTCGCGGACTACTTCGACTTCTCGGTGTACGTCGACGCGCGCCCCGAGGACATCGAGTCCTGGTACCTGAATCGTTTCCGCAAGCTGCGGGCCACCGCGTTCCAGAACCCCTCCTCGTACTTCCAGAAGTACACGCGGGTCAGCGAGGAGGAGGCGCTCGACTACGCCCGTACCATGTGGCGGACCATCAACAAGGTGAATCTGCTGGAGAACGTGGCCCCCACCCGCGGCCGTGCCACGCTCGTCGTACGCAAGGGCCCCGACCACAAGGTCCAGCGGCTCTCCCTCCGCAAGCTCTGACGACTCCGGACACCCCGAAGGGGCCGCGCCCGTGCTGCACCTGCGCCTGATCGTCCCGGCCGACCGCACCGAGGAGGTGGTCGGCACCATCGAGAAGACGGTCGGCACGACCCACCTCGTCGTCGTCCCCGGCGCCGCCCGCGACCCGGCGGGCGACCTCGTCCTGTGCGACGTCGCGCGCGAGGCGGGCGACGGACTGCTCTCCGACCTGTGCGCCCTGGGCCTGGACCGGTCCGGCTCGATCGCCGTCGAGGACATCGGGCTGTCCCTCTCGGAACGCGCCGAGAAGGCCGAGGAGGCCGCGCCCGGCGAGGGCGCCGACGCCGTGCTGTGGGAGCAGCTCCAGGACGCCACGCACGAGGAGTCCACCCTCAGCGTCACCTATGTGGCGTTCCTGACCCTCGCCACCATGATCGCCGCGTGCGGTGTGGTCCTCGACAACGCCATCCTGATCGTGGGCGCCATGGCGGTGGGCCCGGAGTTCGGCCCGCTCGCCGGCATCTGCACGGCGCTGGTGCAGCGGCGGCCCCGGCTGGCGGTACGGTCGCTGGTCGCCCTGCTGGTGGGGTTCGCGGCGGCCATGGGGCTGACGGTGCTGTTCGGCCTCGGGATGGACGCGGCGGGCCTGTTCACCGAGAGCATGCTGCACGGCGAGCGGCCCAACACCGGGTTCATCTACGCGCCGGACTGGTTCTCCTTCGTCGTCGGCTTCCTCGCGGGCGCCGCCGGCACGCTGTCGCTCACGTCCGCGAAGTCGGGGGCGCTGGTCGGTGTGGCCATCTCGGTCACCACCGTCCCGGCGGCGGCCAACGCGGCCGTCGCGCTGGGGTACGGCGACCTGGGCCAGACCAAGGGCTCCGTGGAGCAGCTCCTGCTGAACCTGCTGGCGATCGTGATCGCCGGCACCCTGACCCTGCTGACGCAGAAGTTCCTCTGGGCGCGGCAGCGCCGCCGTACCCGGCAGGCCTGAGGGCGCGTACGCGTAAGGGGCGCCCCACCGGCCACGGTGGGGCGCCCCTTATGCGGACGACGTCAGCCGAGCGCGGACTTCACCACGTCGGCGAGCTCACCGGCGACCGAGCGGGCCTGCTCGATGTCGGCGGCCTCGACCATGACGCGTACCAGCGGCTCGGTGCCCGAGGGGCGCAACAGGACGCGGCCGGTGCTGCCCAGCCGGCGCTCGGCGTCGGCGACGGCGCTGCCCAGCTCGGCGGAGGTCTTCACGCGCGACTTGTCGACGTCCTTGACGTTGATCAGGACCTGCGGCAGGCGCTCCATGACCCCGGCCAGCTCCGCGAGCGGCCGCCCGGTCGCCGCGACGCGGGCGGCGAGCAGCAGGCCGGTGAGGGTGCCGTCGCCGGTGGTGGCGTGGTCCGAGACGATGACGTGCCCGGACTGCTCGCCGCCGAGGGCGTAGCCGTGCTGCTTCATCGACTCCAGCACGTAGCGGTCGCCGACGGCCGTCTGGACGAGCTGGAGGCCCTCGCGCTCCATGGCGAGCTTGAAGCCCAGGTTCGACATGACGGTCGCCACGACGGTGTCGCCGCGCAGGGTGCCCGCCTCGCGCATGGCGAGGGCGAGCACGGCGAGGATCTGGTCGCCGTCGACCTCGGCGCCCGTGTGGTCCACGGCCAGGCAGCGGTCGGCGTCCCCGTCGTGGGCGATGCCGAGGTCGGCGCCGTGCTCGACGACGGCGGCCTTCAGCATCTCCAGGTGCGTGGAGCCGCAGCCGTCGTTGATGTTGAGCCCGTCGGGGGTGGCGCCGATGGTGATGACGTCGGCCCCGGCCTGCTGGAACGCGGCGGGCGACACCCCGGACGCGGCGCCGTGCGCCTCGTCCAGCACGATCTTGAGCCCCTCGAGCCGGTTCGGCAGGACGCTCAGCAGGTGGGCGACGTACTGGTCGAAGCCCTCGTGATAGTCGGCGATCCGGCCGACGCCGGCGCCGGTCGGCCGGTCCCACGGCTCACCGGTGCGGTGCTGGTCGTACACCGCCTCGATCCGGTCCTCCAGCTCGTCGGCCAGCTTGTGGCCACCGCGCGCGAAGAACTTGATGCCGTTGTCCGGCATGGCGTTGTGGCTGGCTGAGAGCATCACGCCCAGGTCGGCGCCGAGCGCGCCCGTCAGGTACGCCACGGCCGGCGTCGGCAGCACGCCGACCCGCATGACGTCCACACCGGCGCTCGCGAGGCCCGCCACGACGGCGGCCTCCAGGAACTCTCCCGACGCACGGGGGTCACGCCCGACCACGGCGGTCGGCCGATGTCCTTCAAAGGTCCCCGCCTCGGCGAGCACGTGCGCCGCCGCGACCGACAGGCCGAGCGCGAGCTCAGCCGTCAGGTCCGCGTTGGCGACACCGCGCACGCCGTCCGTGCCGAAGAGTCGTCCCACAGCTGTCCTCCGAGTTACTCCGAAAAAGCAAGGTGAAGCGTATAGACGTACGCCCCGGCAGCACGAAGGTGCCGCCGGGGCGTACGTTGAGCAGACCGAGCAGGCGTGATTAGCGCTTGCTGTACTGCGGGGCCTTACGGGCCTTCTTGAGACCGGCCTTCTTGCGCTCGACGGCACGGTCGTCGCGGCTCAGGAAGCCGGCCTTCTTCAGGGCGCCGCGGTTGTTGTCCACGTCCGCCTCGTTCAGCGCGCGGGCCACGCCGAGGCGCAGGGCGCCGGCCTGACCGGAGACGCCGCCACCCGAGATGCGGGCGATGACGTCGTAGCGGTTGTCGAGCTCGAGCACCTTGAAGGGCTCGTTGACTTCCTGCTGGTGCACCTTGTTCGGGAAGTAGTCCTCAAGGGTGCGACCGTTGATCTTCCACTTGCCGGTGCCCGGGACGATCCGGACGCGGGCGATGGCGTTCTTGCGGCGGCCCAGGCCGGCGGCCGGCTGCGGCTCGCCGAAGCGGGACGCGACGGACTCCGAGGTGTACTCGCCCTCGACGGGGACCTCGGACTCGAAGGTGGTGACCTCGGCGTAGGTCTCCTCGCCCTCGATGGGGTTCTCAACAGTGGTCTCGGCCACGATGCTCCTCAGATTCTCTTCGTCTTAGGGGGTGGCCGGACTTACTGCGCGACCTGGGTGATCTCGAACGGGACCGGCTGCTGGGCAGCGTGCGGGTGGTTCTCGCCCGCGTAGACCTTCAGCTTCGAGAGCATCTGACGGCCGAGGGTGTTCTTGGGGAGCATGCCCTTGATGGCCTTCTCGACGGCCTTCTCGGGGTTCTTCGCCAGCAGCTCGTCGTAGCGGACGGAGCGCAGACCACCCGGGTAACCGGAGTGGCGGTAGGCCATCTTCTGGGTCCGCTTGTTGCCGGACAGATGCACCTTGTCGGCGTTGATGATGATGACGAAGTCACCAGCGTCGACGTGCGGCGCATAGATCGGCTTGTGCTTGCCCCGCAGAAGGGTGGCGGCGGTGGTCGCCAGACGGCCCAGGACGATGTCCTGCGCGTCGATGATGTGCCACTGGCGCGTCACATCGCCGGGCTTGGGGCTGTACGTACGCACGGTCGTAGCCTTCGCTTCTTCAGTGAGTGGGTCCTGACAAGGCCACCCGGACGATCACGACAGCCTAGACGGCACGTCGGGGACGCAACCCGAGTGCCAGTCGCTGGTCATCGGCCCGGTGGACCGGCGTAACGGCCTCTCACGTGAGAACGAGCAAGCCAATACGCATAACGAACCAGAAGAATACGCGCCGTCCCCCACCCGGGTCAAAACCGGCCCGTCCGCACGGCGCGCGGACGGACCCGAACCGGTCAGGACGCGCCCGGCGCCGGGCGAGGGCCGGCGCCTGGTTCCGGTTGGAATCCCGGGTGATCTCGGCGTTCCTCCCGGTGCGTCGCCGCATCACGGCCATGTCTCCGACCAGCGTGTCCTCGCCGAGCACGATGGCCACGTGGTTCTCCGGCCCCGGGCGCGCGGCGACCTACGCGGTCAGCTCGGCGAACGCGGTCCGGTCGGCCTCCCGGAACGTGACGGCGACCTTCCAGCCACCCGTCCCCGACCTCAGAATTCGCACGTCCTCGAAGCGCCCGATGCCGATCCCGCCCGTGCTCCGGGCGACGACGCACGCGTCCCGGTTGTCGGAGGTGAGGAAGCGCCCCTGGGGCGCGGCTCGTCCACGGGCACGGCACCCGGCCGGTCCGCGAAGCACACCCCCTGCCGCACGCTCTCCACCTCCAGGATGCGCGGCGGCTGGTCCGGCGCGCCGACCGCCCGCCTCCAGGGCCGTACGACGGCGAGCAGCGCCCCCGTGAGCACGGCCCCCGCCGCGACCGCCCACGGCAGCCGGGTGCGCCGCGCCCACGGGCCGGCCGGGCTGCCGGGCCGTCCGGGCCACCGTCGGCGCGCCCGTCCTCGCCGGCGCGGGCCCCGGACCCGCCGGCGCCTCCGGGGCGCTGAACGGCCCGAACCGGTACCCCGGACCCATCGGCCCCACCCCCGGCCGGACCCCACCCGCGTCCGTCCCGCGCGGCTATCGCGCCCGCTCGACCCGCCGCTCGTCCCACACCGGCTCCGGCGTCTCGCGCACGACGCCGTCCGAGCCGAAGACCAGGTACCGGTCGAAGGAGCGGGCGAACCAGCGGTCGTGCGTGACCGCCAGCACCGTCCCCTCGTACGCCTCCAGCCCCACCTGGAGCGCCTCGGCCGACTCCAGATCCAGGTTGTCGGTGGGCTCGTCCAGCAGCAGCGCGGTCGTGCCCGCGAGCTCCAGCAGCAGGATCTGGAACCGCGCCTGCTGCCCGCCCGACAGCCGGTCGAAGACCTGGTCGCCCTGCCGTTCCAGCTCGTACCGCCGCAGCACCGACATCGCCCCGCCCCGGTCCTTGGCGTGCTCGGACCACAGGATGTCGACCAGCGTCCGGCCCATCAGTTCCGGGTGGGCGTGGGTCTGCGCGAAGTGCCCGGGCACCACCCGGGCGCCCAGCTTCCAGTCGCCGGTGAAGGCCACCGACGCGTCCCCGGCCAGCAGCCGCAGGAAGTGCGACTTGCCCGAGCCGTTCGACCCGAGGACCGCGACCCGCTCCCCGTAGAACACCTCCAGGTCGAACGGTCGCATCAGCCCGACCAGCTCCAGCTTCTCGCACGTGACGGCCCGCACCCCGGTGCGCCCGCCCTTCAGCCGCATCCGGATGTCCTGCTCCCGCGGCGGCTCCGGCGGCGGGCCGGCCTCCTCGAACTTCCGCAGCCGGGTCTGGGCGGCCGCGTACCGGGACGCCATCTCGTGGCTGACCGACGCAGCCTGCCGGAGGTTGACCACCAGCCGCTTCAGCTGGGCGTGCTTCTCCTCCCACCTGCGCTTGAGCTCCTCGAACCGCGCGAACCGCTCCCGCCGCGCCTCGTGGAACGTCGCGAAGCCGCCGCCGTGCACCCAGACGTCCGACCCCGCCGGGCCCGGCTCCACGGCCACGATCTTCTCGGCGGCCCGCGCCAGCAGCTCCCGGTCGTGCGAGACGAACAGCACGGTCTTGCGGGTCTCGGCCAGCCGCTCCTCCAGCCACCGCTTGCCGGGCACGTCCAGGTAGTTGTCCGGCTCGTCGAGCAGCAGGACCTCCTCCGGACCGCGCAGCAGCGCCTCCAGCACCAGCCGCTTCTGCTCACCGCCGCTGAGCGTGCGCACCTCGCGGAACTGCGCCTTGTCGTACGGCACGCCCAGCGCCGCCATGGTGCACATGTCCCAGACGGTCTCGGCCTCGTACCCCCGCGCCTCCGCCCAGTCGCTCAGCGCCTGCGCGTACGCCATCTGCGCGGCCTCGTCGTCGACGGTGAGGATGCGGTGCTCGGCCGCGTCCACGGCCGCCGCGGCCTCCCGGATCCGCGCCGGCGCGACCGACACCAGCAGGTCCCGTACGCTCCGCTCGTCGCGCACCGACCCGACGAACTGCGGCATCACGCCCAGTCCGCCCGAGACGGTCACCGAGCCGCCGTGCGGCTGGAGGTCCCCCGCGATCAGCCGCAGCAGCGTCGTCTTGCCCGCCCCGTTCGCGCCGACGAGCGCCACCACCGCGCCCTCGCCCACCCGGAACGACACGTCGCCGAGCAGCACCCGCCCGTCCGGCAGGTAGTACTCCAGATGCCCGACCTCTACATGTCCCATGGGCGCATTGTCTCCGGGGGCCGCCCCGTGCCCCAACCGGATTAGGATGCGCGGCATGAGCTTTGGGGGGCCTCAGTGGCCGCAGCAGCCGCACGATCCGTACCAGCAGGACCCGTACCGGCAGGACCCGTACACGGCGGAGACGCCGGACTGGAGCGCCCTCGCGGAGGCCGCAGCCGCCCGTACGCGGCGCAAGCGCCTGCTGATCGTCGGCGGCGCGGCGCTCGCCACCGCGCTCGTGGGCACCGTCATCGCGACAGCGATCGTCTCCACGAACAAGAAGGACGACGACGGGGCCAACCTCGCGGACACCACCAGCGCCGCTCCGGAGCTGCCCACCGACACCGCCAAACCGCAGCCGTCCTTCTCCTCGGTGGCTCCCCCGCCCCCGCCGAACCCGATGGACTTCATCTCCAGCGCCCGGAAGGACACCGCGCCGCTCAGCGCCGAGTCCCTCTTCCCCGGCAAGAAGCTCACGATGGGTGACCGCGTCCACCGGAAGGGCGCCACCGCCTCCACCACGAACTGCGCGGCGGCGGCGGAGGACGGCCTCGGCGCGGTCCTGGACCGCAACGGCTGCCGGCGCGTGATCCGCGCCACGTACGAGAAGGACGGCGTCGCCGTCACGGTCGGGGTCGCGCTGTTCGACACCAAGGAGGCCGCGCTCAGGGCCAAGGAGCAGACGGTCGGCGGCATCACCCCGCTCGCCGGGTCCGGCGTCGACGGATTCTGCCGGGCGCAGACGGTGTGCCTGCGCCGCGCCAACTCGCTCGGCCGGTACGCCTACTTCACCCAGGCGGGCTTCACCAGCGGCAAGAAGGTCACCAAGAGCGACCGGGCGGTCTTCCAGGTCAGCGACGACCTCGGGTCCTTCGCCTTCAACCAGATCTACGCCCGGGGCCGCGCCCAGGCCTCAGCAGCAGCCACCGCTCCCGCCGCGAACCAGTGAGCGCTTGTTGCGGGCCTCCAGGTTCCTGGCGGCCAGCAGCTCGTCGGCCGGGTAACCGACCTCCTCCAGCGTGAGCCCGTGCGGGCGCACCACGTGGACGGCCGAGTCCCGCACGCCCGCGGCCAGCACCTTCCCCGGCCAGTCCACCGGCCGGTGCCCGTCGCCCACGAACAGCAGCGCGCCGACCAGTGAGCGGACCATGTTGTGGCAGAAGGCGTCCGCCTTCACCGTGGCCTCCAGGACGCCGGACGGCAGCCGCTCCCACCGCAGCTCCTGGAGCGTGCGAATGGTCGTCGCCCCTTCTCGCTTCTTGCAGTAGGCGGCGAAGTCGTGCTCCCCCAGCAGCGGCTCGGCGGCGGCGTTCATCGCGTCGACGTCCAGCGGCCAGTCGTGCCACAGGATGTGCCCGCGCAGCAGCGGGTCGACGCCACCGGGGGTGTCGGTCACCCGGTACGCGTACCGCCGCCAGATCGCCGAGAACCGCGCGTTGAACCCGGTCGGCGCCTCCTCGACCCGCCACACCCGCACGTCGTGCCCCAGCCGCCCGGCCAGCCGCCGCAACAGCTTGTCCCGGTGCTCGGCCCACACCGCCTCCGGCAGGTCGACGTGGGCGACCTGCCCGCGCGCGTGCACCCCGGCGTCCGTCCGGCCCGCGACGGTCAGCTCGTACGTCTCGGAGGAACGCGTCACCGTGCGCAGCGCGTCCTCGATCTCCCCCTGCACGGTCCGCTGCCCGCCGGCCTGCTTGGCCCAGCCGTGGAAGTCCTTGCCGTCGTACGAAAGGTCCAGCCGCACCCGTACGGAACCGGGCTTCACGTCATCGCTCACGCGTACATCCTCTCAAGCGGAACGGGCCCGCCCCCCGCGAGGGGGACGGGCCCGTCGTTGCGCCTTCAGAACGCGGTTCAGGCGTCCTTCGACTCCGCGGCCGGAGCCTCGGCGGCCTCATCGGCCTTGGTGTCCTCGGCCTTGGCGGCCTCGTCGGACTCCTTCACCGCGCGCTTGGTCGCGGCCTCGGCCTCGGCGACGGTCGCCTTCTTGGCGATCTCGCCCTCGACCAGCTCGATCACAGCCATCGGGGCGTTGTCGCCACGACGGTTGCCGATCTTGGTGATGCGGGTGTAGCCACCCGGGCGCTCGGCGTAGCGCGGAGCGATCTCGGTGAAGAGCGTGTGCACGATGCCCTTGTCCGTGATCGTCTGCAGCACCAGGCGACGGTTGTGGATGTCGCCCTTCTTCGCCTTGGTGATCAGGCGCTCGGCGACCGGACGCAGGCGGCGGGCCTTGGCCTCGGTCGTGGTGATGCGGCCGTGCTCGAAGAGCGACTTCGCGAGGTTCGCGAGGAGCAGCTTCTCGTGCGCGGCGCTGCCGCCCAGACGGGCACCCTTGGCGGGCTTCGGCATGGTGTTTCTCCTTGTGATCTGCCCCGGCCGTATCAGGTACCGGGGTCAGGGCCCCGCGGGCGGTCGCCCGCGGGCAGCGATCAGTACTGCTCGGTCTCGACGAAGCCCGCGTCCGCGTCGTCGTCGGCGCCGAAGGCGTCGGCGGCGGCGGTCGGGTCGAATCCGGGCGGGCTGTCCTTCAGGGCCAGGCCCATGCCGGCCAGCTTCGCCTTGACCTCGTCGATCGACTTCGCACCGAAGTTGCGGATGTCGAGCAGGTCGGCCTCGGAACGCGCCACGAGCTCACCCACGGAGTGGATGCCCTCGCGCTTGAGGCAGTTGTACGAACGAACGGTGAGCTCGAGCTCCTCGATCGGCAGCGCCAGGTCGGCGGCGAGGGCGGCGTCCGTGGGGGACGGGCCCATGTCGATGCCCTCGGCGTCGATGTTGAGCTCGCGGGCCAGGCCGAACAGCTCGACCAGGGTCTTGCCGGCCGACGCCATGGCGTCACGGGGACGCATGGCCTGCTTGGTCTCGACGTCCACGATCAGCTTGTCGAAGTCGGTGCGCTGCTCGACACGCGTCGCCTCGACCTTGTACGTGACCTTGAGGACCGGCGAGTAGATCGAGTCGACCGGGATACGGCCGATCTCCTGGCCCACCTGCTTGTTCTGGACGGCGGAGACGTAGCCGCGACCGCGCTCGACGGTCAGCTCCATCTCCAGCTTGCCCTTGCCGTTCAGCGTGGCGAGCACCAGGTCGGGGTTGTGCACCTCGACACCGGCCGGCGGGGCGATGTCGGCCGCGGTCACGAGGCCCGGGCCCTGCTTGCGCAGGTACATCACGACCGGCTCGTCGTGCTCGCTGGACACGACCAGCTGCTTGATGTTCAGGATGAGGTCGGTGACGTCCTCCTTGACGCCCGGCACGGTGGTGAACTCGTGCAGGACACCGTCGATGCGGATGGACGTGACCGCCGCACCCGGGATCGAGGAGAGGAGCGTACGCCGGAGCGAGTTGCCGAGCGTGTAGCCGAAGCCCGGCTCCAGCGGCTCGATGACGAACCGCGAGCGGTACTCGTCGACGACCTCTTCGGTCAGCGAGGGACGCTGAGCGATAAGCATGGTGTGTTTCCTTCAGTCGTGGACGCCCGCTATTTGACGTCCTCGGATAGTGCAAGGGTACGGGCGGCACGCCCCCGAAGAGCCGTACCGCCCGAGAATCCCTGCGAAAGCAGCCGTGCGTCAGACGCGGCGGCGCTTCGGCGGACGGCAGCCGTTGTGCGGGGTGGGGGTGACGTCCTGGATGGAGCCGACCTCGAGACCGGTCGCCTGGAGCGAACGGATGGCCGTCTCACGACCCGAGCCCGGGCCCTTGACGAAGACGTCGACCTTGCGCATGCCGTGCTCCTGCGCGCGGCGGGCGGCCGACTCGGCGGCCATCTGCGCGGCGAAGGGGGTGGACTTGCGCGAGCCCTTGAAGCCGACGTGGCCGGCGGAGGCCCAGGAGATCACGTTGCCCGAGGGGTCCGTGATCGAGACGATCGTGTTGTTGAACGTGCTCTTGATGTGGGCGTGCCCGTGAGCGACGTTCTTCTTTTCCTTGCGGCGCACCTTCTTGGCAGCGCCCTGACGACCCTTGGGGGGCATGTCTTACTCCTACGGGAGGTGGTCGGTCCTACAGCGAAGACCGTGGACAGTCGTCCGCTGCGGACTACTTCTTGCCCGGCTTCTTCTTGCCGGCGATGGCGCGACGCGGGCCCTTGCGGGTACGAGCGTTCGTGCTGGTGCGCTGGCCGTGGACCGGCAGACCGCGACGGTGGCGCAGACCCTGGTAGCAGCCGATCTCAACCTTGCGGCGGATGTCGGCCTGGATCTCGCGACGGAGGTCACCCTCGGTCTTGAGGTTGGCGTCCACGTACTCGCGGATCTTGACCAGGTCCTCTTCGGCCAGGTCACGAACGCGGGTGTTCGGGTTCACACCGGTGGAGGCGAGGGTCTCCTTCGCCAGGGTGCGGCCGATACCGAAGACGTAGGTGAGTGCGACCTCCACACGCTTGTCGCGCGGGATGTCGACACCGGAAACGCGTGCCATTCAATGGCTCCTGTGTGTTCGGGGGTCTTCCGCAGTGCCGCTCCGTGGCCGCCGTACGAGGTACGGACCAGGTCCCCGGCCCCCGCCGGAGGTGTCGCCGACCCTGTCAGGGTTTGGCGGGCGCTGCGTATGTACGAATTTGCTCGCGTCGCGCGAAGAACTGCGGAGGTGCAGGTCGGCGTGCGTCAGCCCTGGCGCTGCTTGTGGCGCAGGTTGTCGCAGATGACCATGACCCGGCCGTGACGGCGGATCACCTTGCACTTGTCGCAGATCTTCTTGACGCTCGGCTTGACCTTCATGGGATGTGAGGTTCTCCGGGTCAGTGCCACCGCCCCGCGGAGGGGCGCGACAAGATCTACTTGTATCGGTAGACGATCCGCCCACGCGTCAGGTCGTACGGAGACAGCTCCACGACGACCCGGTCGTCCGGGAGGATACGGATGTAGTGCATCCGCATCTTGCCGGAGATGTGCGCGAGGACTTTGTGACCGTTCTGGAGCTCTACCTTGAACATGGCGTTCGGCAGGGACTCGATCACGGTGCCCTCAATTTCGATGGCACCTTGCTTCTTGGCCACGCTTCGCCCTTCGAATCGGCTACCTTGATCGACTCTCGTCGCCGTGTGCGGACACACGGGTACACGAGAGCCGACGCATCAGTCTACGTCAGGCCCCAGGAAAAGACGAATCCCGAGAGCTTGCCCACTGCGGGAGATCGTTACCCCATCCCCGGCTCCCCGGTCCGGACGCCCGCGCCGCCGTGCCGCGGGGCCGGCCGCCCCGTCCGGGGGTCAGGCCAGCGGGTCCGGGGCCGCCGTGACGCCCAGCTCCGCGAGCTTGGCCTTGCCGCCGTCCGGGGCCGTCAGGACGAGCGGGCCCTCCTCCGTGAGGGCCACGGAGTGCTCCCAGTGGGAGGACCAGGTGCCGTCCGTCGTGATGACGGTCCAGTCGTCCTCCAGGACCTCCGTGCGGGGCGTACCGAGCGACACCATCGGCTCGATCGCCAGGCAG
This sequence comes from Streptomyces sp. NPDC045701, assembly GCF_056432045.1. Lineage (NCBI taxonomy): Bacteria > Bacillati > Actinomycetota > Actinomycetes > Kitasatosporales > Streptomycetaceae > Streptomyces > Streptomyces sp. NPDC045701. The sequence goes on along the minus strand of NZ_JBWKJV010000001.1, from coordinate 160,726 downwards.
AAGCCGGGCACCAGCCTGGGGCCCTTGCCGCGCTTGCGGGAGACGTAGTTCAGCAGGTGCGGGTCCATGTGCATCTCGGTGCCGATGCCGTGGCCGCCGTAGTCCTCGATGATCCCGAACTTGCCCAGGCTGTGCTCGCCCGCGGCCGGACGCGGCTGGCGGCGGATGTAGGACTCGATCGCCTTGGAGATGTCCACCAGCCGGTTGCCGTTCCTCATCGCGGCGATGCCGGCCCACATCGACTCCTCGGTCACCCGGGAGAGCTCGATCAGCTCCGGGGCGTGGCCCGACCCGACGAAGGCCGTGTACGCGGCGTCGCCGTGCCAGCCGTCGACGATCGCGCCGCAGTCGATGGAGATGATGTCGCCGTCCTTGAGGACGACCTCGTCGCTGGGGATGCCGTGGACGACGACCTCGTTCACCGACGTGCAGATCGTCGCGGGGAACCCGCCGTACCCGAGGAAGTTCGACTTCGCCCCGTGGTCGGCGATGACCTTCCGCGCGACCTCGTCCAGGTCCTTCGTCGTCGCGCCGGGCACGGCGGCCTCCCGGGTCGCCGCGTGGATGGCGGCGACGACAAGCCCCGCCTCGCGCATCTTCGCGATCTGCTCGGGAGTCTTGATCTGCACCATGACGGCTGACGCCTTTCCAAACGGAGAACGGGGTGACCTCACCACGATACGGCGGTACGACACCGGCCGCGGCGCCCCGAAGGGCACCGCGGCCGGTGTACGACATGTGTCCGGAAGGCTACGCGGCCTTCTCGCCCCGCAGCGCCTCCATGGCCCGCCCGGTCACCTCGTCGACCTTGCCGAGCGCGGAGATGGTCACCACCAGGCCCTGGGCCCGGTAGTAGTCGATGATCGGCTCGGTCTGCGTGTGGTAGACCTCCAGCCGCTTGCGGACGGTCCCCTCGGAGTCGTCGTCACGCTGGTACAGCTCGCCACCGCAGACGTCGCAGACGCCCTCGGCCTTCGGCGGCGCGTACGTCACGTGGAAGACGTGGGAGCTGTCGTTGCGGCAGATGCGGCGGCCCGCGATCCGCTTGACGACCTCGTCCTCCTCGACCTCCAGGTCGAGGACGGCGTCCAGCTTCATGCCCTCGCCGACGAGCATGGCGTCCAGCGCCTCGGCCTGGGCCACGTTGCGCGGGAAGCCGTCCAGCAGGAAGCCGTTCACGGCGTCCGCCTGCTCCATGCGGTCCTTGGCCATGCCGATGGTGACCTCGTCGGGTACGAGGTTGCCGGCGTCCATGTACGCCTTGGCCTGCTTGCCCAGCTCCGTGCCCTGACTGATGTTGGCGCGGAACAGGTCGCCCGTGGAGATGTGCGGGATCGACAGGTTCTTGGCAAGGAACGCGGCCTGCGTTCCCTTGCCCGCACCGGGCGGTCCGACGAGGACGATTCGCATCAGCGGAGGAACCCTTCGTAATTGCGCTGCTGGAGCTGGCTCTCGATCTGCTTCACGGTCTCCAGCCCCACACCCACGATGATGAGGATGCTCGTCCCACCGAAGGGGAAGTTGGCATTGGCGCCACCGAAGCCTGCCAACGCCATCGTCGGCACAAGAGCGATCAGACCCAGGTACAGCGAGCCCGGCCAGGTGATCCTGTTGAGCACGTAGCTCAGGTACTCGGCAGTAGGTCGACCAGCCCGGATACCCGGGATGAAGCCACCATACTTCTTCATGTTGTCCGCGACTTCCTCGGGGTTGAACGAGATCGCCACGTAGAAGAAGGCGAAGAACACGATCAACAGGAAGTAGACGGTGATGTAGTAGGGGTGGTCACCCTTGACGAAGTGGGCTTCGATCCAGGTCTTCCACCCGGAGGTGGAGGTCGAGAACTGGGCGATCAGGGCCGGGATGTAGAGCAGCGACGAGGCGAAGATGACAGGAATCACACCTGCCTGGTTCACCTTGAGCGGGATGTACGTGGACGTACCGCCGTAGGACCTGCGGCCGATCATGCGCTTCGCGTACTGCACCGGGATCCGGCGCTGGGCCTGCTCGACGAAGACCACCAGGGCCACCATCACGAAGCCGATCAGGATGACGGTGCCGAACTCGATCCAGCCCTGGGCGAGCTTGCCGCTGACCTTGATGGCCCACAGGGCGCCCGGGAAGCCGGCGGCGATCGAGATGAACATCAGGATCGACATGCCGTTGCCGATGCCGCGGTCGGTGATGAGCTCACCGAGCCACATCACGACGGCGGTGCCCGCGGTCATGGTGATGACCATGAGGATGGTCACGAAGATCGAACGGTCCGGGACGACCTGACCGGCCACCGTGCAGCCGCTGAACAGCGCGCCGGTGCGGGCCGTCGCCACCAGGCCGGTGCCCTGGAGGATCGCGAGGGCCATCGTCAGGTACCGCGTGTACTGCGTGATCTTGGCCGTGCCCGCCTGTCCCTCCTTCTTGAGGGCCTCGAGGCGCGGGATGACGACGGTCAGCAGCTGCAGGATGATGCTCGCCGTGATGTACGGCATGATGCCGAGCGCGAAGATGGTGATCTGCAGAAGCGCCCCGCCGCTGAACAGGTTCACGAGGCCGAGCAGGCTGTTGCCGCCCTTGCTGGCCTCGTCCACGCACTGCTGGACGGACTGGTAGTCGACACCGGGGACGGGGATGTGGGCCCCGAGCCGGTAGATCACGATGATGCCCAGCGTGAAGAGCAGCTTCTTGCGCAGGTCGGGCGTCTTGAACGCCCGGGCGAACGCGGTGAGCACGGTGCCTCCTGCGACCCCCGCGTTACGCGCGTGAGGGTGACGGTTTGGTAAGTGAGTAGATACAAACACGGCAGCCTTACGCCACGGGGGCAGACTGCCGGGACACTAACAGCGGCTACCATACCCGGCCGCCCCGCCCGCGTGAAACGTCGCTGAGGCACGTCAACCGCGGGTAAGGCGAAAGCCCACGGGCGACCGGACGACCGGGCCCTGCCGGGCCAACGACCGAGCGTCCCCGATCGACACCCGGCACAGAGCATCCACAGCCAACATGTCCGAAACCCGACCCCCGTCGCCGCTCGGCGCGGCCCCGCCCGGGCATCGGCCGGCTGCTCGGCGCCGGGGAAACGGGGCCCGTACGCGAAAAGAGCCTGGCCGACACCCCGTGAGGGGCGCCGGCCAGGCTCTTTTCCGTCGGTGTCCGTCAGGACAGAGCTCAGACGAGCTCGGTGACGGTACCGCCAGCGGCGGTGATCTTCTCCTTGGCGGAGCCGGAGACGGCGTCAACCGAAACCTGCAGCGCCACGGAGATCTCGCCCTGGCCCAGGACCTTGACGAGGCTGTTCTTGCGCACCGCGCCCTTGGCGACCAGATCGGCCACCGTGACGTCGCCACCCTCGGGGTAGAGGGAGGCGAGCTTGTCCAGGTTCACGACCTGGTACTCGGTGCGGAACGGGTTCTTGAAGCCCTTGAGCTTCGGGAGACGCATGTGGAGGGGCATCTGCCCACCCTCGAAGCGCTCCGGAACCTGGTAGCGGGCCTTCGTGCCCTTGGTACCACGGCCGGCCGTCTTACCCTTCGACGCCTCACCACGACCCACACGGGTCTTGGCGGTCTTGGCGCCCGGGGCGGGACGGAGGTCGTGGGCCTTCAGCGGCTTGTTCTCCGCCATGTCAGTCGACCTCCTCGACCGTCACGAGGTGGCGGACGGTGTGCACCATTCCGCGGAACTCGGGGCGGTCCTCCTTGACAACCACGTCACCCAGGCGCTTGAGGCCCAGGGAACGCAGGGTGTCGCGGTGGTTCTGCTTGCTGCCGATGTACGACTTCGTCTGCGTGACCTTGAGGCGAGCCATTACGCACCCGCCCCTGCACGCGCACGGAGGAGAGCCGCGGGGGCGACGTCCTCGAGGGGCAGACCGCGGCGGGCCGCGATCTCCTCGGGACGCTGCAGGCCCTTGAGGGCCGCCACGGTCGCGTGCACGATGTTGATCGCGTTGGACGAGCCGAGCGACTTCGACAGGATGTCGTGAACGCCGGCGCACTCGAGCACGGCACGCACCGGGCCACCGGCGATAACACCGGTACCGGGGGAAGCAGGCTTGAGCAGGACGACGCCCGCGGCCTTCTCGCCCGTGATCGGGTGCGGGATGGTGCCCTGGATACGGGGGACCTTGAAGAAGTGCTTCTTGGCCTCCTCAACACCCTTGGCGATGGCGGCCGGCACCTCCTTGGCCTTGCCGTAACCGACACCCACGGTGCCGTCACCGTCGCCCACCACGACCAGCGCGGTGAAGCTGAAGCGACGACCACCCTTCACAACCTTGGCGACGCGGTTGATCGCGACGACGCGCTCAACGTACGCGGTCTTCTCGGCGGCAGCAGCGCCGCCGTCACGGCCCTTCCGGTCCCGCCGCTCGCCGCCACCGGCACCGCTTCCGCGGCGCTGGGGTCCAGCCATTGGAATTACCTCTCTTCGTTTTCCGCTGAGCTACGGAACCGGCTCAGAACTTGAGCCCGGCTTCGCGGGCGGCGTCCGCCAGGGCGGCAATGCGCCCGGCGTACTGGTTGCCGCCACGGTCGAACACGACAGCCTCGATGCCGGCGGCCTTGGCACGCTCGGCCACGAGCTGGCCGACCTGCTTCGCCTTCGCCGACTTGTCGCCTTCGCCGCCGCGGATGGACGCGTCCAGGGTGGACGCCGACGCGAGGGTGTGACCCGCGATGTCGTCGATGACCTGAGCGGTGATCCCGCGGTTGGAGCGCGTGACGACCAGGCGCGGACGCTCGGTCGTACCCGCGATCTTCTTGCGGATGCGGATGTGGCGACGCTTCAGAGCAGCGCCCTTGTAGGCCTTGCCCTTGGCAATCTTCACGCCGTATGCCATGGCTTACTTACCAGCCTTTCCGACCTTGCGGCGGATGACCTCACCCGCGTACTTCACGCCCTTGGCCTTGTAGGGGTCGGGCTTGCGAAGCTTGCGGATGTTCGCGGCGACCTCGCCGACCTTCTGCTTGTCGATGCCCTCGACCGAGAACTTGGTCGGCGACTCGACCTTGAAGGAGATGCCCTCGGGGGCCTCCACCAGGATCGGGTGGCTGTAGCCGAGCTGGAACTCCAGGTTGGAGCCCTTCGCGGCCACGCGGTAACCGACACCGCTGATCTCGAGCGCCTTCGTGTACCCCTGGGTCACACCGGTGATCATGTTGGCCACCAGCGTGCGGGACAGGCCGTGGAGGGCCTTGTTCTGACGCTCGTCGTTCGGACGAGTGACGTTGAGAACGCCGTCCTCGCCCTTAACGATCTCGATCGGCGCGGCGACGGTGTGGCTCAGGGTGCCCTTGGAACCCTTCACCGTGACCGTGCGGCCCTCGATGGTGACGTCCACGCCGGCGGGAACCGTGATGGGGAGCTTGCCAATACGCGACATTAGCTTTTCCTCCGTTCCCGACTACCAGACGTAGGCGAGGACTTCCCCACCCACGCCCTTCTTCTGCGCCTGCTGGCCGGTCAGGAGGCCGTGGGACGTGGAGATGATCGCCACGCCCAGACCGCCGAGGACCTTCGGCAGGTTGGTGGACTTCGCGTAGACCCGCAGGCCGGGCTTCGAGATCCGCTTGATGCCCGCGATGGAGCGCTCACGGTTCGGACCGAACTTGAGCTCGAGGACGAGGTTCTTGCCCACCTCGGCGTCCTCGACGCGCCAGCCCGTGATGAAGCCCTCCTGCTGGAGGATTTCCGCGATGTGAGACTTGATCTTGCTGTGCGGCATGGTCACGGAGTCGTGGTACGCCGAGTTCGCGTTCCGCAGACGCGTAAGCATGTCTGCGATCGGATCAGTCATGGTCATGAATTGGCCTTCGGCCTCTCTCGCCGGGGTTTCCTGTATGCGCCATCCCTCTCCCCGCTCATGGGCGGGACGGGTGCGGTGCGGGGACCTACGGCGTAGTAAGTCGTACGGGCGGCAGGCGCCCAACCCCACAAGCCTACGACATGCGGGGCGGGGCTCCTGCCGACCAGATGCTTACCGAGAGTCCTGGAGCAGCCCGAAAGGGCTGTTACCAGGAGCTCTTGGTCACGCCCGGCAGCTCGCCACGGTGAGCCATCTCACGGAGGCACACGCGGCACAGGCCGAACTTGCGGTAGACGGAGTGCGGACGACCGCAGCGCTGGCAACGGGTGTACGCGCGCACGCCGAACTTGGGCTTACGGGCAGCCTTCGCGATGAGAGCCTTCTTCGCCATCTCGCTTACGCCTCCTTGAAGGGGAAGCCGAGGTGACGGAGGAGCGCACGGCCCTCTTCGTCGTTGGTCGCCGTGGTCACCACGGTGATGTCCATACCCCGGACACGGTCGATCTTGTCCTGGTCGATCTCGTGGAACATGACCTGCTCCGTGAGACCGAAGGTGTAGTTGCCACGGCCGTCGAACTGCTTGGGGGACAGACCGCGGAAGTCGCGGATGCGCGGGAGCGCGAGCGACAGGGTGCGGTCCAGGAACTCCCACATGCGGTCGCCACGGAGCGTGACGTGGGCACCGATCGGCTGGCCCTCACGCAGCTTGAACTGCGCGATGGACTTGCGGGCCTTGGTGACGGCCGGCTTCTGACCCGTGATCGTGGTGAGGTCCTTGATGGCCCCGTCGATCAGCTTGGAGTCGCGGGCGGCGTCGCCCACACCCATGTTGACCACGATCTTCACGAGGCCGGGAACCTGCATGACGTTCTCGTACGAGAACTCCTCACGCAGCTTGCCCGCGATCTCCTCGCGGTACTTCGTCTTGAGACGCGGAGTGGTGGTGGTAGCCATCAGATGTCCTCACCCGTCCGCTTGGCAACGCGGATCTTGTTGCCCTCGTCGTCGAAGCGGTAACCGACGCGCGTGACGACCTTGTTGCCGTCCTTCTCCACCACGAGCTGAACGTTGCTCACGTGGATCGGGGCCTCGGTCGTGACGATGCCACCGGTCTGCGAACCGCGAGCGGTCTGACCGGCCTTGGTGTGCTTCTTGACCCGGTTGACACCCTCGACCAGGACGCGGTCCTCACGGGGGAAGGCCGCGATGACCTTGCCCTGCTTGCCCTTGTCCTTACCGGTGATGACCTGTACCAGGTCGCCCTTCTTGATCTTCATGCTTACAGCACCTCCGGCGCGAGCGAGATGATCTTCATGAACTTCTTCTCGCGCAGCTCACGGCCCACCGGGCCGAAGATACGGGTGCCGCGAGGGTCGCCGTCGTTCTTCAGAATGACGGCGGCGTTCTCGTCGAAGCGGATGTACGAGCCGTCCTGGCGGCGGCGCTCCTTGACGGTGCGAACGATGACCGCCTTGACGACGTCACCCTTCTTCACGTTGCCACCGGGGATCGCGTCCTTGACGGTGGCGACGATGACGTCACCGATGCCCGCGTAGCGGCGACCGGAACCACCGAGAACACGGATGCAAAGGATCTCCTTGGCACCAGTGTTGTCGGCGACACGCAGTCGCGACTCCTGCTGGATCACGTCTATCTCCTGATCGTCTGCCGGTTCCCGGCAGGGCCCGTGAGGGCCCTGCCGAGCCTGGCGGAACTAAGTGCTGGGGCAGTGACGCCTCAGCGGGGGGCATGCGGGACCTCTCCCCCAGGGGGAGAGGACCCCGCAAAATTACTTGGCCTTCTCGAGGATCTCGACGACGCGCCAGCGCTTGGTCGCGGACAGCGGCCGGGTCTCCATGAGGAGGACGCGGTCGCCGACACCCGCGGCGTTCTGCTCGTCGTGCGCCTTGAGCTTGTTCGTACGGCGGATGACCTTGCCGTACAGCGCGTGCTTGACGCGGTCCTCGACGGCGACGACGACGGTCTTGTCCATCTTGTCGCTGACGACCAGACCCTCACGGGTCTTGCGGAAACCGCGCTCGGTCTTCTCTTCAGTCACGTTGTTCTCGCTCATCAGGCGCTCTCCACCGTTTCGATGCCCAGCTCGCGCTCACGCATCAGGGTGTAGATCCGGGCGATGTCCTTACGGACGGACTTGAGCCGACCGTGGTTCTCGAGCTGCCCGGTCGCCGCCTGGAAGCGGAGGTTGAACAGCTCTTCCTTGGCCTCGCGGAGCTTGGCAACAAGCTCCTCGTTGCCCAGCTCGCGCAGCTCGGACGCCTTGGTACCGGCCGACATCACGCTTCACCTGCCTCGCGCTTGACGATCCGGCACTTCATCGGCAGCTTGTGGGCCGCGCGAGTCAGAGCCTCACGTGCGATCTTCTCGTTCGGGTAGGACAGCTCGAACATGACCCGGCCCGGGTGCACGTTCGCGACCCACCACTCCGGCGAACCCTTACCGGAACCCATGCGGGTCTCGGCGGGCTTCTTGGTCAGCGGGCGGTCCGGGTAGATGTTGATCCAGACCTTGCCGCCACGCTTGATGTGGCGGGTCATCGCGATACGAGCCGCCTCGATCTGGCGGTTGGTCACGTACGCCGGAGTCATGGCCTGGATGCCGTACTCGCCGAACGCAACCGTCGTACCACCCTTGGCCATACCGCGGCGCTTGGGGTGGTGCTGCTTGCGGTGCTTGACCCTACGGGGGATCAGCATGTCGGTCAGGCCTCCGTTCCGGTGCTCTCAGCCGGAGCGGCGGCAGCGGCCTCGGCCTTGGGGGCCTCGGCAGCGGAACCAGCCTGCTGCGGCTTGCGACCGCGACCGCCACGCTCGCCACCGCGGCCACCACGGGCCGGGCGGTCAGCGCCACCACGGGCCGGGCGGTTGCCGGCGCGGGCAGCAGCGTTCTCGGCGCGGACCTCGGCGATGTTCTTGACGTCGCCCTTGTAGATCCAGACCTTCACGCCGATGCGGCCGAAGGTCGTCTTGGCCTCGAAGAAGCCGTACTCGACGTTCGCGCGGAGCGTGTGCAGCGGCACACGGCCCTCGCGGTAGAACTCCGAGCGGGACATCTCGGCGCCGCCGAGACGGCCGCCACACTGGATCTTGATGCCCTTGGCGCCGGCCTTCATGGCGGACTGCATGCTCTTGCGCATGGCCCGACGGAAGGAGACGCGGGAGGACAGCTGCTCGGCAACGGCCTGGGCCACGAGCTGAGCGTCGACCTCGGGGTTCTTGACCTCGAGGATGTTCAGCTGGACCTGCTTGCCCGTGAGCTTCTCGAGGTCGCCGCGGATGCGGTCGGCCTCGGCGCCACGGCGGCCGATGACGATGCCGGGACGCGCGGTGTGGATGTCCACCCGCACGCGGTCACGGGTGCGCTCGATCTCCACCTTCGAGATGCCGGCGCGCTCCATGCCGGACGTCATCATCCGACGGATGGCGACGTCTTCCTTGACGTAGTCCTTGTACAGCTTGTCGGCGTACCAGCGCGACTTGAAGTCGGTGGTGATGCCGAGCCGGAACCCGTGCGGGTTTACCTTCTGGCCCATTACCGGGTTCCTTCCTTGCTGCTGACGACCACGGTGATGTGGCTGGTCCGCTTGCGGATCCGGTAGGCACGGCCCTGGGCGCGCGGACGGAACCGCTTCAGGGTCGGACCCTCGTCGACGTACGCCTCGCTGATGTACAGCGAAGAGGCGTCCGTGTGGTCGTAGTTGTGCGCGGCGTTGGCAATGGCGCTGTCCAGCACCTTGCCCACCGGCACGCTCGCGGCCTGCGGGGCGAAACGCAGGACCGCCTGAGCCTCCGTGGCATCCATGCCACGGATGAGGTCCACCACGCGGCGGGCCTTCATGGGCGTGACGCGGATGTACCGCGCCTGGGCCCTGGCTTCCATGGTTGTCCCTTCAGTGTCTGACACGTTCGTCATGGTCTGTCACCCCGCGTTAGCGGCGCTTCGACTTCCGGTCGTCCTTGACGTGGCCGCGGAAGGTGCGAGTCGGCGAGAACTCGCCGAGCTTGTGGCCGACCATCGACTCGGTGACGAACACCGGGATGTGGGTCTTGCCGTTGTGCACCGCGATCGTGTGGCCGAGCATGGCCGGGACGATCATCGAGCGACGGGACCAGGTCTTGATGACGTTCTTGGTGCCGGCTTCGTTCTGAGTGTCCACCTTCTTGATCAGGTGGTCGTCGACGAAGGGCCCCTTCTTGAGACTACGCGGCATCTAAACCCGCTCCTAGCGCTTCTTGTTCGTCTTGCGGCGGCGGACGATGTACTTGTTGCTCGCCTTCTTGGGAGAACGAGTACGACCCTCCTTCTGACCCCAGGGGGAGACCGGGTGGCGACCACCGGAGGTCTTGCCCTCACCACCACCGTGGGGGTGGTCGACCGGGTTCATGGCGACACCACGGACGGTCGGGCGAACGCCCAGCCAGCGCTTGCGGCCGGCCTTGCCCCAGTTGATGTTCGACTGCTCGGCGTTGCCGACCTCGCCGATCGTGGCGCGGCAGCGGACGTCGACCAGGCGGATCTCACCGGACGGCATGCGCAGGTGGGCCATCTGGCCCTCCTTCGCGAGCAGCTGCACGGAGGCACCCGCGGAGCGGGCGAACTTGGCGCCACCGCCGGGACGGAGCTCGATCGCGTGGATCGTGGTACCGACCGGGATGTTGCGGAGGGCCAGGTTGTTGCCGGGCTTGATGTCGGCGCCGGGGCCGTTCTCGATCCGGTCGCCCTGGTTCAGGCCACGCGGAGCGATGATGTAGCGCTTCTCGCCGTCCACGTAGTGGAGGAGCGCGATGCGCGCGGTGCGGTTGGGGTCGTACTCGATGTGAGCGACCTTGGCCGGCACGCCGTCCTTGTCGTGACGACGGAAGTCGATCACGCGGTAGGCGCGCTTGTGGCCACCGCCCTGGTGACGGACGGTCACACGACCGGTGTTGTTACGGCCGCCCTTGCTGTGCAGGGGGCGGACCAGCGACTTCTCCGGCGTGGACCGCGTGATCTCGACAAAGTCGGCGACGCTGGAGCCACGACGGCCCGGAGTCGTCGGCTTGTACTTGCGGATACCCATTTCTCAGTCCTCGTCCGATATTCGGACGATCCAGACCGCCATCAGGCGGTCGGACCGCCGAAGATGTCGATACGGTTGCCCTCAGCAAGGGTCACGATGGCGCGCTTGGTGTTCGCGCGCTTACCGAAACCGGTGCGGGTGCGCTTGCGCTTGCCCTGACGGTTGATCGTGTTCACCGACGCGACCTTGACCGAGAAGACCGCCTCGACGGCCTGCTTGATCTGGGTCTTGTTGGCGGTGGGTGCCACGATGAACGTGTACTTGTTCTCGTCGAGCAGCGCGTAGCTCTTCTCGGAGACAACCGGCTTGACGAGAACGTCGCGCGGGTCGGAGAAGGTCTTGCTGGTGATCTCGGCCATCAGGCCTCGCTCCCCTCGTTGTCATCGGCCTTGGGGCCAGACACGAAGGACTCGAAGGCGGCCTTGGTGAAGACCACGTCGTCGGAGACGATCACGTCGTACGTGTTCAGCTGGCCCGGCTCCAGGATGTGCACCTGGGGCAGGTTGCGGGCGGACAGCCACGCGGCCTCGTCGGCGCGCTCGACGACCAGGAGCAGGTTCTTGCGCTCCGAGATCTTGCCGAACAGCGTCTTGGCGGCCTTGGTGGAGACCTCACCCTCGACCACGCCGGTGACGACGTGGATACGGGAGTGACGCGCCCGGTCCGAGAGGGCACCGCGCAGGGCGGCGGCCTTCATCTTCTTCGGGGTGCGCTGCGAGTAGTCACGCGGCACGGGGCCGTGGACGACGCCACCACCGGCGAACTGCGGGGCGCGGGTCGAACCCTGACGGGCGCGGCCGGTGCCCTTCTGGCGGTAAGGCTTCTTGCCACCGCCGCGGACTTCGCCACGGGTCTTGGTCTTGTGCGTGCCCTGACGGGCAGCGGCCAGCTGTGCGACGACGACCTGGTGGATCAGCGGAACGCTGGTCTTCGCGTCGAAGATCTCCGCGGGGAGCTCGACGGTCCCGGCCTTGTCGCCTGCCGGCGAAAGGATGTCAATGGTGCTCATCGGTTACCTCAGGCCCCCTTGGCCGCGGTACGGACCAGGACGAGGCCGCCGTTCGGACCAGGAACCGCGCCCTTGATCAGGAGCAGGCCCTTCTCCGCGTCAACGGCGTGGACGGTCAGGTTCTGGGTGGTGACCCGCTCGTTGCCCATGCGGCCCGCCATGCGGAGGCCCTTGAACACACGGCCCGGGGTGGCGCAGCCACCGATGGAACCGGGCGAGCGGTGCTTGCGCTGGGTACCGTGTCCGGCGCCCAGGCCACGGAAGTTGTGGCGCTTCATGACACCGGCGAAGCCCTTGCCCTTGCTCTTGCCGGTGACGTCGACCTTGACGCCCGCCTCGAAGACCCCAGCGGTGATCTCCTGGCCGAGCGTGTACTCGGAGGCGTCAGCGGTGCGGATCTCCACCAGGTGGCGGCGCGGGGTGACGTCGGCCTTGGCGAAGTGACCCTTGAGGGGCTTGTTCACCTTGCGCGGGTCGATCTCGCCGAAGGCGATCTGGACCGACTCGTAGCCGTCAGTGTCGTTGCTGCGGACCTGGGTGACGACGCAGGGCCCGGCCTTGACGACGGTCACCGGGACGACCCGGTTGTTCTCGTCCCAGACCTGGGTCATGCCGAGCTTCTCGCCCAGGACGCCCTTAATGTTCTTAGCCATCTCGCGCGTCACCTCAGAGCTTGATCTCGATGTCGACGCCGGCCGGCAGGTCGAGACGCATCAGCGAGTCAACCGTCTTCGGCGTGGGGTCGAGGATGTCGATGAGGCGCTTGTGCGTGCGCATCTCGAAGTGCTCGCGCGAGTCCTTGTACTTGTGCGGCGACTTGATGACGCAGTACACGTTCTTCTCAGTGGGCAGCGGCACCGGGCCCGCGACCGACGCACCAGTGCGCGTCACCGTCTCGACGATCTTCTTCGCCGACGAGTCGATGACCTCGTGGTCGTAGGCCTTGAGCCGGATGCGGATCTTCTGTCCCGCCATGGCTACTCAGTAGTCCTGTCTCTCGTAACGCTCTGGAACCTGGTGGGCCGCTTCCCCCCGGCGTCTCCGCCGCGGAACCACAGCCCCTCCTCCGACCCACGCGGTCGGGTGTGTCGCATCCCCTCTACGCAGATCTCCCGAAGGATTTCCCAACCGAGGGGGTGCGGGCCCGAGGACCGCGAGACCGGGGGCGGAACACCCACCGGGTGCCTGGTCGGCGCCCCGCTGACACTTCCCGGAAGATTCCCGTACGTCCGCCCCTGATCAGGGACGACGAGTACTGTGGGACTCGCTTCCGGTCCTCCCGGCGGGAGGCGCGCAGCATCGGCACTCAACCGAGCAACCCCGACAGTCTGCCATACGGGACGTACCCGACGCCAATCGAGCCGAAGAGATTACCCCGCGCGGTGTGCCTGTCAAACCGCGGCACACCCCACCGGAGACGGAACGCCCTGTTCCGCGCCCGTGCCCCGTCAGGTGCGGGTCACGGTGCCGCACTCCTGGGGCAGCTGGTCCAGGGACTTGCTGCGGTCGTAGGGATCGACCGGCTCTCCGGTGCCCGCGCCCCCCTCTCCGGCCACCAGGTCCGAGAGGAACCGGGGGTGCAGGAAGCCCTCGCCGTCGCGCGAGCAGTCGTCGTTGCCGACCCTTACGTCCATGCGCAGGACGAACAGCTTCCCGGGCGTCGTGCGGATCTTCGCCGGGTCGTGCAGGGCCAGGGTCATCTGTCTGCGCACGATGGTCCGGGCGACCTCGGTGGCACCGCCCGGGTCCGCCTTCACCACCGGGTGGACGAACGTGTAGTCGGCGTGTACGAGCACCTGGCCGTCCCGCTCGCCCTTCTCGTAAGTCATCCGGCCCTGGACCTTCACCACGTCCCCGGCCGGTCGGACCTCGGCCGGGTCGAAGCGGCTGAACACCCACAGCGGATCGCGGTCCGGGGCCGGGTCGGCCAGGGCCTTGTCCAGCAGTCCGCGGCCGTCGACCTGGAGCGGGTCCAAGAGGTCCAGCGCGGCACGGGGCCGCTCGCCCCTCAGGGTGGCGGGGTCCAGATTGGCGGCCACGAGCAGCGCCTTGGCGCTGGTGAGGGCGTGCCGGACGTCCTCCACGCTCATGCCGCCGACCGGCCTGGCCCCGGGCACCCGGATCCCGGCGGCACCGTCGGCCCAGTGGGCCGCGGGTGAGCCCCGGAAGGGTTCCTTGAGCGTGGGGAGGTCCTCCACGGCCGGCGCCGGAGGCGCGGCGGCGTGCGTGTCCCCTCCCCCGACCCCCCCTCCGAACCGGTCGGTGACCAGCCCGGGGCGGACGGCGACGACCACGAGCCCCGCCGCCAGCAGCATCCCGAGCACTCCGGCCAGGCGCCGCCGCCGGAGCGCCCGCCCGTCGATCTCCCGCCAGGCCGGTCCGGTGCGCCACCCCGCGGGCTGCGCGGAGCCGGCCACCCGCGCCGCCCGCGCGGCGCGTTCGTCGGCCGACGGCTCCTTGGGGGCGGTCGCCCCGCCGTCCCGCTCCGCCGCGCGGAGGAACCGCGCCCACTCCTCGTCGGACACGGACGGCCCGTCCCCCGGCCGTCCTTCCGGCGCGCCCGTCCCCACGATCCCCACCCCTGTCGTGCCGCTGAACGCATATTTGATCATGCCGGACGGGCGGCTGCCTCGACCAGGCGTTCGATGCCGTCGAGGAGCGGTGTCAGGCCGAAGTCGAACAGCGCGTCGAGGTCGAGGTCGTAACCGCCTTCGAAGGCGGTGATCGTACGGGTGAGGGCGGGGTAGCGCCCCGAGGTGAGAATGCCGCGCATCGCCGCTTCCTGGCCGTCCATCCACTCGTCCTCGGTGAGGCCGGTGGTGGCCTGTGCCTGCACCTCGCGCTCCAGGTTGACGGCCAGGCCCTGGACGTAGCTGTAGATCAGCAGGTGGATGTCGAAGCGGGTCTTGGCGTCCAGTCCGCCACCCTCCAGCGCGGCGAGCATCCATTCGCCGTGCGCCATCAGGTTCGGCAGGACGAGCGGCCGGCTGAGCGGGCCGATCTGGGCGACCCACGGGTGCCGCCGGCACACCTCCCACAGGGCGCGCGCGCCCGCCTCCATACGCGCTCGCCAGCCCCGCGGCGGCGCGTCGGGGGGCGCGACCTCGCCGTAGGCGGCGTCGGCCATCAGGGCGACGAGCTCGTCCTTGCTGCCGACGTAGCGGTAGGGGGACATGGCCGCGACCCCGAGGCGGGCGGCGACGCCGCGCATGGAGAGGGCGGCGAGCCCTTCGGCGTCGGCGATGCCGATGGCGGCGCTGACGATGCGGGCGCGGGTGAGCTCCGGTTCGGCGGTGCGCCGGGCGGCCGGGGCGGTGTCCGGGGCGGCGCGCGTACCGGCGGCGGTGGCGGCGGCGGTCGGGGTGCCGGCGACGACGGTGCCGACGCGCGGCCGGGCTTCGACGGTGCCCTCCAGGCGCAGGGCGGTGAGCGCCTTGGTGGCGGTGGCGAGGGCGACCCCCCATTGCCGGGCGATCTGCCGGGTGGAGGGCACACGGTCGCCGGGGCGCAGCTCGCCGTCGGCGATCCGCTGCCGGATGTCGGCGGCGATGCGGAGGTAGGGGGGTCGGTCACCCATGCGGTACCACCTCGTTTCCTTTTTCGCCGGGCGGGCGGGCTGTACTAGGGCAGACCCTAGCAGGGAGGCTGCCGTCGAATACGCGCCTGGCCTAGTACAGCGGGCTTTTTTACCTGCTTGGCAGGGGTGTGCGTACGTCGTACATTCAGCGGCGTACACCGTATCGAAGGGAGCTCCACCATGCAGTCCGTCCTCATCTCCGGTGCCGGCATCGCCGGATCGGCCCTCGCGTGCCTGCTGCGCGCCCGCGGCTTCGCGCCCACCGTCGTCGAACGGGCGCCCGGCCTGCGCGCCGGCGGCCAGGCCGTCGACATCCGGGGCGTTGCCCTGGAGGTGGCCGCCCGCATCGGGATCCTGGAGGGCGCCCGGGAGGCCCGCACCCGCATGCGGGGCATGTCGATCCTGGACGCGGACGGCACCGAGATCGACCGGTCGACGGAGTACACGCTCAGCAGCGGCCGGCTGTACGGCGACGACATCGAGGTGCTGCGTGAGGACCTGGGACGACTGCTGTACGACCGGGCACGCGCGACCGGGGAGGTCGAGTACGTCTTCGGCGACAGCGTCACCGCCCTCGCCGAGGACGCCGACGGGATCCGGGTGGACTTCGCCCACGCCCCCTCGCGCCGTTTCGACCTGGTGGTCGGCGCGGACGGCCTCCACTCCACCGTGCGGCGGCTGGCCTTCGGCCCGGAGGTGGACTTCACCCGGCACCTGGGCAGCTACCTGTCGGTCTTCAGCGCGGACAACTTCCTGGACCTGGACAACTGGCAGGTCTGGATGCGCGACGGGGAGACGGGGTTCGGCATCATGCCCGTACGCGACAACGGCGAGCTGCGGGTCGCGTTCGGTTTCGAGTCCGCGCCGCTCCCCCGCGACGCCGACCTCAAGTCCCTGATCGTGGACCGGCTGGCCGCCCTGCGGTGGGAGGGCGACCGGCTGGCCAAGGCCGCGCTCGAGGCGCCGGACTTCTACTGCGACGCGATGGCCCAGATCCACATGGACGCCTGGTCGCGGGGGCGTTCGGTCCTGCTCGGCGACGCCGGGTACTGCCCGTCCCCGCTCTCCGGCCAGGGCACGAGCCTCGCCCTGGTGGGCGCGTACGTCCTGGCGGACGAGCTCGCGCGGGCGGAGGGACGCCACGGGCCGGCCTTCGCCGCGTACGAGTCGCGCATGCGCCCCTTCGTGGCCGCGAACCAGGCCCTGGCCACGGAGAACCCGGGCGGCCCGGCGTCGGAGGAGTCGGGCACGCGGGCGAAGAACCTGATCACGCTGGACGTGTGACCCTCCCCGCGAGGAGCGGGCGGCGGACTAGACGCAGGTCGCGTACGACACGAAGACGGCCCACGCGGCGGGCGGGAGGGCGAGGCGGGGGCCGTCGGCGTTCTTCGAGTCGCGGACGTGGACGGCGCGGGGGGCGAGGGCGACCTCGACGCAGTCCTCACCTTCACTGCTGCTGCCGTAACTGCTTTTGCACCACGTCAGGTCCAAGACGTCGGAGCTCTCGCGATTCATGTCTCTCTCAGCACTTGCTCGATGAAGGCCACCGACTCCCCCGGCGTGAGAGCCCGAGCCCGGATGATGCCATAGCGCAGTTCGAGGATTCGGAGCTGGCGGGGATCGGAAACCGGACGGCCGGCGAACCCGCCGTCCGAGCGCCCCACCGCCGTACCGTCCTCGAACTTCAGCACCTCGATACGGCCACCCGTACCAGGATGATCCCCCGTGGCGGTCGGCATGACCTGGATCTCCACGTTGTCCATCTGCCCGACCGCCAGCAGGTGTTCGAGCTGCCGACGCAGCACCATTGCCCCCCCGATCGGTCGGCGCAGCGTCACCTCTTCCTGGAGCGGCGTGATCAGGCGAACCGCCGAACTCACGTCCGACGCACGTCATTTCAGCGTGCGGCTGCCCTCCACGCCACGCGGCACCCGCCTCGCGCGCCTGCTCGCCACCGAGCGGTTGCGCGCCTGGGACCTGCCGTACGGGATCTCCGGGGCGGCCATGCACGTCGTCGCCGAGCTGGCCGTGAACGCCGTGACGCACGGCCGGGTGCCGGGCCGGGACTTCCGCCTGGCACGCAGGGTGACGGACGGCGGACGCGCTCTGCGCGTCGAGGTGACCGACACCCGGGGCCGACCGGCTCCCGGGCCGCCGGCCGCCGGGGCTCGGGCCGGTGATCGTCGAGGAGCTCGCGGACCGGTGGGGCGTCGTGCCGGGGCAGGTGCCGCGCAAGACGGTGTGGGCGGAATGTCACCTGGTCGTACCGGGACCCGCTGTGCCGGTTCCGGGCGATCCCGGCCACCTTCAGCCGGGTAATCCGATCAGGTGATGCATGTGCGTCTGGCATATGTGCAGCGCGCTCGGTGCCTACCGTCCAGTGCATGGTCAGTTCCTCACACGAGGCGATGCACCGCATCTTCCAGGAGTACCCGGAGCTCTTCTCCGGTGTTTCGGAGGTGCTGGGCGTCCCGTTTCCCCCACCCACTTCGGTGCGGGTCCTGCCGACCGACCTCACGGAGGCCCGTCCCCTTGAGCGCCGCGTGGACACGCTGCTGCTCTTCGACACCGAGGACGAGGGGTCGTTCCTCCTGGCCGTCGAGGCGCAGGGCAAGAAAGATTTCTCCAAGCCCGCGAGCTGGGCGTACTACCTGTCCTACCTCTACGCGAAGTACCAGCGGCCGCCGGTGTTACTGGTCATCTGCCAGGACCGCTCCACGGCCGAATGGGCTGCCCGGCCCGTCCATATCGGCCCTCGGCAGTGGGCCTCGCTCACCCTTCGCCCCCTGGTGGCCGGTCCGCACAACATGCCCGTGCTCCGCAACACCGCCGAGGCCCGCAAGGACCTGGCCCTGGCCACCCTGGCCGCGATCACACATGCCGACAACCCGGACGTCGCTGCCATACTGAAGGCAGTCTCCGGCGCCCTGCGTGAAACAACCGAAGAGCTTTCGTACCCCCTCGCCGAACTCATCGCACAAGGCCTGGGCAAACGCCCGGCCGCACAACTGTGGAGGCAGCTGATGGCCGTGGACCTGTCGTTCTACAAGTCGCCCATCTCGGAGGAGATCCGGGACGAGGGCCGCGTCGAGGGCCGCGTCGAGGGCCGTGCCGAGGGCCGCCGAGGCCCTGCTGATCGTCCTGGAACAGCGCGGCGTCGCCGTGTCCGACGAGGCCCGCGAGCGCATCGCCGGTTGCACGGACGCGGAACTCCTGC
>NZ_JBWKJV010000001.1:0-141943 GCF_056432045.1 Streptomyces sp. NPDC045701 | reverse complement strand
GCGAGCGCATCGCCGGTTGCACGGACGCGGAACTCCTGCGGCGGTGGCTCGCCCGTGCCGTCACCGCCACGTCCGCCGACGAGGTCTTCGCCGCGCGGTAGCCCCGCCCCCCACGTACGCTCCGGTGACCGGCCGCTGAACACCACTCGGCCACCGGGCAACCCGTAACCCCGATTTTCCGTCTACCCGACCGCAGAACGCGGGTGGTTGCGCATACGGGGGAAGCGGGACGTGGACGAGATACGGGGGGCAGGGCCGCGCCCTGCGGTTTTCCGGCGCCGGGGCGTGCTGGCTTCCGCCGCTGCGGTGGCGCTGGGGGCCGTCGCCGGGTGTTCGGTGCCCGCGCCCCGGCGCGGCGGGCCCACGGCGGACCCCGCTCCGGGGATCCCGATCACCAGCACCCGGCACGCGCAGCTGATGCAGATCGCGGCGCACCCGGACGACGACCTGTACTTCATGAACCCCGACAGCCAGCGCATGGTGGACGCCGGCGTGCCGCTGGTCTCCGTCTACGTCACCGCCGGCGAGCACGACGGCAGGAACCACATACCGGGGCGCCGGGGCGAGGTGCCGGCCGACAAGGCGGCCTACTCCTCCGCCCGCCATCAGGGCCTGCGCCAGGCGTACGCCACCATGCTCGGGCTCGACACCTTCACCACCTGGCAGAAGGGCGTCATCACCCTCCGGGGCGACCGGCGCGCCGAGATCAACACCCTCACCCACGGCAACCGCCGGGTCGAGCTGGTCTTCCTCAACCTCTCCATGCACGCCCCGCGCCGCTGGACGGCCCTGCCGAGCCTGTGGAAGGACCGGGCGCTGGGGCTGCGCACCGTGGTGGCCGACGACTCCCCGGTACGCAAGGCCGACACGTACGACTACGACGCCCTCGTCGACGTCCTCGTCGGGCTCATGGAGCGCTACCGGCCGACCGTGATCCACACGCTGGACCCGGACCCCGACATCCAGCACAGCGACGAGAAGACCCGCAAGAAGGACTCCGAACAGCCGGGCTACTCGGACCATGCCGACCACACGGCCGTGGCGTCCTTCTCCTGGGCGGCCATGATCCGCTGGGTGGCCGACGCGACGGAGGACGGGGGCGCGATCCCCGCCTTCGTGACCACGTCCTTCCGCGGGTACTACAACCGCCACTGGCCCAAGAACCTCCCGGGGCCGGTGCTCAAGGAGAAGGCCGCGCACCTCGTGCCGTACGGCGGCGACCCGTCCTGGCAGTGCGGCAACAGCGGCGGCTGCGGCGACTACAGCGTCGGCGGCGCCCGCCCGCTCACCAACAAGAAGGGCTGGGTACGCGCCACCCACCACCGCTACCCGGGCGCCGCCCCGGTCGTGGCCGCCGAGCCGGACGGGCGGCTCGCCGTGTACGGGGTGCTGGGCCTGCGCGCGGTGCGCTGGCGCGAGACGGCGCCCGGCAGCGGGCAGTGGGGCGAGCCGGGCGACCTGGGCGGCGGACCGCTGGCGCCGGCGCTCGGCGGGGTGACCCTGGCGGACGGCCGGCAACTGCTGTTCGGGCTCCGGTTCGCGGCGCTCGGCGGGCACGGCGGCCCGAACCGGCGCGAGGTCGTGCTGCTGGAGCAGCGGGAGCCGGGCGGGCCGTTCCTCGCCTGGACCGGCCTGGGCAACCCCGAGCGCCGGGACGACCGGGGGCGGCGGCTGGGCGTCCCGGTGGCGGTGGCCGGCGGGGACGGCCGAATCCACCTCTTCGTACGCGACGCGGACAAGGGCGTCAGCGGCCGGGTCCGGGACACCGACGGCACCTGGGGTCCGTGGCGCGACCTCGGCGGGGCCGAGGTGCAGGACGGGCTGTCGGCGGCGGTGGACGGAGCCGGGCGCGTGCACCTGTTCGCCGCGGGTCGCGAGGGCGTCCACCACTGGACGCAGGACGCGCCGGGCGCCCCGGTCTCCTTCCGCGCCGGGACGGCCCTGCCCGTCGCCGGTGACCCGGTGGCGGTGGCCGCCACGCGCGACGGCGGTCTGGCGCTGCACTACCGCGCGCCCACCCGCGCGGATCTGACGGTGGTACGCCCCGACGGCACCGCCCTGCCCGGGGTCGACCTCGACGGCTACGGCCCGGTCGCCGCGACCGCCGCCCCGCAGGGCCCGGCCCTCCTCGGCAAGGACCTGCGCGGCCGCGTCCAGGTCCGCACCCCGGCGGGCCGCCTCTCCACCCGTACGCAGGGAGCCGTCGCCCTGGCGGAGGCCCGCCTGCACGCCGGCGGCCGGCACGGCCTCCTCGCCGTCGGCATGGGCGCCGACGCCCATCCGTGGACGTGGACCCCGGAACCGCGCACCGAGAGCTGAGCGCGCGGACAACGCGAAGGGCCCCGCACCGTGAGGTGCGGGGCCCTTCTTGCAGCTCAGCGACGAGCCACCAGGTCGGATCCGAATTACTTCGTGATCTTGGTGACCTGGCCGGCGCCGACGGTCCGGCCACCCTCACGGATGGCGAACTTCAGGCCCTCCTCCATGGCGACCGGCTGGATCAGCTGGACGGACATGGTGGTGTTGTCGCCCGGCATGACCATCTCGGTGCCCTCGGGGAGGGTCACGACGCCGGTCACGTCCGTGGTACGGAAGTAGAACTGCGGGCGGTAGTTGTTGAAGAACGGCGTGTGACGGCCACCCTCGTCCTTGGACAGGATGTAGGCCTGCGCCTCGAACTCGGTGTGCGGGGTGACCGAGCCCGGCTTGATGATGCACTGGCCGCGCTCGACGTCCTCGCGCTTGATGCCACGGAGG
The DNA here is from genome assembly GCF_056432045.1 of Streptomyces sp. NPDC045701. Classification (NCBI taxonomy): domain Bacteria; kingdom Bacillati; phylum Actinomycetota; class Actinomycetes; order Kitasatosporales; family Streptomycetaceae; genus Streptomyces; species Streptomyces sp. NPDC045701. The sequence continues at coordinate 139,186 of NZ_JBWKJV010000001.1, read as the reverse complement.
AGCAGACCGACGTTCTCACCGGCCTGGCCCTCGTCGAGCAGCTTGCGGAACATCTCGATGCCGGTGACCGTGGTGGTGGTCTTCTCGGTCTTGATGCCGATGATGTCGACGGTCTCGTTGACCTTCAGGACACCACGCTCGATACGGCCGGTGACGACCGTACCGCGACCGGTGATCGTGAAGACGTCCTCGATCGGCATGAGGAACGGCTTGTCGACGTCACGCTCGGGCTGCGGGATGGACTCGTCGACGGCGGCCATCAGGTTCAGGACCGACTGGCCCCACTCCTTGTCGCCCTCGAGCGCCTTGAGCGCCGAGACCTTGACGACCGGGACGTCGTCGCCCGGGAACTCGTACTCGGTGAGGAGCTCACGGACCTCGAGCTCGACGAGCTCCAGGATCTCCTCGTCGTCCACCATGTCGGCCTTGTTCAAGGCGACGACGATGTACGGAACGCCGACCTGGCGGGCCAGGAGCACGTGCTCCTTGGTCTGCGGCATCGGGCCGTCGGTGGCGGCGACCACGAGGATGGCGCCGTCCATCTGGGCAGCACCGGTGATCATGTTCTTGATGTAGTCCGCGTGACCGGGGCAGTCGACGTGGGCGTAGTGACGCGACTCGGTCTGGTACTCGACGTGCGCGATGGAGATGGTGATACCGCGCTGGCGCTCCTCAGGAGCCTTGTCGATCTGGTCGAACGCCGAAGCCTCGTTGAGGTCCGGGAACGCGTCGTGCAGCACCTTGGTAATGGCGGCCGTGAGGGTCGTCTTACCGTGGTCGATGTGACCGATGGTGCCGATGTTGACGTGCGGCTTAGTCCGCTCGAACTTCGCCTTCGCCACGGGGTTCCTCCTGAGAGTGGTTCTGGTACGCCTTACTCATCGGCGCCAGGTGATCTTTGCTGGGTGGCCACCCGCCGGGGCCCTGCCTCGGGTTCGGGGCGGAGCCCCGGCGGATGGTGTCAAGCCTAAAGCGTGAACCCGGAAGAGTTACTCGCCCTTGGCCTTCGCGATGATCTCCTCGGCGACGTTCCGCGGAACCTCGGCGTAGGAGTCGAACTGCATCGAGTAGCTTGCGCGACCCGAGGTCTTGCTGCGGAGGTCGCCGACATAGCCGAACATCTCCGAAAGCGGCACCAGGCCCTTGACGACCCGGGCGCCGGCCCGCTCCTCCATGGCCTGGATCTGGCCACGGCGGGAGTTGATGTCACCGATGACGTCACCCATGTAGTCCTCGGGCGTGGTGACCTCGACGGCCATCATCGGCTCCAGGAGCACGGGGGACGCCTTGCGCGCAGCCTCCTTGAAGGCCTGCGAACCGGCGATCTTGAACGCGAGCTCGGAGGAGTCGACCTCGTGGTAGGCACCGTCGAGAAGCGTGACGCGAACGCCCGTCATCTCGTAGCCCGCGAGGATGCCGAACTGCATGGCCTCCTGGCAACCGGCGTCCACCGAAGGGATGTATTCCTTCGGGATACGGCCACCGGTGACCTTGTTGACGAACTCGTACGAGGCGTCGCCGCCCTCGATCGGCTCGACCGCGATCTGCACCTTGGCGAACTGACCGGTACCACCGGTCTGCTTCTTGTGGGTGTAGTCCACGCGCTCGACGGCCTTGCGGATCGTCTCACGGTACGCGACCTGAGGCTTACCGACGTTGGCCTCGACCTTGAACTCGCGCTTCATGCGGTCGACGAGCACCTCGAGGTGAAGCTCGCCCATACCGCCGATGACGGTCTGGCCGGTCTCCTCGTTGGTGTGCACCTGGAAGGAGGGGTCCTCCTCCGCGAGACGCTGGATGGCGACACCCAGCTTCTCCTGGTCACCCTTGGACTTGGGCTCGATGGCGACCTCGATGACCGGCGCCGGGAAGTCCATGGACTCCAGGATCACCGGGTTCTTCTCGTCGCACAGCGTCTCACCGGTCGTGGTCTGCTTCAGACCCATGACGGCGATGATGTCGCCGGCGCCCACCGACTCGATCTCCTCACGCTTGTTCGCGTGCATGCGGTAGATCTTGCCGATGCGCTCCTTCTTGCCCTTGACCGAGTTCAGCACCGAGGTGCCGGACTCCAGGCGACCGGAGTAGATCCGGACGAAGGTGAGCTTGCCGAGGTGCGGGTCGCTCATGATCTTGAACGCCAGCGCCGACAGCGGCTCGTCGTCGGACGGCCTGCGCTTGACGACCGTCTCCGCGTCCTTGACGTCGTGGCCCTCGATGGCCTCGATGTCGACGGGCGACGGGAGGTAGCGCACGACCGCGTCGAGCAGGGGCTGAACGCCCTTGTTCTTGAACGCGGTACCGCAGAAGACCGGGGTCACCGTGGTGCCGGTGCCCTTGCCGGACGCGATGGTGATGCGACGGATCGCGGCGTACAGCTGCTCCTCGGACGGCTCCTGGCCCTCCAGGTACAGCTCCATGATCTCTTCGTCGTTCTCGGCCACGGCCTCGAGCAGCTTGCCGCGGTACTCCTCGGCAGCCTCGGTGTGCGTGTCCGGGATGTCGACGATGTCGTACATCTCACCCTTGGCCGCCTCGGCGGACCAGACCAGGGCCTTCATCCGAACGAGGTCGATGACGCCCTTGAAGTCGGCCTCGGCACCGATCGGGAGCTGCATGACGATCGGCTGCGCGCCCAGGCGGTCGCTGATCATGTCGACGCAGCGGTGGAACTCGGCGCCGGTGCGGTCGAGCTTGTTGACGAAGCAGATACGCGGAACGCCGTAGCGGTCCGCCTGACGCCACACGGTCTCGGACTGCGGCTCAACGCCGGCGACGCCGTCGAACACCGTCACCGCACCGTCGAGCACGCGGAGCGAACGCTCCACCTCGACGGTGAAGTCGACGTGGCCCGGGGTGTCGATGATGTTGATGGTGTGGTCAACGTCTTCCAGCGGCCAGTGGCAGGTCGTCGCGGCAGACGTGATCGTGATGCCGCGCTCCTGCTCCTGCTCCATCCAGTCCATGGTGGCAGCGCCGTCGTGGACTTCACCGATCTTGTAAGAGACACCGGTGTAGAACAGGATCCGCTCGGTGGTGGTCGTCTTGCCCGCGTCGATGTGGGCCATGATCCCGATGTTGCGGACCTTGGCCAGGTCAAGCGAAGTGGTAGCCATAAGGCTTCAGTCTTCTCTCGGTCTCGATGTGGGTGCGACTACCAGCGGTAGTGCGCGAAGGCCTTGTTGGACTCGGCCATCTTGTGCGTGTCCTCACGCTTCTTGACCGAAGCACCGAGGCCGTTGGAGGCGTCGAGGAGCTCGTTCATGAGGCGCTCGGTCATGGTCTTCTCGCGACGGGCGCGGGAGTAACCCACGAGCCAGCGGAGCGCGAGCGTGGAGGCGCGACCGGGCTTGACCTCGATCGGCACCTGGTAGGTGGCGCCACCGACGCGGCGGGACTTGACCTCGAGGGACGGCTTGACGTTCTCGAGAGCGCGCTTCAGCGTGATGACCGGGTCGTTGCCGGTCTTCTCGCGGAGGCCTTCCATGGCGCCGTACACGATCCGCTCGGCGGTGGAGCGCTTGCCGTTCAGCAGGATCTTGTTGATGAGCGAGGTCACCAGAGGAGAGCCGTAGACCGGGTCGATGATGACCGGGCGCTTCGGGGCGGGGCCCTTACGAGGCATTCTTACTTCTCCTTCTTGGCGCCGTAGCGGCTGCGGGCCTGCTTGCGGTTCTTGACACCCTGGGTGTCGAGCGAACCGCGGATGATCTTGTAACGAACACCCGGCAGGTCCTTCACACGGCCACCACGCACGAGCACGATGGAGTGCTCCTGCAGGTTGTGTCCCTCACCCGGAATGTAAGCGGTGACCTCGATCCCGCTGGTCAGACGCACACGCGCGACCTTACGCAGGGCCGAGTTCGGCTTCTTCGGGGTGGTCGTGAACACACGCGTGCAGACGCCGCGGCGCTGAGGAGAACCCTCGAGTGCGGGCGTCTTGTTCTTCTCGACCTTGTCCTGCCGGCCCTTCCGGACCAGCTGCTGGATCGTAGGCACTACTTCTCCGGTTTCTGTGTGCCGTGTAGTAAAGCTAACCTGGAACGTCGCCGACCCACGCGGTCGGGTGTGTCGAATACTGCGTACTCCCGCCGCGTGGCGGAGGAGGGCACAGATCGCGGTGGCCGTTCACGGCTCGCCGTGCGGTTGCAGACACGCACAGGAGCCCAGGCACACCCCAGGCACAAGGTCTGAGCGTACCTACCGTACGGACCTGGGTCAAAACAAATGCTCTTGCCCCGGGCGGGCCCCGGGCCGCGACGGCCCGTCGCGGTGCGTGCGCCGGGGGCGCCGCGGAGGGTCAGGGGCCGCCGCCGGGGTCGCGGCGGCGGCCGGGCAGGGGCGGGATGGTGGGGACCCGGGAGTGGGGCGACTTGGCGACGAGGCCGGGGCGGGTGGCACCGGGGTCCCGCGCCTCGGGGTCCTGCTCCTTGCCCTTCGCGCCGCGGCGGCCGGGTGGGCCCTGGGTGCCGTCCCGCTCCCGGCGGGGGCCGGCGGCGGCGCGGCGGTCCTGCGCGTCCCGGGAGCGCCGCCGCTCGGCCGCGACGGCGCCGGTGCGGTCGGCGGGCGGCGTGGCCGCCTCGGGGCGGCGGGGAGCGGGGGTACGGGGCGCGTCGGGGTCGGGGGCCGGGGCGTCGGGGGCGTCCGGATCGGGGGCGTCCGGGTCGGCGCCGGCCGCGTTCCGGTCGTCGCCGCGCGGGAAGGGGATGACCGCCGCCTGTCCGGGCGTGCGGCCGACCAGCCGCAGGCGGCGCGTCTGCGCGATGCGGCGGGCCTCCTCCAGGACGGGTTCGTACTGGTCGGCGGCGTCGCGCCAGCCGTTGGCGTACGCCTGGAACTCGCGGCGGGCCAGTTCCTCGCGCAGCAGCACCACCACTTCCTCGGGCGCGTGGCCCTCCAGGTGGCGCCCCAGGGCGGCGAACAGCGCCGGGAGGTCGGCGGCCGGTTCGGGGAGGCCGTGGACGGGGCCCCTGGCCCCGGATCCGCCCGGCTCGCCCTCGCGCGGATCGCCTGCCGGTCGGGAGCACCCCTCGCCCTCGACCATGACACTCTCTTCCGCGACCCGTCGCTGCCGGTTCCACCACTGCCGGTTCCACCGCTGCCGCCGGACGGCCTCGCCGGCGCCCCGTGCGTGCGGCGGTGCTCCCGGGGCGCGGGCGCCGCCGGGACGTTCAGCCTGCGAACTCGTGGGGACAGGCGTCAACAGCTTAGAGAACGGCCACGTCAGGCCTGGCGGGCACCCTTCGCCTCCGCCGGTGCGTGCCCCGCCGCCGCGTCGTGCTCGCGGGCGGCCGGCCAGTCGGGCAGGAACTGCCCCGCGACGCGAATGAACATGTCGCGCTGCTCGGGCGGGATGCCGAGCCCGGCCGCGGCCTGTTCGAGCGTGAGGCCGGCGGGCACCGCCTCCTCGGCGGGCGGTACGTCGTCCGGGAGGCCGGGCAGGGGGAGGTCCTCCTCCGTGAGCCGGCCCGACTTGATGAGCATGTCGCGCACCGGGATGCGCAGGACGTGCGCGAGCCGTCGCATGGTCTCCAGGTCCGGCATGCTCTGACCCTGAAGGAGCCGGGTGATGGCCGCCCGGTGGACCCCCGCCTCGTCGGCGAGGCGGGACTTGCCGCCGCCGCGCGGGCTGTCGATGTCGTACCCCTGACCTCGGATCACTCCTTCGATCCAGGCAGTGAACTCTTCCAGTTCGCCGGCAGACATGGGCAACGTCCCTCCCTTCGCGGTGGCGACCAGAGTATCGCGCTTGCACGCACCGACTACGCGCTTTCGCGCACGCAATTGTGAAGGTTGCGTCGAGGTGCGGAGTCCTCCCCTCCCATTCTTGGTTGCGCGCTCACTCGCAACATGGCAGCGTGCGTGCTCGCAACGCACTTCGCTCGTCCGTTCGTATGCGTACCAGGGGGTTCCGCCATGTCCTTACCGTCCTCCCGCAGTCACCGCCCCGGCTGGCGCGACGCCGCCGCGTGCGCGGGCATGCCGCCCCAGGTGGTCTTCGCCCGCCGTCCCGCCGACGCCGAACCCGCCCTGCGCGCCTGCGCACGGTGCCCGGTGGCGCGCGAGTGCGAGGAGACCGTCGACCCGGCGCACACCTGGTTCGACGGCGTCAGCGCCGGCCGGCTCTGGCACAACGGGCGGCCGGTCGACCCGTCCCGCCGCAACCGCGCCCACGGCGACGGCGACGAGCACGGCGGCACCCCCGCCCCGCTCCGCCGCGCGGCCTGAAGCGACCTACCCGCGTACCCGGCCAAGCCACCCGCCCGGCCGTCACGCACCCCGGCCCACGCCCCGCCGAAACCACCGCCCCGAGGGGTCGGCGTCCTCGCCGACCGCACAGGAGGGAGCACCCCATGCCCGCCACCCGGCCGCCGGCCGAGACCGACATCGCTCACGCCGCCCCCACCGCCCCGGCCGCCCACGACGACCCCGGTGCCGTGCGGGACGCCGCGCTGTGGACCGCCATGCTGCTGCGCCAGTTCCCGGAGCTGCTCACCGAACTCGCCCCCGCCCCGGGACGCGGCGGCACCGGGGCCGCCGACCGTCCGGCCCCCGGGCCCGCGCAGCTCGCGGCCCGCTCCGCCCGGCTGCGCGACGAGCGCCGGGAGGCGCTGCTCAACGAGCAGCGGCACGGGCTGTCCGTACCGGGGCACACCGCCTCCCCCATCCGCCTCCACGTGTCCGACGCGATCCGGGACATCACCGACGGGGTGACCGAACTGGAGGAGGCGGTGTACGACCGGCTGGGCCTCGGCCGGCCGCGCCGGGCCGACGTGCCGCAGCGGCTGCGGCGGCTCACCGCGCTGCTCGGCCGGGTCTCCGGCGACCCCACGCTCGCCGGGCACGTGCGGGACGAGCTGCGGCGCATGGCGAGGCGCTGCGCCCGCGCGCTGGGCGAGGCCGAGACGATGGTGCGGGTGTCCGGGCGCTGCCCGTGGTGCGGCTCGGTGTCGCTGCGCGCGTTCCCGGAGAGCCGGGCCGTGGTGTGCGTCAACCCGGGCTGCCGGTGCGGGGTGCCGGACTGCGACTGTCCGACCGACCCGGCGTTCCGGCACGTGTGGGAGGAGGGCGCCTGGCCGGTGCCGGCCGGTGCCGCGGACGGCGGGGCCGAGCGGATCGCCGCCCTGATGGACGAGGGGGCCGCCCGATGAGCCGCACGTCCACCGCGCCGGGCCGCACCGCCGGCCCGACGCTCGTCACCGGCCCGACGGCCGCGCAGGAGGCGGGCGTCCTGCCCGCCACTATCCGCAAGTGGGTGCAGCTCGGGCGGCTGGCGCCCGCGGGGCGGCAGGGCCGCGCGCAGCTCTTCCGGCTGGAGGACGTGTTCGCGGCGGAACGCTCGTCCCGGCGCGGGGGCTGAACCCACCGCGCCGCGACCCGGCGGCACCGCCCGTGCCCCGGCGCCCCCCACGCACACGTACCCGCACGGAACACGCACGCCGGGGCGGCCCTCCCTCAGGGGAGTGGCCGCCCCGGCGTTTTCGTGTCCCCGTCCGGGGCCGGGTCCGAGTCCCTGTCAGGTCCGGGTCCGGGCTCGCGTCAGGGTTTGGGACCGCGACCGTCGCGTCAGGCGCGTTCCGCCGGATCGCGCCGAGTGGGCATGGGAAAGACGGGGGCGGGGGCGGACGCCGGCGCGGGACGGTCACCGGACATCGTCGCCACGGCCTCCTGCCAGCCGCTGGAGAAGCCGCGTACTTCGGCGTCGACGGCGAGGCGGGCGCCGACCTTGGCGATGACGGCGCTGAGTGCGCGCCCCACCCCTCCGGTGTACGTACCGGCTTCGGCACTCTCCGCCGCCACCTCGACGGCGGCGGCCGCCACATCGGCCAGTCGCTCCTGCGGGCTGATCGTCATCGGCCCTCACCGTCCGCGAACCGCCCGCTCCTCGTGCTCGTCTCCACGCCCCACCACTCCTCACGCCCCGCTGGGTGTTTCCGTACCTTCCGCGCCGTTCCTCGGAGAACCATCCGACCTATTCGAATACCTGTTCGGACTAAGGAGCGTAGCGCAGACGGACGACCAAGGTCGGGTACGGCGCCACCTGGGGCGCGGGAAGTTGGTTGCGGGCCGCCGGGCGCTCGATCACACTTGGAGCAGCGGCAGAGCTGCGCCCACGACCGGGCGGCGGTTCCTGCCGCTTCGTGTTTTCCGCACGCCCGCCGAACGCCTCTCGAAGGGAGCGTCCATGTGAGCCCTCTCGCCTTCCCCGACGTGGAACGACTCGTGGTCGACCACCTCAGGAACCGGCCCGAGCTGACCGGGGTCGTGGTCGACAACCGGCCGCCCGCCGGCTTCGACGGCACCCAGAAGGCCGTCCTCGTCTCCCGCGTCGGCGGCGCCTGGGTGGACGACCTCCACCTCGACCGGCCGCTGCTCGACCTGGAGGTCTACGGGCCGGACAAGACGGCCGCCCATACGGTCGCCCTGACCGCCCGCGCCGCGCTGCTCGAAGCCACCGGCACGGTGTACGGCGGCGCCGCCGTCACCGAGGTGGTGGAGGCCGACGGACCGCGCTGGCTGCCGGACTACAACCGGCCGAACGGCAACCGGTACCTCGCCACGGTCCGGCTGTCGATCCGCCCCGCGTGACCACCGCGTAACCGCGAACCCTCCCGCACGACCCCCGCGCGTGTGCACGCGCTTCCCGAACAGGCCCCGCCGCCATCGTGCGCCGGGGCCTTCGCCATGTCCGCTCCACCCCTTACTCGAAGGAGTCCCCATGCCCGCCAACAACGGCAGCCAGATCCGCGTCGCCGGTACCGGCCGCATCCTCGTCGCCACCGCCGGCTCCACCGGCCCGGCCGCTCCGAAGAACACCACCGAGGACTGGGCGGCCGGCTGGACCGAGCTGGGCTACACCAGCACGGACGGCATCAAGTTCAACAAGAAGGACAAGATCGACCCGGTCGACACCTGGCAGTCGGTCAGCCCGGCCCGGTTCATCTACTCGGACCGGGACCTGACGGTGAAGTTCCAGCTCCTGCAGTTCAACAAGGACACGCTGCCGTTCTTCATGGGCGGCGGCGCGGTCGCCCCGGTGACCGCCACCGGCGTCACCGACACCTACACGTACGCCATGGGCGCCGAGCCGCAGAAGGACGAGCGCCAGCTCGGCATCGAGTTCAAGGACGGCTCGGACGTCACGTACCGCTTCATCGTCCCGCGCGGCCAGGTGACGGAGACGGAGGAGATCTCCCTGACCCGCACCGGGGCGCTGAAGCTCGGTGTCACCTTCACCGCCCTCGCCGCCGAGGGCAGCTCCACGCTCGCGACCTGGATCATGAAGGACAAGTCGTACGCGTAAGGGCGCGGCGCTCCCCCGGCGCCCGCCCCTCCCCCACGCCGGTGCCCGGCGCGCGTCCCTCGTGGCCGCGCGCCGGGCACCGGCTCCTTCGTTCGGACCCGTACGCACCCCTCAAGGAGCCACCATGTCCTCCTTCAACGTCAACGCCGCACGCGCCCAGCGCCTGGAGGCGCTCGGCCGCGCCTGGACGTTCGAGCTCGACGACCAGAGCTTCCAACTGCCGACCGAGCTGACCCGCGCCACCGCGCGCAAGCTGCGCGAACTCGACGACAACGACGTCGACGGGCTGCTGCGGCTGCTCCTGGGCGAACAGCAGTACGCCCGCTTCGACCGCCTCGAGGTCACGATGCAGGACATCGCGGCGATCCTGGAGGCGTACGGCAAGGAGACGGGGCTCGGCCTGGGGGAAGGCTGAGCCTCGGCGTGCTCGTCGAGGAGCACGCCGAGGCCCTGGAGGCCGACCTGCTGCGCCACTACGGCGTGGACCTGCTCGACTGGCACCGCGGCCGGCTGTCGTCCCGCCGGCTCGCCGTGCTCGTCCGCCACATGCCGCGCGACAGCGTGCTGGCCCGCGTCCTGCACGGGGAGGCGGCGGAGTGGACGGTGGGCGACTACCTGCTCGCGTCGGCGGTGGACCACCTCGCCGAGTCCAACTGGATGTTCGCCACCGTGAACCAGGACGAGGACGCGGAGGCGCTGGAGTACCCGGTGCCGGTGCCGCGGCCGTCCGGCGGCGCCCCGGAGGACGGGAACGCGCAGCCGGGCGAGCAGCCCTCGGAGGACGCGGAGCGCCGGGACACCCGGCCCGGCCCCTCGGAGCTGCTGCACTTCTTCGCATGACGAACCGGAGCCGGGACGGGCAGCCGCACCAGGAGCCCGTCCGCCGTCAGCGGATCGTCCCCGCCTCGTACAGCGTGACCAGGACGAAGCCGAGGACCATCACGACCTCCATGCCCAGCATCCACCAGAGGATCGTCCACGCCTCGGGGCGGGAGCCCAGCTCGCTCCTGCTGCGCACGAAGCGGCGGGGGAAGCCGGGGTCGTACACCAGCACCGCCTCCCGGCCGGGTGTCCCCCAGCTGCGCCAGCTCAACGGCGAGCGGTAGTAGACCTTCTCGCCGGCGGCGGTCGTGAACACGAAGCTCGTGCTGCGCCGGTTCTCCGACGTGGTGACGTTCCGGCATTCACCGACGGCCTCCACCCCGACCCGTGCGAGACGCCGCCTCAGCCAGAGCGGATAGACGCCGAACCACACCATGAACGGCAGCGGCACCACCACCCACACCACAGCGACCCACATCAGGCTCGTCACGCACGGATGGTCGCACGTGGCAGCGCGGGGTGACAAGGATTCCCGTCGCCCCAGGAAGGTGACCAGAATTGGCAACCAACGACGAAAAGGTCCTGCATTACTGGACGAAGGACGAAGCGGACAAGGTCAAGCACAAGCTCAACGGGCTGAGCGCGACGGTCGAGGGTCTCAAAATCGCCGTCGGCGTCGTAGGACTCGGCTTCACGCCCTTCAAGTTCGACGCGTCCGTGCTGAAGGGTGACGAGAAGGGCATCGTCTTCCTCGGACGGCAGTTGGTCACCTTCCCCTGGGCGAAGGACAAGGACGAGCGCGAGGACCGCAAGCTCGTCCGCCTCGTCGACAGGGCGGAACGGGCCGGGGACAGGGCCGTACGGGCCCGCAGGGACGCCGAGGTCCTCAAGTCGCAGGTGGCCGGGCGGTTGTCCGGCCAGAACGGCGCACGGATCGGCGACAACGCCGCCGTCAGAACCGCCCAGCGCCAGGCCGAAGTGGCCGCCGGGGAAGCCGAGAAGGCGCTCAAGAAGGCGCGTCGGCATTACGTCGACACGTTGAAGGCGGCACAGAAGTCCCGCCACGAGGAAAAGGACGCGGAGAAGTCGAAGGAAACCGCGATCAAGACCTTGCACTCGGTGCGGAGCAATCTCGGCACCACCAGGGAACACCTGCGGAGACTCCAAGAGGAACTCGCCGGATGACACCCACCGACGACCACCTTTCCGAGGTGATCGGTAAGGAGAAGACGTGAGCCTGAACAGCGCATTCGGCAAGGCCGCCGGCGGAGCCGGGAGATTCCGCTCCGCGATGGATCAGACCAATTCCTCGCTGGGCCGCCTGAGGCAGTCCTCCCGTACCGCGTCCAGCGCGGTGGGGAACATCAAGTCGTCCGCGGGCCAGGCGAGTACCGCCATGACGAAGGTCAGGACCGGGGCCGACCGGGCGCATTCCTCCCTCGGCAAGCTCCGCACCTCCGCCGGCAATGGCAACAGCGCCGTCGGCAAGCTGCGGACCGGCCTGAACAACGCCAACACGTCCTTCGGCAGGGCCAAGGGCGGCACCGACAAGTTCAAGACCTCGCTCGACAAGCTCAAGGGCTCGGCCGACAAGGCCAAGAACGCCCTGCGTGACGTCAAGCGCCAGGCCGACGCGGTCGAGAAGTCCGTCGGCAAGGCCGGCAAGGGCGCCGACAAGACCGGCAAGACCATGGGCGGCGGGCTCTCCAAGGGGCTGAAGGGCGCGAGCCTCGCCCAAAAGGGCCTCAACCTGGCCATGGCGGCCAGCCCGTTCGGCCTGATCATGACGCTGCTGGCACCGCTCATCGCCAAGTTCGTCAACGTCGACAAGATCGTCTCGGTCGTCACCAAGGGCTTCAAGTCCGGCATGAAGGCGATCCAGGGCGCGGTGTCGACGGCGACCCGGGTGATCACCCCGATCCTCAAGGGCATCGGCAACGTCATGCTCGCGCCCTTCCGGGCGTTCGCCACCGCCGTCAACACGATCATCGGCGCCCTCAACGGCTTCAAGGTCTCGATCCCGGGCTGGGTACCGGTCTTCGGCGGCAAGAGCTTCTCCATCAGCCTGCCGAAGATCCCCGTCCCCGCCCTCGCCAAGGGCGGCATCGTCCAGCCCCGCAACGGCGGCACGCTCGCCCTGATCGGCGAGGCCGGCGAGCACGAGGCCGTCATCCCGCTCAGCAAGCTGGAACGCATGATCGGCCCCGGCGGCAGCCGCGCCCAGATCGCCCGTCTCGCCGAGGCGGTCGAGCGCCTCGCCGACCGGCCCGTCCACGTCCAGGTCGACGGCCAGACCATCGCCCGCGCCGTGATCGCCGGTCACCGGCAGCTCGCCCGCCGCTGAGTGGCGCCATCCCGGCACCGGTGGCCGCACGACCGCACCACCGGCGCCGGCGACCACGGCCCCACGGCCCGCCCCGGCCCCGTCATCACCGGCCCCGGCAGCCCGCGGCCCCGCCGCCACGACCAAGGAAGGAGGCACGTCCCATGGCAAGGAATCTCTGGGTCGGCCTGCCCGGACAGCTCCGCGAGATCAGTCAGGCCGCCACCGCCTTCGAGCGCGGGGCGGAGCTCAACGTCTCGCAGTTCACCGCGCTGAGCGGCCAGATCACCACCCTCGCGCCCCGCCACGCCCCCCGCCGGATCAAGCTCACCTTCGACCGGCTCACACGGGACGACGCCGCGCACTTCGACCGGCTGGCCCGCCGCATCGACGGCCCCGGCCCCGTCGAGGTCATCGACCCGGTCGGGCGCAACCTGCTCGACCCGCTCCAGGCGGAGGGCCGCAGCACCTCCGACAGCCCGTACAACGTCTGGTACACCTCCGTCAGCGGCAGCGGCAGGCTGGAGCCGTCGACCGCCGCGGGCGCGCTGGCCCGCACGTACGTGTGGAAGGCGGAGTCCGCCACCGCCCAGCTGAACTGGCACCGCAAGCCCCGCGCCGGCTTCCCCGTCGCCCCCGGCATGCGGGTGCGGTTCACCCTGCCGACCTCCTGGCGGGTCGGCCCGTGCGTCACCCGGCTGCACTGGCGCGACGCCGACGGCACCTACCTGTCGTCGGCCACCGACACCGGGCACACCGTCGTCGCGACCGCTCCCCCCGGTGCCGCCCTGGTCACTCCGGCGGGCGTCGCCGGCGAGGCGGGGACGTACGGACTCGACGGCGCCGTGCTCACCCTCGACGACGACCACGTGCCCACCGCCCCGGTGAACCTGCTCCCCACCGAGCAGGCGGCCGGCCGGGGCGCGCTCACCCAGTGGTCGGCGACCGGCGTCACCCTGGCCGCCGACGCCTCCGGCTACGCGGTGGCGTCCCTGGCCGCGTCCACCGCCGGAACGCTGACCTTCGTCAACGGCACCCAGAAGGGCCACGCGGTACCCGCCGGACCGGGCCTTGCCGGGCTCGTCCTGCCCGCCGCCGTGCGGGCGCGGGCCCAGAGCTGCGCGCTGACCTTCTTCGACGCCGCCGGCACGACCCTGGCCACCGCCACCGGATGGGTGCCCGCGACCGTGCCGGCCGGCGCCACCCACGTGTCCGCCACGGTGTCCTTCGCCGCCGCCACCACCGCCTTCCAGTCGCGGATCGGCCCGGCGAAGCTCCTGCACCTGGACCCCACGGTCACCGAGCTGCCCGGCGACGGGTGCCCGGTCATGGCCGTCACCGCCTACACCGACTCGCCGGCCCGGCCCCTGCCGTACCGGAACATCTCGATCGACCTCGCGGAGGTGACCAGTGCAAGCGTCTGACGACGACCTGACCCGCACCCTCCGGTCCGGGTCCCGCGTCACCGCCCACACCACCCGCCTCGGCGGCCAGGACGTCACCGCACAGGTCCAGTCCTGGCAGCTCGAACGCAGCTACAGCACCGACCTGCCGGACGCCATGCGGGCCTTCTCCGGCAGCTCCGCGGCCCAGCTCCAGCTCCAGATCGCCGGAACCGGCGGCGCCTCCGCGCCCGCGCTGTACTCGCCCTGGGCACCGCGCTCCACCGGCGACGCCGCCCGCCCCGGCCAGTCCGTCGTCCACGGCTACGGCACCGACGGCGGCGTCCTGCCCGCGTTCCGCGGCACCGTACGCAGCCGCTCGGCCGCCTCCGGTACCGACAGCGTGCAGCTCACCGCCCTGGACGGCGCCGAGCGGCTGCGCGGGCCGGCGGACCTGCCCAAGCCGTACGCCGGGTTCTACTGGCGGCGCCCGGTGGCCACCGCCACCTGGTGCGTCGACGAACTGCTGCGCCAGGCGGGGCTGCACTCCTGCCCGCCGCCGCGCCACCCGGAGTTCGACCCGGCCTCCCCGCTCACCGTGGTGTACGCCTCCCTGCACGGCGGGTTCGCGGCCACCTACGGGCAGCCCGAGGTCGTCCCGGACCCCCGGCACTACGGCTGGAGCCGGGACGGCGCCCCGCACGAGATGGCGCTCGTCCCGCACGCCGCGGCGCCCGACACCGACGCGCTGACGGCCACCTGGTTCCCGCGCAGCCGGGTCACCGTGCCCGGCAGCCGGCTGTTCGCCGAGGCGTGGGTGAACAACGCCGTGGGCTTCGGCTCCACCGTCGCCCTGGAACTGGACCTCAACCGCACCGGCACCCGGACCGGGCGGCTGCGCCTCGCGGTCGACTTCTCGACCGGACAGGTCTTCATGCACTCCGGCACCCGTGAGGGCACCGGCTGGTACTACTCCTGGGGCGTCTCCGCGCTCAAGGAGAAGCGGGGCGTCTGGCACATCGGTGGCCTGTTCGACACCGTCTCGACCGGCACGTCCGTCCTGCCGACAGTCCAGCCCTTCCTGACCGGCCCGGACGGCAGACACTACCCGTGCGGCCCGGCGACCTTCACCGACGCCACGGCCGCGCAGCCGGCCGCCGAGCTGTACCAGCTGCGGCTGGTGACCCAGCTCGCCACGGAGGCCGTGCAGCTGTCCACCGGGCTGCCCGCCGCCCCGACCGCCACCGAGTTCGCGCAGACCGGCGCGTGGGCCAAGGAGGTGCGGCTCGACGACGCGATCCTGCCGCTCCACGCGATCCCGCGGGTGTCCGGCTCCCAGTGGGAAGTGCTCACCCAGATCGCCAGGGCGAGCATGTCCACCGCCGAGTTCGACGAGCGGGGCGTCTTCCACTGGCGCAACTACACCCGGTTCGCCAAGCCGCCCACGGCCCCCGACCTCACCCTGACGTCGGTACGGGACATCGCCGCGCTCACCGTCACCGAGGAGATCGACGCCTGCCGCAACTACTGCGTGCAGCCGTACAAGGACTGGTCCTCGGTGAAGGTCACCGCCGGCACCACCTACAACGACACCGTGGTGCGCGAGATCCCCGGCAACGCGTCGGTGACGCTCAAGTACGTCCTGGCGGACGAGGAGTTCGACGTCGGACCGCCGAACGTCGACGACGACCAGAGCGTCGCGCCCGGCTTCTCGGTCCGCTTCGCCGCCGCCAACGCGGCCGGTGCGGACGCCGTCAAGGGCGCCGTGGACATCCTCGCCCGGCGCGAGGAGGGCTGCCTGGTCCTGCGCTTCACCAACCGCACCGCCCGGCGGCTCTACACGGTCGACGAGGACGGCAGGCCCTCGGTCCACATCCAGACCCTCAAGCCGTCCACCGAACCCGTCGAACGCCAGGCGACGTCCTGGGTGCCCGGCAGCACGAGCGAGCGCTACCACGGCCGTCAGGAGTTCTGCGCCGAGGCCGGGGACTGGATACAGGACTACCGGGCGGCGCAGGACCTCGCCGACGCCATGCGGGCCGCCGGCCAGTACCCCGTGCCCGTCCTCGGCGACGTCGAGGTGCTGTACGTCCCGGGCATCCAGCTCGGCGACGTGGTGCGGGTCGTGGACACCAGCGGCGCCGCGCTCGACACCCTCGCCTGGGTCGTCGGCATCAAAACCGCGGCCACCGCCGCCGGCACCGTCCAGCAGACCCTCACCCTGCGCGGCACCCGCACCAACGGTGTGCCCGCCGACGCCGGCCTAACCCCCGACACCCCGTCCGACCGCAACCCGCTGCCGGCCGGCGCGACCTACGCGGACGTCGCCGCCGCCCACCCCACGCTCGCGCACCTCGCGGGCACCGGGCTGTCCTGGCGGGAGATCGAGGAGAGCGGACTGTGAGCGACGACCCGACCGCTCCGGCCCCGGTGGAGATCACCACCGAGGCCCCGACGGACTCCACGTACCCGGTCGAGGTCCTCCTGGAGGAGCACCCCGACACGCCGGCCCCCGGGGGACCCGGTACGCCCGGCCCGCCCGGTCCGGACGCCCCCGGCACCCCCGCACCCGACACCGCCCCCGTCGCGCCCGTGTCCGGCGGCGGACAGGAGGAGATCGCATGACCACCCAGTACACGCCCCTCAGCGGCCTGCCCTACCCGCAGCCCAGCGACCCGGCGGACCTGCCCGCACACCTCCAGTCCCTGGCCCAGACCCTGGACGGCAGGACCGTGCTGCGCTTCGGCACCGCCGCGGAACGCGACACCAGGATCGCCACCCCGGTGGCCGGCATGGTCGCGTGGATCGCCTCCCCGGGGCGGCTGATGTACTACACCGGCTCCGCCTGGGCGCCGGTCGGCCCCGTCCCCGTCTTCCGGGTCAACCTGGACGGCGGCAGCACCACCAGCACCGCCTGGGCGGAGACCCTGACCGACGCGGTGGGCGACCCGATGAACGCCGTGTTCACCGTGCCCGCCTCCGGCCAGGTCATCATCACGGTGGGCTGCTACATGCACTCCACGGCGAACGTCGGCTCCTACATGTCCGCCAACGTCCGCAACGCGGCCGGCGCGGTCGTCCTCGCCGCCTCCGACGACCGGGCGGCGCTGGTCAACACCCCGAACCGGTCGTCGGTGTCCACGCAGTTCCTGGTCGGCGGCCTCGCGGTCGGCACGACGCACACCGCCACCCCCGCCTACCGCACCGCCGCCGCCACCAGCACCGGCAACTTCGACACCCGGTTCATCCGCATCGACCCCGTGATGTGACGGACCCCGGGCCGGGCGCGTCCCCGCGCGTCCCGCCCCTCCCGGCCCGGCCCGCCCCGCCTCCCCCGGCGCGGCGGGCCGGGCCGTTTCCCGTACCCACGACGAGGAGGCCCACCGATGGCAGCTCCCCTGACCCCCGACCGGCTCCTGGCCGCCCTGCGCGCCGAGGGCGTCCGCGTCGTCGAGCACCCGGGCTGGCGCACCCGCAACCGCAACCACAAGGGCGCCTGGGGCCCGCTGCACGGCGTGATCGTCCACCACACCGTCTCCAGCGGCTCCGCCGCCTCCGTCGCGCTGTGCCGGGACGGGTACGCCGCCCTGCCCGGCCCGCTGTGCCAGGGCGTCATCGACAAGTCGGGCACCGTCCACCTCATCGCCAACGGCCGCGCCAACCACGCGGGAGCGGGCGACGGCGACGTCCTGCGCGCGGTGATCGCCGAGACCGCCCCGCCCCCGCCGGACCGGCAGGACACCGACGGCAACGCCCACTTCTACGGCTTCGAGTGCGTCAACCTCGGCGACGGCGAGGACCCGTGGCCCGCCGCCCAGCTCGACGCCGTCGAACGCGCCTGCGCCGCCCTGTGCCGGGCGCACGGATGGACGGCCGCCTCGGTCATCGGCCACAAGGAGTGGACGGCCACCAAGAGCGACCCGCGCGGCTTCGAGATGCGGGCGCTGCGCGGCAGGATCGGCACCCGCCTCCGGTCCGCCGCCGGGACCGGCGCCCCCTCCCGTCCGGGGGCCGGCGATCCCGGCACCCCCGCCCGCCCGAGCCTCCAGCCGTTCCCGGGCGCCTCGTTCTTCACCCCCGCCACCAGCTCCCCGGTCATCACCGCGATGGGCCGCCGGCTCGTCGCGGAGGGCTGCTCGGAATACGCCGTCGGCCCCGGCCCGCGCTGGTCCGACGCCGACCGGCGCAGCTACGCCCGGTGGCAGCGCAAGCTCGGCTTCACCGGCGCGGACGCCGACGGCCGGCCGGGCCGCGCCTCCTGGAACGCCCTGAAGGTCCCCCGCACCACATGAGGAGTCCCGACGTGTCCGACGCCGCCAAGCGCACGGCCCGCACCATCCTCCAGTCCGCCGTCGGCATCGCCGTCGTGCTCCCCGCGATCGTGGACGCGTCCGGTGTCCCGGCCACCCTCCCCTGGGTCGCCGGGGCGCTGGCCGTCGCCGGCGGCCTCGCGCGGATCATGGCCCTGGAGGCCGTACAGAGACTGCTGCCGTCCTGGCTCGGCAGTCCGTCACCGGGAGCCGCCGATGACCGACACTGACCGGAACGACCCGGTCGCCGTGGCCCTCGAACTGGAGCGGCTGCGCGGCACGCTGGAGGCCGGCTTCGCCCGGGCCGACGGCTCGCTCGCGCTGCTCGTCCAGCGCAGCGACCAGACGGACAAGCAGCTCGCCGACCACGAGGCCCGGCTCGACGCGCTGGAGCGCGGCCGCTGGCCGGTCGCCAGTCTCATGGCGCTCACCTCCGGCGCCGGCTTCACGCTCGCCCTGTGGCAGGCGGTCGGCCGGTAGGAAGCCCGAAGGGCGGTCACCCCGTCGCACACGGGGTGACCGCCCTTCGGTCGATCAAGCGACTCGCTTACTGGTTGTACGGACCGTAGTCGTAGTCCTCCAGCGGAACGGCCTGGCCGGAGCCGGTGCCGAACGGCGAGTAGTCGATGTCGTCGTAGCCGACGGCCGAGTACATCGCGGCCTTGGCCTCCTCGGTCGGCTCGACCCGGATGTTGCGGTAGCGGGACAGGCCCGTACCGGCCGGGATGAGCTTACCGATGATGACGTTCTCCTTGAGGCCGATCAGGGAGTCGGACTTGGCGTTGATCGCCGCGTCCGTCAGGACCCTGGTCGTCTCCTGGAAGGAGGCCGCGGACAGCCACGACTCCGTCGCCAGCGACGCCTTGGTGATACCCATCAGCTGCGGACGGCCGGAGGCGGGGTGACCGCCCTCGGTGACCACACGACGGTTCTCCGACTCGAACTTCGACCGCTCGACCAGCTCGCCCGGCAGGAGCTCCGCGTCGCCGGACTCGATGATCGTCACGCGGCGCAGCATCTGCCGGATGATGATCTCGATGTGCTTGTCGTGGATCGACACGCCCTGCGAGTTGTAGACCTTCTGGACTTCGCCGACCAGGTGGACCTGGACGGCACGCTGGCCGAGGATGCGCAGCACGTCGTGCGGGTTGGTGGCACCCGCGGTGAGCTTCTGACCCACCTCGACGTGGTCGCCCTCGTGCACCAGGACCTTGGCGCGCTTCGAGATCGGGTAGGCCGTCTCGTCGCTGCCGTCGTCCGGGGTGACGACGATCTTCTTGGTCTTCTCGGTCTCCTCGATCCGCACGCGGCCGGAGGCCTCGGAGATCGGGGCGACACCCTTGGGCGTACGGGCCTCGAAGAGCTCGACGACACGGGGCAGACCCTGGGTGATGTCGTCACCCGCCACACCACCGGTGTGGAAGGTACGCATCGTCAGCTGGGTACCGGGCTCACCGATGGACTGGGCGGCGATGATGCCGACCGCCTCACCGATGTCGACCAGCTTGCCGGTGGCGAGCGAACGGCCGTAGCAGAAGGCACAGGTGCCGACCGCCGACTCGCAGGTCAGGACCGAGCGGGTCTTGACCTCCTCGACGCCCGCGTTGACCAGGGCGTCGATGAGCACGTCACCCAGGTCGACGTTGGCCGGCGCGATGACCTTGCCGTCCACGACGACGTCCTCGGCGAGCATCCGCGCGTACACGGACGTCTCGACGTCGTCCGCCTTGCGCAGCACGCCGTCGGCGCCGCGCTCGGCGATCCGCAGCTTCAGACCGCGCTCGGTGCCGCAGTCCTCCTCGCGGATGATCACGTCCTGCGAGACGTCCACCAGACGACGGGTCAGGTAACCCGAGTCGGCGGTACGCAGGGCGGTGTCGGCGAGACCCTTACGGGCACCGTGCGTGGAGATGAAGTACTCCAGCACGGACAGGCCCTCACGGAAGGACGCCTTGATGGGACGCGGGATCGTCTCGTTCTTGGCGTTCGACACCAGACCACGCATACCGGCGATCTGACGCATCTGCATCATGTTGCCTCGTGCGCCCGAGTTCACCATCATGAAGATCGGGTTGGTCTTCGGGAAGTTGTCGTTCATCGCCTCGGCGACCTCGTTGGTCGCCTTGGTCCAGATCGCGATGAGCTCCTGCGTGCGCTCGTCCTTGGTGATCAGACCGCGCTCGTACTGCTTCTGGACCTTCTCGTCCTGCGCCTCGTAACCCTTGACGATCTCCTTCTTCGCCTCGGGAACGACGACGTCGGAGATGGCCACGGTGACACCGGAACGGGTCGCCCAGTAGAAGCCGGACGCCTTCAGGTTGTCGAGCGTCGCCGCCACGATGACCTTGGGGTAGCGCTCGGCGAGGTCGTTGACGATCTCGGAGAGCTGCTTCTTGCCGACCGAGTAGTCGACGAACGGGTAGTCCTCGGGCAGCAGCTCGTTGAAGAGCGCACGGCCCAGGGTCGTCCGCAGACGGAACGAGTCACCCTGCTGCCACGCACCCGCGCCGACGCTGTCGTCGCCCTCCGCCTCGACCGGCGGGGTCCAGCCACGCGGCGGGACGGTACCGATCGGGAAGCGGATGTCGACCTTCGCCTGGAGCGAGAGCTCGCCCCTGTCGAAGGCCATGATCGCCTCGGCGGTGGAGTTGAAGGCGCGGCCCTCACCCTTGACCTCGCGCTCCTCCTCGTCCGTGGTGAGGAAGAAGAGGCCCAGCACCATGTCCTGGGTCGGCATGGTGACCGGACGGCCGTCGGCCGGCTTGAGGATGTTGTTCGAGGACAGCATCAGGATGCGGGCCTCGGCCTGCGCCTCCGCGGACAGCGGCAGGTGCACGGCCATCTGGTCACCGTCGAAGTCCGCGTTGAACGCGGTGCAGACGAGCGGGTGGATCTGGATGGCCTTGCCCTCGACCAGCTGCGGCTCGAAGGCCTGGATGCCGAGGCGGTGCAGCGTGGGCGCACGGTTCAGCAGCACCGGGTGCTCGGCGATGACCTCTTCGAGGACGTCGTACACCACGGTGCGGCCGCGCTCGACCATGCGCTTGGCCGACTTGATGTTCTGCGCGTGGTTCAGGTCGACCAGGCGCTTCATCACGAACGGCTTGAAGAGCTCCAGCGCCATGGCCTTGGGCAGACCGCACTGGTGCAGCTTCAGCTGCGGGCCGACGACGATCACGGAACGCGCCGAGTAGTCGACTCGCTTGCCGAGCAGGTTCTGACGGAAGCGACCCTGCTTGCCCTTCAGCATGTCGCTGAGGGACTTCAGCGGGCGGTTGCCGGGACCGGTGACCGGGCGACCGCGGCGGCCGTTGTCGAACAGCGCGTCGACGGCCTCCTGGAGCATCCGCTTCTCGTTGTTCACGATGATCTCGGGGGCACCGAGGTCAAGGAGACGCTTGAGGCGGTTGTTGCGGTTGATGACGCGGCGGTACAGGTCGTTCAGGTCGGAGGTCGCGAAGCGGCCACCGTCCAGCTGCACCATCGGACGCAGGTCCGGCGGGATGACCGGTACGCAGTCCAGCACCATGCCCTTGGGGCTGTTGCTGGTCTGGAGGAACGCGGACACGACCTTCAGCCGCTTCAGGGCGCGGGTCTTCTTCTGGCCCTTGCCCGTCCGGATGATCTCGCGGAGCCTCTCGGCCTCCTCGTCGAGGTCGAAGGACTCCAGGCGCTTCTGCAGCGCCGCGGCACCCATCGAACCGTCGAAGTACGTGCCGAAGCGGTCGCGCAGCTCGCGGTAGAGCAGCTCGTCGCCCTCGAGGTCCTGGACCTTGAGGTTCTTGAAGCGGTTCCACACCTCGTCGAGACGGTCGATCTCGCGCTGGGCGCGGTCGCGCAGCTGCTTCATCTCGCGCTCGGCACCCTCGCGCACCTTGCGGCGCACGTCGGCCTTGGCGCCCTCGGCCTCCAGCTCGGCCAGGTCGGTCTCGAGCTTCTTGGCGCGGGCCTCGAGGTCGGCGTCACGCCGGTTCTCGATCTGCTGGCGCTCGACGGAGACGTGGGCCTCCAGCGACGGCAGGTCGCGCGTGCGGCGCTCCTCGTCGACGTACGTGATCATGTACGCCGCGAAGTAGATGACCTTCTCCAGGTCCTTCGGGGCGAGGTCCAGCAGGTAGCCCAGCCGGGACGGGACGCCCTTGAAGTACCAGATGTGGGTAACGGGAGCGGCCAGCTCGATGTGGCCCATCCGCTCGCGGCGCACCTTGGCGCGGGTGACCTCGACGCCACACCGCTCACAGATGATGCCCTTGAAGCGGACGCGCTTGTACTTGCCGCAGTAGCACTCCCAGTCCCGGGTAGGACCGAAGATCTTCTCGCAGAAGAGTCCGTCCTTCTCGGGCTTCAGGGTGCGGTAGTTGATGGTCTCCGGCTTCTTGACCTCGCCGTGGGACCACTGACGGATGTCGTCCGCGGTGGCCAGGCCGATCCGCAGCTCGTCGAAGAAGTTGACGTCGAGCACTATGCGTCAATCCCTCTCAGGGTTTGAGTCTCAATCATGGTCTGTACGGGTCCGGGGCAGGGCCGGGGCCTCACGAGGAGGCCCCGGCCAGACCCGTCAGACCTCTTCGACGCTGCTCGGCTCGCGCCGGGACAGGTCGATACCGAGCTCTTCCGCAGCGCGGAAGACGTCCTCGTCGGTGTCGCGCATCTCGATGGACATGCCGTCCGAGGACAGCACCTCCACGTTGAGGCACAGGGACTGCATCTCCTTGATGAGCACCTTGAAGGACTCGGGGATGCCGGGCTCGGGGATGTTCTCGCCCTTGACGATGGCCTCGTAGACCTTCACGCGGCCGGTGACGTCGTCGGACTTGATGGTCAGCAGCTCCTGGAGGGCGTACGCGGCGCCATAAGCCTCCAGCGCCCACACCTCCATCTCACCGAAGCGCTGGCCACCGAACTGAGCCTTACCACCCAGCGGCTGCTGGGTGATCATCGAGTACGGACCGGTCGAACGCGCGTGCAGCTTGTCGTCGACCAGGTGGTGGAGCTTGAGGATGTACATGTACCCGACCGAGATCGGGTCCGGGAACGGCTCACCGGAGCGGCCGTCGAACAGCCGGGCCTTACCGGTCGGGAGCACCATCCGGTCCCCGTCGCGGTTCGGGATGGTGTGCTGGAGCAGACCGGCCAGCTCGTCCTCACGCGCACCGTCGAAGACGGGGGTGGCGACGTTGGTACCGGGCTCCACCTTGTCGGCGCCGATCGCCTGGAGGCGCTCCGCCCACTCGTCCGCGAGGCCGGAGACGTCCCAGCCGCGGCTGGCGAGCCAGCCGAGGTGGATCTCCAGGACCTGTCCCGGGTTCATTCGGGACGGGACACCCAGCGGGTTGAGGATGATGTCGACCGGGGTGCCGTCCTCCAGGAACGGCATGTCCTCGATCGGCAGGATCTTGGAGATGACGCCCTTGTTGCCGTGGCGGCCGGCGAGCTTGTCACCGTCGGTGATCTTGCGCTTCTGCGCGACGTACACGCGCACCAGCTGGTTCACACCGGGGGGAAGCTCGTCGCCCTCCTCGCGGTCGAAGACGCGGACGCCGATGACCTTGCCGGTCTCGCCGTGCGGCACCTTCAGCGAGGTGTCACGGACCTCACGGGCCTTCTCACCGAAGATCGCGCGGAGCAGGCGCTCCTCCGGCGTCAGCTCGGTCTCGCCCTTGGGCGTGACCTTGCCGACGAGGATGTCGCCGGCGACGACCTCGGCACCGATACGGATGATGCCGCGCTCGTCGAGGTCGGCGAGGACCTCCTCGGAGACGTTCGGGATGTCCCGGGTGATCTCCTCCGGGCCGAGCTTGGTGTCACGGGCGTCGACCTCGTGCTCCTCGATGTGGATCGAGGAGAGGACGTCGTCCTGCACGAGGCGCTGCGACAGGATGATCGCGTCCTCGTAGTTGTGACCCTCCCACGGCATGAACGCGACCAGCAGGTTCTTGCCGAGCGCCATCTCACCGTTCTCGGTGGCGGGGCCGTCGGCGAGGACCTGGCCCTCGATCACCCGGTCGCCCTCGGAGACGACGACCTTCTGGTTGACCGAGGTGCCCTGGTTGGAGCGGGAGAACTTGGCGACGCGGTACGTGGTGTACGTGCCGTCGTCGTTGGCGACGGTGACGTAGTCGGCCGAGACCTCCTGGATGACACCGTCCTTCTCGGCCTTGATGACGTCGCCGGCGTCGGTGGCACAGCGGTACTCCATGCCGGTGCCGACCAGCGGCGCCTCCGCCTTGATCAGCGGAACGGCCTGGCGCATCATGTTCGCGCCCATGAGGGCACGGTTGGCGTCGTCGTGCTCGAGGAACGGGATCATGGCGGTCGCGACCGACACCATCTGGCGCGGCGAGACGTCCATGTAGTCCACGTCGTCGGGCGCGACGTAGTCGACCTCGCCGCCACGGCGGCGGACCAGCACGCGGGCCTCGGCGAACCGGAGCTCGTCGGTCAGCGGCGCGTTGGCCTGGGCGATGACGAAGCGGTCCTCCTCGTCGGCGGTCAGGTAGTCGACCTCGTCGGTGACCTGGCCCTCGACGACCTTGCGGTACGGCGTCTCGACGAAACCGAACGCGTTGACGCGTCCGTACGAGGCGAGCGAACCGATCAGACCGATGTTCGGGCCTTCGGGGGTCTCGATCGGGCACATGCGTCCGTAGTGGGACGGGTGCACGTCACGGACCTCGAAGCCGGCCCGCTCACGGGACAGACCACCCGGGCCAAGAGCCGACAGACGGCGCTTGTGGGTGAGACCCGACAGCGGGTTGTTCTGGTCCATGAACTGCGACAGCTGGCTGGTGCCGAAGAACTCCTTGATGGAGGCGACGACCGGCCGGATGTTGATCAGGGTCTGCGGCGTGATCGCCTCGACGTCCTGGGTCGTCATGCGCTCGCGCACGACGCGCTCCATACGAGCCAGACCCGTGCGGACCTGGTTCTGGATGAGCTCGCCGACGTTGCGCAGACGGCGGTTGCCGAAGTGGTCGATGTCGTCGGTCTCGACGACGATCTGCGTGCCGTTCTCACCGACCGTCTCGGTCTCGCCCGCGTGGAGCTTCACCAGGTACTTGATCGTGGCGATGATGTCGTCGGTGGTGAGCACACCGGCGTCCAGCGGCTCGTCGGCGCCGAGCTTCTTGTTCACCTTGTAGCGGCCGACCTTGGCGAGGTCGTAGCGCTTGGGGTTGAAGTAGAGGTTCTCGAGCAGCGTCTGAGCGGCCTCGCGCGTCGGCGGCTCGCCCGGACGCAGCTTGCGGTAGATGTCGAGCAGCGCGTCGTCCTGGCCCTGGGTGTGGTCCTTCTCCAGGGTGGCGCGCATGGACTCGTACTCGCCGAACTCCTGAAGGATCTGCTCGGTGGTCCAGCCGAGCGCCTTGAGGAGAACGGTCACGGACTGCTTGCGCTTGCGGTCGATGCGGACACCGACCATGTCGCGCTTGTCGATCTCCATCTCCAGCCAGGCACCCCGGGACGGGATGATCTTGGCGGAGAAGATGTCCTTGTCGGACGTCTTGTCGATGGAGGAGTCGAAGTAGACACCCGGCGAGCGGACGAGCTGCGACACCACGACACGCTCGGTGCCGTTGATGACGAAGGTGCCCTTGTTGGTCATGAGCGGGAAGTCGCCCATGAAGACCGTCTGGGACTTGATCTCGCCGGTCTCGTTGTTGGTGAACTCGGCCGTGACGAAGAGCGGCGCGGCGTACGTGAAGTCGCGCTCCTTGCACTCGTCGATCGAGTTCTTGGGGGGCTCGAAGCGGTGGTCGCGGAAAGTCAGCGACATCGACCCGGAGAAGTCCTCGATCGGCGAGATCTCCTCGAAGATCTCCTCCAGACCGGACTTGGTGGGAACGTCCTGTCCGGATTCCAGAGCCGCCTCGACACGAGCCTTCCACGCGGCGTTGCCGAGCAGCCAGTCAAAGCTCTCGGTCTGCAGCGCGAGGAGGTTCGGAACCTCGAGGGGCTCCTTGATCTTTGCAAAGGAGATGCGCAGCGGGGCGGTGCTTGCGCCGTTGTTCGTATTCGCGGTCGAGGCGTTGCGCGAGGCGGCCAAGAGGGGGTCCTTCCGAGGGCTCGGACTCACTACGCGCGTACCGGTCCCACGCCGGACACGGAGACAGACTTCCTGATGTCGGCCAAAAGGCCAGGTCAGGAGCTCGGTCAACTGTGCTCTTGCGAGGGTATGCCCCTGGTGACGGGCAGGGGGCAGCTAACAGGCAGCGCAAAGGGTCAGTGTAGCCACTTGGCCCACTGATGTCCAGGGCGAGTAATTCGCGACCCTCGTTGTTCTCAACTCCGCGGCACCTCGCGCCGTTGGCGCACATCGATACTGCCCGTTCGGCCGTCGATCCATGCCTCGGAACCGGATCGTTGTGACGGCGCGTCCTGAGAATTGCGCGCGGCGTGCGGTTCGTCAAGGCCCCCAGCCGAGTGGGGCCCCGAGGGGCGCACGGCGAAGATCACCATACTCCGCGCTGCGCTCAGCGCAAGGCAGGCGTTCCGGCAACGCCGAAGGGCGACCACCCGGATGGGTGATCGCCCTTCTGAACGCCCCGTGCGGGGCGCTGAGCGAGTCAGGAGACTCGCGAGGTGTTACTTGACCTCGACGGAGGCGCCGGCGGCCTTGAGGGACTCGGCAGCCTTCTCCGCGGCCTCCTTGGCGACCTTCTCGAGGACCGGCTTCGGGGTGCCGTCGACGAGGTCCTTGGCCTCCTTCAGGCCCAGGGAGGTCAGCTCACGCACGACCTTGATGACCTGGATCTTCTTCTCGCCGGCGCCGGTGAGGATGACGTCGAACTCGTCCTGCTCCTCGGCGGCCTCGGCCGGGGCGCCCGGGGCGCCCGGGGCGGCAACGGCGACCGGAGCGGCGGCGGTGACGTCGAACTTCTCCTCGAACGCCGAAACGAACGCGGCGAGCTCGATGAGGGTCATCTCCTCGAACTGCGCGAGCAGGTCTTCCTGAGACAGCTTCGCCATGATGGCGGTCCTTCCACTAAATCGGCTGGTGCCGGGTGTACATGTGAGGCGGGCGTACGTTTGGCCCGCTGCGACCGTCGCCCCTAGGGGGCCACGATCAATGCGCGAGCCGAATTACTCGGCACCGCCCTGCTCGGCCTGCTTGGCACGGAGCGCGTCCACGGTGCGGACGAGCTTCGAGGGAAGCGCCTGGAAGAGCGCGGCAGCCTGGGACTGCTTGCCCTTCATGGCGCCCGCCAGCTTGGCGAGCAGAACCTCGCGGGACTCGAGGTCCGCAAGCTTCTTGATCTCATCGGCGGACAGCGCCTTGCCGTCAAGGACACCGCCCTTGATGATCAGGTTGGGGTTGTCCTTGGCGAAGTCACGAAGACCCTTCGCCGACATCACCGGGTCACCGGTGATGAAGGCAACCGCCGTCGGACCAGCGAACTGGTCGTCGAGCGAGGTGATCCCGGCCTCGTTGGCCGCAATCTTGGTCAGCGTGTTCTTCACCACGGCGTACTGGGCGTTCTCACCGAGCGAACGGCGCAGCTGCTTGAGCTGTGCCACGGTGAGACCGCGGTACTCGGTCAGCACGGCGGCGTTCGAGCTGCGGAACTTGTCCGTCAGCTCGGCAACCGCAGCAGACTTGTCGGGCCTCGCCATGAGCCTCGGCCTCCTTCCGGGTGATTCGGACCGCATGGGCTGAAGGAAGGAGACTGGGCAAAACGAAACGCCCCGGCGCAGGCGCACGGGGCGTGACTCGACCGACTGCACTCAGGGCGCATTCAGGAGTTCATCCACAGTCACCTGCGCGGGTCGTCCGCAGCTAGCGGATCCTTCGGCCGCCGCGACTCTGAGGAGCGCAGCAACGACCAGCGGTCTTTGGCTTCTGTGGAAGCGTACGGGACTGCCCCGACGTCAAGCAAATCGGCCCACTCGGGTGATCCCTCGCCGCTCCCCGGGGACGGTCCCACGCCGCCCCGCGCGCCGCGCCTCCCGGGCGCCTCGCCCCCGGGAGCGGCGTCCCGGAGGCGCACGCCGAGCGCATCCCCGGGTGGGCCGCCCGGGCCGCCGCCGGCGCGGGGGGCGTCGATCAGATGCCGCTCTCGGTGCCGTCGGCGCCCTGGCCGGCGCCGGCCGCGCCGAGCTCCTCCATCAGCTTCATGAAGTCGAACGTCTCGGCGGCCGGCGGCGCCACCACAGCGGCCCTGACCCCGTAGTCGGAGTAGTTGGCGGTGATCTTCACCGTGCCCTGGGGCATGGTCATGCTGAGGTCCATCTTCACCGGGAAGCCGTCGCCGTCGACCCAGACCTCGGTGTCGTAGCCCTTGATGCCCGACTTCTCGGCCTGGTCCACCAGCTCCTTGCGCTCCTTCTCGGTGAGCACGCCGAGCGATTTGTTGGACTTCACCATGTCCTGGAAGGTCAGGGTGCCCTTGTAATGCTGGGCCTCGACGCCGCCGATCTTCTCGGAGCCGACGTGCTTGAGGTTCGGCGAGTCGAGGAGCAGGGCGAGCTGCTGGGCCGGGGACTGGTTCATGTCCTCCAGGCCACGCGTCATCTGCCTCTGGAGCTGCTTGTCGCCGGACGCCTCGGCCAGCGCGCCCAGGTCCATCTTCATCCAGCGCTTGCCGTCCATCTCCTGGGCGGCCTTGGCGCCCAGGTCCATGTACATGGCGTCGTCGAGCCACCTCATCCGGATCCGGCCGGGCATGTCCGCGTCCGCCCCGGTGCCCGCCATGCCCTTCGGCATCTTCATGGTCATGTCCATGAGCGTGGGGTCCCACCCCATGACGCCCGACATCTCCATGGTGCCGGCGGCCTCGGCCGACCCGGACATCGCCACCGTCATGCGGACCCTGGCGGTCTTGGCCTCCGCCGTCTTCTCGTACGCGGCCCGGACGACCTCGGTCACGGTGTCCCGGGACTGGAGCTCGGGCACCCCCGTGGCTTTCTGGTCCCCCTTGCCGCCGTCCTGACAGCCGGCGATTCCGACCAGAACCGCCGCCACGACCGCCGTGATTCCCGCGCGCTTCCCCACAAACATGTGCACGTCCCCCACCCCTGTGTTCTCCCCTGTGAATGGGAAAACCCTAACGCCCCCCTCTGACAACGTGCCGGAAAACAAGCCGGCCCCCGCGGTTCCGGAGAACTGCGGGGGCCGGCTTCAGCACGCGTGCACCGCGGCTGCCGTCAGGATCAGACGGCGGCCGGGTCCTCCTCGACGAGGAGGTTGCGGGTGCGGTTGGCGTCCAGCGGGATGCCGGGGCCCATCGTGGTGCTCAGGGTCGCCTTCTTGATGTAGCGGCCCTTGGCGGCGGACGGCTTGAGACGGAGGATCTCCTCCAGCGCCGCCGCGTAGTTCTCGACCAGCTTCGTCTCGTCGAAGGAAACCTTGCCGATGATGAAGTGCAGGTTCGAGTGCTTGTCGACGCGGAACTCGATCTTGCCGCCCTTGATCTCGTTGACGGCCTTCGCGACATCCATGGTGACGGTGCCGGTCTTCGGGTTCGGCATCAGACCACGCGGGCCGAGGACGCGGCCGAGACGGCCGACCTTGCCCATGAGGTCCGGGGTGGCGACGACCGCGTCGAACTCGTTCAGGCGGTTGCCCTTGGAGATCTCGTCGATCAGTTCGTCGGAGCCGACGATGTCGGCGCCCGCGGCTTCCGCGGCCGCAGCACGGTCACCGGTCGCGAAGACCAGGACCCGGGCGGTCTTACCGGTGCCGTGCGGAAGGTTCACGGTGCCACGGACCATCTGGTCGGCCTTGCGCGGGTCGACGCCCAGGCGGAAGGCGACCTCGACGGTGCCGTCGAACTTGGTGGCGGCGGTGTCCTTGGCGAGACGGACGGCCTCGAGGGGCGCGTAGTTACGCTCCCGGTCGACCTTGGCGTCCGCGCCGCGGAGTGCCTTGCTGCGCTTCACTGCTTCTCCTGGTGTGGTTCAGGTGTGGAGTTGTGGTCGGGGCCAGCGCGTGGCCCTCCCACAGGTCGGACGGGGGGCTGCTCAGCCCTCGACCGTGATGCCCATGGAACGGGCGGTGCCGGCGATGATCTTCGCGGCGGCGTCCAGGTCGTTGGCGTTCAGGTCGGGCAGCTTGACCGAGGCGATCTCGCGGACCTGGGCGCTCGTGAGCTTGGCGACCTTGGTCTTGTGCGGCTCGCCGGAGCCCTTGTCCACACCCGCGGCCTTGAGGATCAGCTTGGCGGCCGGCGGAGTCTTGGTGATGAAGGTGAAGGAACGGTCGTCGTAGACCGTGATCTCCACCGGCACGACCATGCCACGCTGCGACTCGGTCGCGGCGTTGTAGGCCTTGCAGAACTCCATGATGTTGACGCCGTGCTGACCCAGGGCGGGGCCGACCGGCGGAGCCGGGTTGGCCGCGCCGGCCTGGATCTGGAGCTTGATAAGCCCCGTGACCTTCTTCTTCTTGGGAGGCATTGCTCTCTCCGGGTCCTAGTGAGAGTTTTCAGCCACCATCCGATGTCATCCGGATGGAGGCATACCGCACAACGATAACGGGTATCCATGCGCGGCCAAAAACCGAGCAGGTCAGAGCGGGCGCGAGACCCGGTCTGACCTGTTCGGAAACCTGTGGGGGTTAGTTCTTCTGGATCTGGTCGAAGCTCAGCTCGACCGGGGTCTCGCGGCCGAAGATCTCGACGAGGCCCTTGACCTTCTTCGAGTCGGCGTTGATCTCGTTGATCGTCGCCTGGAGCGTCGCGAACGGCCCGTCGGTGACGGTGACCGAGTCGCCGACCTCGAAGTCCAGCACCTGGACCTCGACCTTGCGGGCCGGAGCCGGCTTGCCCTCGGCCTCGGCGGCCTCGCGGGCGGCCTTCTCCTCGGCCTCGGGAGCGAGCATCTTGACGATCTCGTCCAGGGTCAGCGGGTACGGGTCGTAGGCGTTGCCCACGAAGCCGGTGACACCCGGGGTGTTGCGGACGACGCCCCAGGACTCGTTCGTCAGATCCATGCGGACCAGAACGTAACCGGGCAGCTTGTTCTGCCGGACGTTCTTGCGTTCGCCGTTCTTGATCTGGACGATCTCTTCCTCGGGGACCTCGGCCTGGTAGATGAAGTCCTCGACGTTCAGCGAGACGGCGCGCTGCTCCAGGTTGGCCTTCACGCGCTTCTCGTAGCCCGCGTAGGTGTGGATGACGTACCACTCGCCGGGAAGTCCGCGCAGCTCGTCGCGGAGCGCGGCGATCGGGTCGACCGGAGCCGCCGGCTCCTCCTCGACCTCGGCCTCGGCGGTCTCGCCGTCCGTCTCGTCGGCCTCGTCGACCGTCTCGTCGGCCTCAGCGGTCTCGTCGTCCTCGACCTCGTCCTCGGCCTCGACGAACTCCTCGTCCGCGTCCTCGGCCTCGACGTGGAGCGCGTCCTCGTCGGCGGCCTCGCCGACAGCGGCGTCCGCAGCTTCCGCCTGGTCCTCGTCGGCCGCCTCGACGACGTCGAGCTCGTCCTGGGCGGCCTCGTTCAGGTTCGGGTCAGACACGGTGGCTGCTTCTTCCTGGATACAGATGGGGTGGAACATGCGAAAAGGGGCGCCGGGGTGGGCGCCCTCCGCGGGAATCAGCCGAAGACGGACTTGACTGCTTCCTGGAAGCCGAGGTCAATCACGGTCACCAGACCGATCATGATGACGACGAAGACGATGACGACGGTCGTGTACGTCGTCAGCTGGCTGCGGGTCGGCCAGACGACCTTGCGCAGCTCGGCGACAATCTGACGGTAGAAGAGCGCGAGACGGCCCAGAGGGCCCTTCTTTCCGCGCTTGCCGCCCTTGCGGCCCTTCTTCTTCGACTCCTGTGCTTCGTCCTCGGCATCAGGCATGTCGATGGAGCCTACGGCATCCGTCACGTCTCTCACCTGATTCCGGGTCGGCCGTGCCGCGCCCGGGTGGAGCCGCACGGCGGTGCAATGAAGTACATACCTGCGCACACAACCTGGCGGTGTGTGTAGCAGGGCCGGAGGGACTTGAACCCCCAACCGCCGGTTTTGGAGACCGGTGCTCTACCAATTGAGCTACGACCCTTTGTCGTTCTCCCCCAACCTACCGCATCCCAGGAGGTGGTCGGTGAGGGCCAACGAGCAGAGAGTGTACGTGGTCGGCGCCGCCGCGTCGAACAGATAGCTGCCGACACGGCTCGCACACCGTCCGTCGCCCCGGTGTCCGCTCGGCGAAACCTGTGTGCCGCGCTCTTTCCCGGTCTGGGACGATGGGCCGCATGAGCGCTGCAACCTCTCCCACCGAGCGCCGGGTCTCCGCCCGCATCGGCGCGATCTCCGAGTCCGCGACCCTCGCCGTCGACGCCAAGGCCAAGGCCCTCAAGGCCGCCGGACGTCCGGTGATCGGCTTCGGCGCGGGTGAGCCCGACTTCCCGACGCCGGACTACATCGTCGAGGCCGCGATCGAGGCCTGCCGCAACCCGAAGTACCACCGCTACACGCCGGCCGGCGGTCTGCCCGAGCTGAAGACCGCCATCGCCGCGAAGACGCTGCGGGACTCCGGCTACGAGGTCGACGCCTCCCAGGTGCTGGTGACCAACGGCGGCAAGCAGGCGATCTACGAGGCGTTCGCCGCGATCCTGGACCCGGGCGACGAGGTCATCGTCCCGGCCCCGTACTGGACGACGTACCCGGAGTCGATCCGTCTGGCGGGCGGTGTCCCGGTGGAGGTCGTCGCCGACGAGACCACCGGCTACCGGGTGTCCGTGGAGCAGCTGGAGGCCGCCCGTACGGAGAGGACCAAGGTCGTCCTCTTCGTCTCCCCGTCGAACCCGACCGGCGCCGTCTACAGCGAGGCCGACGCCGAGGCGATCGGCCGCTGGGCCGTCGAGCACGGCCTGTGGGTGCTGACGGACGAGATCTACGAGCACCTGGTCTACGGCGACGCGAAGTTCACCTCGCTGCCGGCGATCCTGCCGGAGCTGCGCGACAAGTGCCTCGTCGTCAACGGCGTGGCCAAGACGTACGCCATGACGGGCTGGCGCGTGGGGTGGATCATCGGCCCGAAGGACGTGGTCAAGGCCGCGACGAACCTGCAGTCCCACGCCACGTCGAACGTGTCGAACGTCGCCCAGGCCGCCGCCCTGGCCGCCGTCTCCGGCAGCCTGGACGCGGTGGCGGAGATGCGGACCGCGTTCGACCGCCGCCGCCAGACCATGGTGCGGATGCTCAACGAGATCGAGGGCGTCTACTGCCCGACCCCGGAGGGCGCGTTCTACGCGTACCCCTCGGTGAAGGGGCTGCTGGGCAAGGAGATCCGCGGCAAGCGCCCGCGGACCTCCGTGGAGCTGGCGGCGCTGATCCTGGACGAGGCCGAGGTGGCGGTCGTCCCGGGCGAGGCCTTCGGCACCCCTGGCTACCTGCGGCTGTCGTACGCGCTGGGCGACCAGGACCTGGTCGAGGGCGTGTCCCGGATGCAGAAGCTGCTGGCGGAGGCGCGCGACTAGCCGTCGCTTCTCCGTGGATGGCGGGTCCCTTCCGGGGGCCCGCTTTTCCGTTCCCCGGAGCACCCGATCGGTGAAAGGGACTCCCGCGCGGGCGGGGGTTTTGGCAAGATCCCCAGATGGAGCACGTACGAGATCTGCGGTTGTTGCCCAAGGCCCATCTGCACCTGCACTTCACCGGGTCGATGCGGCCCGCGACACTGCTGGAGCTCGCCGACAAGTACGGCGTCCATCTGCCCGAGGCGCTGACCGGCGGGGAGCCTCCGCAGCTGCGGGCCACCGACGAGCGGGGCTGGTTCCGCTTCCAGCGGCTGTACGACCTCGCCCGGTCCTGCCTGCGTGAGCCCGAGGACATCCGGCGGCTGGTGCGCGAGGCGGCCGAGGAGGACGTCCGGGACGGGTCCGGGTGGCTGGAGATCCAGGTCGACCCCACCTCGTACGCGCCGCGCCTCGGCGGGCTGATCCCGGCTCTGGAGATCATCCTGGACGCGGTGGGAAGCGCCTCCCGGGAGACGGGCCTCGGCATGCGCGTACTGGTGGCCGCGAACCGCATGAAGCACCCGCTGGACGCCCGCACGCTGGCCCGGCTGGCCGTGCGGTACGCGGACCGGGGAGTGGTCGGGTTCGGGTTGTCGAACGACGAGCGGCGGGGGATGGCGCGGGACTTCGACCGGGCCTTCGCCATCGCCCGCGAGGGCGGTCTGCTGGCGGTGCCGCACGGCGGCGAACTGACCGGGCCCGCGTCCGTACGCGACTGCCTGGACGACCTGCGGGCGGCCCGTATCGGGCACGGCGTGCGGGCGGCGGAGGACCCGCGGCTGCTGCGCAAGCTGGCCGAGAGGGGCGTGACCTGCGAAGTGTGCCCGGCGTCGAACGTGGCGCTGGGCGTGTACGAGAAGCCCGAGGACGTCCCGCTGCGGACGCTGTACGACGCCGGCGTGCCGATGGCGCTCGGCGCGGACGACCCGCTGCTGTTCGGGGCACGGCTCGCGGCACAGTACGAGATCGCGCGCGTGCACCACGGTTTCACCGACGCGGAGCTGGCGGAGCTGGCCCGCCAGTCGGTGCGGGCCTCGGCGGCCCCCGAGGACGTCAGGGCGAAGCTGCTGGCGGGCGTCGACGACTGGCTGGCGGCCGGCCCGGCGGCCTGACGTGCGCGTGCGGCGCGTACGACTGGAAGCCCACGTCCAGCTCGGTACGGCGCCCGGCGCGCTCCGGCGCCAGGGGGCCGGGAGACGCCCTTCCGCCCCCCTCGCGGACGCTGCTCAGACGCTCACAGGGAGACGCCCACCGTCACCGGCTCGTTGACGAGCGTGACGCCGAAGGCGTCGTGTACGCCCGCGACCACCTCCCGTGCCAGGGCCAGGAGGTCCTCGGTGGTGGCCCCGCCGCGGTTGGTGAGGGCCAGGGTGTGCTTGGTGGAGATGCGCGCGGGTCCGGTGCCGTACCCCTTGGTGAAGCCCGCCTTGTCGATCAGCCAGGCCGCCGAGGTCTTGACCCTGCCGTCGCCGGCCGGGAAGGCGGGCGGGGCGGCGTCCGGGCCCAGGCGGTCGCGGACCCGGCCGAGAAACTCCTCGTACCGCGCCTGCTCCAGGATCGGGTTGGTGAAGAACGACCCGGCCGACCAGGTGTCGTGGTCCTCCGGGTCCAGGACCATGCCCTTGCCGGCGCGCAGCTTGAGCACCGTCTCGCGCGCGGTGGCGGCCGGCACGCGGTCGCCGGGCTCCACGCCGAGCGCGCGGGCCGTCTCGGCGTACTTGATGGGCGCGCTCATGCCCCGGGCGTCCTCCAGTGCGAAGCGGACGCGCAGCACGACGTACCGGTCGGGGTCGGCCTTGAAGCGGCTGTGGCGGTACGAGAAGGCGCACTCCGCGTTGGGGACGGTGACCGTCTCGCCGTCGCGGCGGTCATAGGCGACGACCTCGGTGATGGTGGCCGAGACCTCCTGGCCGTACGCCCCGACGTTCTGGATCGGCGTGGCACCCGCCGAACCGGGGATGCCGGCCAGGCACTCGATGCCGGCCAGCCCGGCCTCCACCGTGCGGGCCACGGCGTCCGTCCACACCTCGCCGGCCGCGAGCTCCAGCCGCGTGCCGTCCAGGGTGAAGCCACGGGTCGCGATGCGCAGGGCGGTGCCGTCGAAGCCCTTGTCGCCGATCACCAGGTTGGACCCGCCGCCGATGACCAGCAGCGGCGTCCCGGTCCGGTCCGCCTCGCGGACGGCGGCGACGACCTCGTCGTCGGTCGTGGCGGTGACGAGGCGGGCGGCGGGGCCGCCGAGCCGGAAGGTGGTCAGCGGGGCGAGGGGAGCGTCATGGAGTTCCTGCACGCGCCCAAGCCTACGGTGCGGCCCCGGCGCCCCCGGGAGGCCCGGCCCCGGCCGGCCGGACGCGGCGCTCGGGCGGGCCGGCCGCGTGGTGAAGGTCACCGAGCCGGCGCGCGGGGCGGCCGCTTGCCGCGGGCGCTCGGGGCGCGGGGGCTCGGGGCGCGGGGGCTGGGGCGCTCGGGGCGCGAGGGTGGGGGCGCGCGCGGGGGCAGGGCGCGCGCGGTACGCCGGGGCGCGGGGTGCCGCGCCGGGCGCCGCGGAGCGGGGGGCCGCCGCGGCGCCGGGGCGTCGGGTCAGGCGAGTCGCACGACCGCGCGGGACATGCCCAGCACCTTCTGGCCGGCGCTCATGGCGGTCAGGTCCACGCGCACCCGGTTGTCGTCCAGTTTCGCGGCGACCTTGCCGCTGACCTCGATGAGGGCGCCCGTCTCGTCGTTCGGCACGACGACGGGCTTGGTGAACCGCACCCCGTACTCGACGACCGCACCCGGGTCACCCGCCCAGTCGGTCACCACCCGGATCGCCTCGGCCATCGTGAACATGCCGTGCGCGATGACGTCCGGCAGCCCGACCTCCTTGGCGAACTTCTCGTTCCAGTGGATCGGGTTGAAGTCCCCCGAGGCGCCCGCGTACCGCACCAGCGTGGCGCGCGTCACGGGGAAGGTCCGCGCCGGCAGTTCGGTGCCGACCTCGACCTCGTCGAACGTGATCTTCGCGGTCATCGCCTCACGCCTCCTCTGCCGCCGCACGGGCCACGAGCTTGGTCCACGCGGTCACCACGTGCTCACCGGCCTCGTCCTGGACCTCGCCGCGGATGTCGATGATGTCGTTCCCGGCGAGCGACTTGATCGCCTCGATGGTCGACGTGACCGTCAGCCGGTCCCCCGCCCGTACCGGCCGGGTGTACGCGAACTTCTGGTCGCCGTGCACCACGCGGCTGTAGTCCAGGCCCAGCAGCGGGTCCTGGACGACCTCGCTCGCGGCCCTGAACGTGATGGCGAACACGAAGGTCGGCGGCGCGATCACCTCGGAGTGACCGAGGGCCTTGGCGGCCTCCGGGTCGGTGTACGCCGGATTGGCGTCCCCGACGGCCTCCGCGAATTCGCGGATCTTTTCCCGGCCTACCTCGTACGGCGCGGTGGGCGGGTAGGTCCGCCCCACGAAGGACTGATCGAGCGCCATGAACTCGCTACCTCCTGAGTATGTGTCGTCGAACAACGACACGAGGCCGCCCCCTGACGGGGACGGCCTCGTGTACGAGCCTGATTCAGCGCGTTTCGCGGTGCGCAGTGTGCGCGTTGCAGCGCGGGCAGTGCTTCTTCATCTCAAGACGGTCCGGGTTGTTACGCCGGTTCTTCTTGGTGATGTAGTTCCGCTCCTTGCACTCCACGCAGGCCAGCGTGATCTTCGGGCGGACGTCGGTGGCAGCCACGTGAGTGCTCCTTGGACGGACGTTGGACGGATGAACGCATAAAAGAGTAGCCGATCGAAGGACCGACCCCACAATCGGCTACCGTGTGTAGCGGTGACCGGACTTGAACCGGTGACACAGCGATTATGAGCCGCTTGCTCTACCGACTGAGCTACACCGCTTTGATACGGAGTCCCTCACCCGAAGGTGAGGGCTACCGCACCAGAGCCCCAATACGGAATCGAACCGTAGACCTTCTCCTTACCATGGAGACGCTCTGCCGACTGAGCTATTGGGGCGAGCGATGAAGACATTACACGGTCGGCCGCCGATCGCCCAAATCCGATTCGGGCGGCTACCCGCGGGCGGCCCGGCCACACCTCCGGCCACCCGCCGGCCGCCCTCCGGATCGCCCTTTCGGCCGCCCTCCGGACCCACCTCCGGACCCACCTCCGGCCCCACCTTCGCGCCCGCGCCGGCACTCCGGCCCCGGCGGCCCGTAGGCCACTCGCGCCCCACGCCGGTACGACTATTGCGCTCCTCCTCGATGGCCGACCGGACGGCCCCTAGGCTCGCCTCACGCTGCGTGATCGCACCAGTACACCCGTACACCGCGGAAGCGGCAGCCCCCGCCACGGACCCCGCCCGAGCCACCGAGCCCCCGAGCCCGCCAGGAGCCCGATGTCCTCCGACAGCCAGCAGCCGCAGCCGCCCGAAGGCGCCACCGCCGACGCCACCGCGCTGCTGCTGTGCGGCGCCCGCCTGACCGACGGCCGGACCGTGGACGTCCGGATCGGCGGCGGGCGCATCGAAGCCGTGGGCACCGCGGGCAGCCTGCCCACCCACGGCGCCCGGGTCGACCTCGCCGGCTACCTGCTGCTCCCCGCCGCCGCCGAACCGCACGGCCACGCCGACACCGCGCTCAGCGCCGACTCCCCCGGCCCCGTCTCGTACGCCACCGAGGACGTCCAGCGCCGCGCCACCGAGGCCGCCCTGCTCCAGCTCGGGCACGGCGCGACCGCGCTGCGCGCCCATGTGCGCATCGGTGACGTCCAGGGGCTCGGCCCCCTGGAGGCGGTCCTCCAGGCGCGGCGCTCGCTGCGCGGCCTGGCCGACCTGACGACGGTCGCCGTACCGCGGCTGCTGACCGGCGTGGCGGGCGCGGACGGACTCGCGATGCTGCGGGACGCGGTGAAGATGGGCGCCGGGGTGGTCGGTGGGTGCCCCGACCTGGACCCGGACCCGGCCGGGTACGCGGAGGCGGTCCTGGAGGTGGCTGCGGAGCACGGCTGCCCTGTGGACCTGCACACCGACGGCGACGACCCGGCGCGGCTCGCGCGGCTGGCGGCGATGGCGGGCGGGCTGCGGCCGGGGGTCACCATCGGCCCGTGCGGGGCCCTGGGGCGGCTCCCGGAGGACGTGGCGG
This sequence comes from Streptomyces sp. NPDC045701, assembly GCF_056432045.1. Lineage (NCBI taxonomy): Bacteria > Bacillati > Actinomycetota > Actinomycetes > Kitasatosporales > Streptomycetaceae > Streptomyces > Streptomyces sp. NPDC045701. Next base: position 100,475 of record NZ_JBWKJV010000001.1, on the reverse strand, counting down.
GGCGGGCCGCCGACCAGCTCGCGGCGGCCGGTGCGACGGTCGTGTGCCTGCCCCAGGGGGGTTGTGGCGGTACGGAGGTACGGGGCGTCGCACCCGTGCGGCTGCTGCGGGCCGCGGGGGTGCGGGTGGCGGCCGGGAGCGGCGCTCTGCGGGACGTGGCCAACCCGGTGGGGCGGGGCGATCCGCTGGAGGCGGCGTATCTGCTGGCCTCCCAGGGCGGGTTGCGCCCGACGGAGGCGTACCGGGCGGTGAGCGGGGCCGCGCGGGAGGCGATGGGGCTGCCGGCCGTGCGGGTGGAGGCGGGGTTCCCGGCGGAGCTGCTGGCGGTGCGCGGGGAGCGGCTGTCGGGCGTGCTGTCGCTGGCGTACAGCAGGATCGTGGTGCACCGGGGGCGGGTGGTGGCGCGGACGAGTGCGGTGCGGGAGTACTGCGACTCGGCGGCGGCGCTCGAACTGCCGCGCCAGGGGCGGCCGGACGCCCGTCCGTGAGCACTTCGGGCCGCGACGTCGTACGGTCGGGAGCATGCGCATTGTCATCGCTGGAGGACACGGACAGATCGCCCTGCGGCTGGAGAGGCTGCTGTCGGCGGGCGGACACGAGGTCGCGGGCATCATCCGCGATCCCGAACAGGCGGACGCCCTGCGGGAGGCGGGCGCCGAACCGGTCGTGCTGGACCTGGAGTCGGCGACCGTGGAGGAGGTCGCGGAGGTGCTGACGGGCGCCGACGCGGTGGTGTTCGCGGCGGGCGCCGGGCCGGGCAGCGGCGCCGAGCGCAAGGCCTCCGTGGACCGGGGCGCGGCGGTGCTCTGCGCGGACGCGGCGGAGCGGGCGGGGGTGCGGCGCTACCTGGTCGTGTCGTCGATGGGCGCCGACGCGGACCGCGCAGGGGACGAGATCTTCGACGCGTACCTGCGGGCGAAGGGGGCGGCGGACGACCACGTACGGGCCGCGCAGGGCCTGGACTGGACGATCCTCAAGCCCGGCATGCTGACCAACGACGCCGGGACGGGCCTGGTACGGCTGGAGGCGTCGACCGGACGCGGTCCGGTGCCGCGCGACGACGTGGCGGCGGTACTGGCGGAGCTGGTGGAGACGCCGGCCACGGCGGGGCTGACGCTGGAGCTGATCAGTGGCTCGGTGCCGGTGACCGTCGCGGTGAAGGCGGTCGCGGGCGCGTGACGGCCGGCGGAATCCCGGCCCCGCCGACTCGGCCGGGTTCACCTTAACAAGACGGCCCCTGATCGCGTTTCCGCAGATCAGGGGCCGTTCTCATCGCGTGGCGGCGCCAGGATTCGAACCTGGGTAGGCTAAGCCGACGGATTTACAGTCCGCTCCCATTGGCCACTCGGGCACACCGCCATGGGATGTCGCGGAGGGCGACCGCTTTTCGGCGGTGCTCCTCGGCAACGACGTAAACGATACCTGATGTGCGGGGGTGCTTCGCCACCGGATTGATCAGCACTCGTGGCCGGTGGCATGGCTAGGCTTTGTGGTGGCGGTCCGGGGAGTCCGGACGTACCTCTACGCACTCTCTACGCACGCGACCCAAGGAGCCACAGGACATGGCCGACTCCAGTTTCGACATCGTCTCGAAGGTCGAGCGGCAGGAGGTCGACAACGCCCTCAACCAGGCGGCGAAGGAGATCTCGCAGCGCTACGACTTCAAGAACGTCGGGGCCTCCATCGCCTGGTCCGGCGAGAAGATCCTGATGCAGGCGAACTCCGAGGAGCGGGTCAAGGCCATCCTCGACGTGTTCGAGTCCAAGCTGATCAAGCGCGGCATCTCGCTGAAGTCGCTGGACGCCGGTGAGCCGCAGCTGTCCGGCAAGGAGTACAAGATCTTCGCCTCGATCGAGGAGGGCATCTCCCAGGAGAACGCCAAGAAGGTGGCGAAGATCATTCGCGACGAGGGCCCCAAGGGTGTCAAGGCGCAGGTGCAGGGCGACGAGCTGCGGGTCAGCTCGAAGAGCCGCGACGACCTCCAGGCCGTGATCGCGCTGCTGAAGGGGCAGGACTTCGACTTCGCCCTGCAGTTCGTGAACTACCGGTAGGACCCGGCCGCTTACCGCGTCGCCGCACGGCGGCGGGCGTGCCCGGGCGGATCGGGGGCGGACACGGCTCGGCCGGTCCGCCCCCGCCCTGTGCTCCGTGCGCCGTGGGGATCACCGTGTCCGGAAACCGCCAGCTCCCGGGCGGGGTCCGACGGAGACTGGTGGGGACCGAGGAAGGGAACGGATCATGACCGTGTACGCGTACGTCGACGGCCCGCTGGGCGAGATGCTGCTCGTCGGCGAGGAGTCCGCGGACGGTGGCGGCACCGCGCTCGCCTCGCTCTCCGTGCCGGGGCAGAAGGGCGGCGCGGTCGTCGGGGACGGGTGGCGGCACGCCCCCGGGGCGTTCACCGGTGTCGCCGCCCAGCTGCGGGCCTACTTCGCGGGTGGGCTCACCCGCTTCGACCTCGTGTACGCCGACACCGGCACGGACTTCCAGCGGCGGGTGTGGCGGGCGCTGGAGGACATCCCGTACGGCACGACCGTGACGTACGGGGAGATCGCGGCGCGCGTCGGTGCGCCGGGGGCCGGAGTGCGGGCGGTGGGGACCGCGATCGGGCGCAATCCGCTGCTGGTGGTGCGGCCCTGCCACCGGGTGATCGGCGCGGACGGGGCGTTGCGGGGGTACGCGGGCGGGCTGGAGCGCAAGGAGCGGCTGCTGGGGCTGGAAGGCGCGCTCGTCCGGTGACGGACGGGCTGTTCGCGATGGCTCGCGGGCCGGTGGAGGTCGCCCCCGGCGCGGTGCACGTGCCGGGGTGGCTGTCGGTGGAACGGCAGCGCGAGCTGGTCGAGGCGTGCCGCGCGTGGGCGCGGGGGCCGGTGCCGATGCGGCACGCGGTGGTGCCGGGCGGGGGTGTGATGTCGGTGCGGACGGTGTGCCTGGGGTGGCACTGGCAGCCCTACCGGTACTCGCGGACGGCCGGTGACGTGAACGGCGCCCGGGTGGCCCCCTTTCCGGACCGGCTGGCGGAGCTGGGGCGGGCGGCGCTGGTGGCGGCGTACGGGGACGGGGGGCCGGGGAGCTACGCCCCGGACGCGGCGTTGATCAACTTCTACGACGGGGCGGCCCGGATGGGCATGCACCAGGACAAGGAGGAGCGGTCCGATGCCCCGGTGGTGTCGCTGAGCCTCGGGGACCGCTGTGTCTTCCGGTTCGGGAACACCGTGACCCGGAACCGGCCCTATACGGACGTGGAGTTGGTGTCGGGCGACCTGTTCGTCTTCGGGGGTCCGTCGCGCTTCGCGTTCCACGGGGTGCCGAAGGTCTTCCCGGGCACGGCCGATCCGGCGGTCGGGCTGCGCACGGGCCGGCTGAACCTGACGCTGCGGGAGACGGGCCTCGCGTCCGGTCCCGGGCGCTCAGCGTGAGCGTGAGTGGCCGAAAAGGATGCGGTAGGCGATCAGCAGCACGAGCGATCCTCCGACTGCGGCGAGCCAGGTGGGGCCGTCGTAGAACTGGTTGCTGACGGGCCGGTCCAGGAAGCGTGCCGATATCCAGCCGCCGACGAAGGCGCCCGCGACGCCGATGAGCGTCGTGCCGATCAGCCCGCCGGGGTCACGGCCCGGCAGGAGCACCTTGGCGATGACGCCGGCCAGCAGTCCCAGGATGATCCAGCTGAGGATGTCCACGCCGTGAACCTGCCTTTCGTGCGGTGTTGTCCGGGAGGACGCCCGGGGTGCGGAGGGTGGTTGCCCGGATCAGTAGGGTGCGGCGCATGACACATGGGCTGCGGCGGTCGCTGGGCGTCTTCGACGCCGTCGTCATCGGACTGGGCTCGATGGTCGGTGCCGGGATCTTCGTCGCGCTCGGCCCGGCGGCGGGGGCCGCCGGGAGCGGCCTGCTGCCGGCGCTGGCGCTGGCCGGGGCGGTGGCGTACTGCAACGCGATGGCCTCGGCGCGGCTGGCCGCCCGCCACCCGGCCTCCGGCGGGACGTACGTGTACGGGCGTGAACGGCTGGGTCCTTTCTGGGGTTACCTCGCCGGCTGGGGGTTCGTGGTCGGCAAGACGGCTTCCTGCGCGGCGATGGCGCTGACGGTCGGTGCGTATGTGTGGCCGGGGCAGGCGCACGCGGTGGCGGTCGCGTCGGTCGTGGCCGTGACCGCCGTGAACTACGGGGGCGTGCAGAAATCGGCCCTGCTCACGCGGGTGATCGTGGCGGGTGTACTGGCGGTGCTCGTCGCGGTGGTGGTCTCCTCCCTGGGGTCGGGGGCGGCGGATGCCGGGCACCTGGCGCTCGGCGGGGACGCGTCGGCGGGTGGGGTGCTCCAGGCGGCGGGGCTGTTGTTCTTCGCGTTCGCCGGGTACGCGCGGATCGCCACGCTCGGCGAGGAGGTGCGGGATCCGGCGCGCACGATCCCGCGGGCGGTGCCGCTGGCGCTGGGCATCGCGCTGGTGGTGTACGCGGCTGTGGCGGTGTCCGTCCTCTCGGTGCTGGGGGCGCGGGAATTGGGCGGCTCGGTGGCCCCGCTCGCGGACGCGGCGCGGGCGGCCGGTGCGGACTGGCTGGTGCCGGTGGTGCGGGTGGGTGCGGCGGTGGCCGCGCTGGGTGCGCTGCTGGCGCTGGTCCTCGGGGTGTCCCGTACGACGCTGGCGATGGCGCGCGACGGCCACCTGCCCCGTACGCTCGCCGCCGTGCACCCCCGGTTCCGGGTGCCGCACCACGCGGAGCTCGCGGTGGGGCTGGTCGTCGCGGTGGTGGCGGCGACGGTGGACGTGCGCGGGGCGATCGGCTTCTCGTCGTTCGGGGTGCTGGTGTACTACGCGATCGCCAACGCCTCGGCGTGGACGCTCGGTCCGGGGCGGGTCCTCGCCGTGGGCGGGCTGGCGGGCTGCCTGGCGCTGGCGTTCGCGCTGCCCCTGTCGTCGGTCCTGGCGGGCACGGGGGTCCTGGCGGCGGGCGCGGTGATGTACGCGGTGCGGCGGAGCTGACGCACCGTACGCCTCATATTCGCGCGCGCCCCGCGGTCACGGCGCCGAACGCCGGATACTCGTGCTCGGTCATGTGTTCATGGTGCACCACGGCACTGACAATGACGGGGGACGGCCCGGGCGCCCTTCCGTCACCGGGTGGCGAACGGACGGTCGCTGGGCACGATCTCCTTGCCCAGCGGCAGCAGGGAGACGGGAATCAGCTTGAAGTTCGCGATGCCGAGCGGGATGCCGATGACGGTGACGCACAGGGCGATGCCCGTGACGACGTGGCCGAGCGCCAGCCACCAGCCGGCGAGGACCAGCCACAGTACGTTGCCGACGCAGGACGCGGCGCCCGCGTCACGGCGGTCCACGACGGTCCGGCCGAAGGGCCACAGTGCGTAGAGGCCGATGCGGAAGGCGGCCAGGCCGAAGGGGATGCCGAGGATCGTGACGCACAGCAGCAGGCCCGCGGCCATGTAGCCGAGGAAGAGCCAGAAGCCGCTCAGCACGAGCCATATGACGTTCAGTAGTGCTTTCACTGGCGACGACCCGCCATCTGTTCGAGTCGGGCGATGCGTTCCGCCATCGGCGGGTGCGTCGAGAACATCCTGGCGAACCCCTGGCCCGGCCGGAACGGATTCGCGATCATCATGTGGCTCGCGGTCTCGATCCTGGGCTCGGGCGGGAGCGGGAGCTGCTTGGTGCCGGCCTCCAGCTTGCGCAGGGCGCTGGCCAGGGCGAGCGGATCGCCGGTGAGCTGGGCGCCGGAGGCGTCGGCCTCGTACTCGCGGGAGCGGCTGATGGCCAGTTGGATCACCGAGGCGGCGAGCGGGCCCAGCAGCATGATCAGCAGCATGCCGAGCAGGCCCGGGCCGTCGTCGTCGTCCGAGCGGCCGACCGGGATCAGCCAGGCGAAGTTCACCAGGAACATGATCACGGACGCGAGGGCTCCGGCGACCGAAGAGATCAGGATGTCCCGGTTGTAGACGTGGCTCAGTTCGTGGCCGATGACGCCGCGCAGCTCGCGTTCGTCGAGGATCTGGAGGATTCCCTCGGTGCAGCACACCGCGGCGTTGCGCGGGTTGCGGCCGGTGGCGAACGCGTTGGGCGCCTGGGTCGGCGAGATGTAGAGGCGGGGCATCGGCTGGCGGGCCTGCGTGGAGAGCTCCCGGACCATCCGGTACAGCCGGGGCGCCTGGAACTCGCTCACGGGACGGGCCCGCATGGCCCGCAGCGCGATCCTGTCGCTGTTCCAGTACGCGTACGCGTTGGTGCCGATCGCCACGAGAAGCGCGACGACGAGGCCCGTACGGCCGAAGAAGCTGCCGATCAGGATGATGAGTGCGGACAGTCCCCCGAGGAGTACGGCGGTCTTCAGCCCGTTGTGCCGGCGGTGCACGGTACGCCCTCCAAATGGTGCGGCAGGGGGACCCTTTGCCTGGTGCTGGTCCACTGTTCAGTGGACCCTCCCGTACTGGTCAACGCCAGGCGGGCATGGCGGGTTCCCTTGCGCCCCGGGGGCAGGGGGGCGGGCCGTTCGGGTGACTCAGCGCTGCGCGGGCAGTCCGACCTTCTCCAGCGCTTCGGGGACGGGCTCGACCTCGCTGGTGCAGTGGGCGCAGCGGCTGGCGACGGCCGGGATCGCGGAGAAGCAGCGCGGGCAGTCGCGCACCGCCGCCCTGACGTCGGCGGGCTCGTCGCGCTTGAAGCGGGTCTGGATCTTCATCATCGGGAGGACGACGCAGAAGTAGAGCACGGCCGCGGTGATCAGGAACGCCAGAGCGGCGCTGATGAACAGGCCGTAGGGGAACTTGGCGTCGCGGACCGTGAAGTAGGAGTGGCTGAAGTCTCCGACGGTGCCCGTGGCGAGGCCGATGAGCGGGGTGATGAAGGCGTTGCTGAAGGCGGTGACGACCGCCGTGAAGGCCGCGCCGACGGCAAGGCCGATCGCCATGGAAATGATGTTTCCACGAAGGATGAAGTCCTTGAAACCGTTCAGCACGGCCGTGCTCCTCGATGGTGCGTGGGTCGAAGGGGTCAGAAGAGGGTGTCCGCGGCGAAGCGCAGGACGAGCTGGGGATAGCCCGACAGGACCACGCCGGCGGTGGCCGTCACGACGATGGCCACGGCGATGGCCGCGGGGACGGGCTGCTTCGCCGGGGCGGGCCGGTCCGCCGGGGCGCCCTCGGGCGCGCGGAACAGTACGGCCGTCCACTGCAGGTAGTAGTAGAGGGCGATGACCACGTTGACGCCCATCACGACGGCGAGCCAGCCCAGGCCCGCGTCGACCGCCGCCGAGAAGACGGTGACCTTGGCGAAGAGGCCGATGATGCCGGGCGGCAGGCCGGCCAGGCACAGCAGGAAGAAGCCCATGACGAGCGCGGCGCCGGGCCGGGTCGCGTACAGGCCCCGGTAGTCGGAGATCCGGTTCGACGGGTGGGTCCGGGCGACCAGCGCGGCCACAGCGAAGGCGCCGAGGTTCACGACCGCGTACATCAGGGCGTACGCGACGGTGGCGCCGATCTGGTCGTCGCCGGAGTACGCCGCCGCCGCGATCGGCACCAGCAGGTAGCCCGCCTGGCCCACCGAGGACCACGCGAGCAGCCGTACCGCGCTCCACGCGCGCGTGGGGGCCTGCCGGAGCGCGCCGACGTTGCCGACGGTCATGGTGAGCGCGGCGAGCACCGCGAGCGCCGGGCCCCACACGTCCGCGTACGTCGGGAAGGCGATGACGGTCACCAGGATGAGGCCGGTGAAGCCGACCGCCTTGCCGACGACCGAGAGGTACGCGGCGATGGGCAGCGGCGCCCCGACGTAGGTGTCGGGCACCCAGAAGTGGAACGGTACGGCGGCCGTCTTGAAGGCGAACCCGACGAGGGTGAGCGCGACGCCCGCCTTGGCGAGGTTCTCCAGGGGGGCCGGGACGTCGTCCAGGTTCTGGGCGATCTCCGTCAGGTGGAGGCTGCCGGTCGCGGCGTACACGAAGCTGACGCCGAGCAGCATCACGGCCGTGGCGGTGACGGAGGAGAGGAAGAACTTCAGCGCCGCCTCGCCGGACATGCGGTCGCCGCGCTTGAGGCCGACGAGTGCGAAGGCGGGCAGCGAGGCGACCTCCAGGGCGACGACCAGCGTCGCCAGGTCCCGGGAGGCGGGCAGTAGGGCGGCACCGGCGGCGGAGGAGAGCAGCAGGAACCAGAACTCGCCGGCCGGGAGCCTCTCCTTGGTGTCGTGGAGGGAGAGCAGCGCCGTGAGGAGGGCTCCGCCGAGCACCAGGAACTGGATGACCAGCGTGAAGTGGTCGGCGGTGTAGCTGCACGCGTCGGCGCCGGTGGTCAGGCAGAAGGTGCTCCGGTCGCCCTTGCGCAGCGGTACGAGCGTGACGACGGCGGCGACGAGGCCGGCGATCGCGCCCCAGCCGAGGAGCTGCTTGCGCGCCTGCGGCACGAAGAGGTCGGCGACGAGCACGACCAGGGCGACCACGGCGGCGACGGCCGGCGGCGCGACGGCGGCCCAGTCGACGGACTGGACCAGGTTGCCCGCGCCCGTGGCGCTCGTGGCGGCGAGGGTCACGACTTGCCTCCTGCGAGGAGCTTCTGCACGGCCGGGTCGGTCAGGCCGAGGAGGACCGCGGGCCAGAGGCCGGCGATGACGGTGAGGACCGCCAGCGGCGACCAGGCGGCGAACTCGTACCTCTGGATGTCCGGGAGCGCCGGCCCGTCGGCGGCGGGCCCGGCGCCCATGCAGACGCGGCGCACGACGACCAGGAGGTACGCGGCGGTGAGCAGAGTGCCGAACGCGCCGACGGCCATGAAGGTGAGGAAGGCGGGGCGGCTGAGTCCCTCGGCCGGCCGGAACGCGCCGAACAGCGCGAGCATCTCGCCCCAGAACCCGGCGAGGCCGGGCAGTCCGAGGGAGGCGACGGCGGCGAAGGCGAGAAGGCCGCCGAGGCGGGGCGCGCGTCCGTAGAGCGCGGCGCCGGTCGCTCCGGCGAGGGTGTCGAGGTCGGCGGTCCCGTACCGGTCCTTGATGGCGCCGACCAGGAAGAACAGCAGGCCGGTGATGAGGCCGTGGGCGACGTTGGCGAAGAGCGCGCCGTTGACGCCGGTGGGCGTCATGGTCGCGATGCCGAGGAGGACGAAGCCCATGTGGCCCACGGAGGAGTACGCGATCAGGCGCTTGAGGTCGCCCTTGGCGCCGGTGCGGGCGAGGGCGAGGCAGGCGAGCGATCCGTAGACGATGCCGGCGGCCGCGAACGCGGCGAGGTAGGGCGCGAGGGCGTGCATGCCGTCGGGTGCGATCGGCAGGACGATGCGGACGAATCCGTACGTACCCATCTTGAGCAGGACGCCGGCGAGGAGGACGGAGCCGACCGTCGGGGCGGCGGTGTGGGCGTCCGGCAGCCAGCTGTGCAGCGGCCACATCGGGGTCTTCACCGCGAGGCCGATCCCGATCGCGAGAACGGCGATGACCTGCACGGATGTGGTGATGTCGCGGCCGTTGTCAGTGGCGAGTGCCACCATGTCGAAGGTGCCGGCCTTCAGTCCGACGAGGAGCAGGCCGAGCAGCATGACGACCGAGCCGAGCAGCGTGTAGAGGATGAACCGCCAGGCCGCGGCCCGGCGGCCCTCACCGCCCCAGCGGGCGATGAGGAAGTACATCGGGATGAGCACCATCTCGAAGGCCAGGAAGAACAGCAGCAGGTCGAGGACGGCGAAGGTCGCCAGCGTGCCGGACTCGAGGACCAGCAGCAGGGCGACGAATGCCTTCGGGGAGGGGCCCGCGGGCATCTTGAAGTAGCTGTACAGCGCGCACAGGAAGGTCAGCAGCGCGGTCAGGACGAGGAGGGGGAGGGAAATGCCGTCGACACCGAGGTGGATCCGCACGTCGAGTGCGGGGATCCAGCTGATGTCCGTCGTGGCCTGCATCCTGGCCGGCCGGTCGTGGTCGAAGCCGATGGCGAGGACGATCGCCGCGGCGAGGATCACGCCGGTGACGGTCACGCCGTGGCGGAGCACGGCCTGCTCGGGGGACTTCCCCTTCAGCCCGGGCGGGGCGGGCAGGAGGGCTGCCGCGGCGCCGATGAGCGGGCCGGCGACGAGGAACGCGAGAAGGAACTGCATCACGGATTCGCTGATATCGAGCACGGCTCACGCTCCGGCGGCTACGAGGACGGCGGCGATCGCCAGGACGACGGAGCCGGCGAGCAGGGCGCTGAGGTAGGTCTGCACGTTGCCGGTCTGGGCGCGCCGGACGGCCCGGCCCAGCAGCTTGGTGCCGCTGCCCGCTCCGCGGACGTACGTCTCGACGACCTCGCGGTCGAGGAAGCCGACCAGTGAGGCGGCCGCCCTGACGGGGCGGACGAAGAGGGCGGAGTAGACGGCGTCGAGGTGGAAGCCGGCGGCGGCGTGGCGGTGCAGCGGTCCGAGCAGCAGCCGGCCGGGGTCGGCGGGGTCGGGTGCCGTCGACAGGGGCTCGGCGAAGCCGGTCGATGAGGGGTGGCGGCCGGGCGACGGGCGGGCGTCGCCGTACGCGGGCGTGTGCGTGGCGATCGCCTCGGCCTCGGCGGGGGCGGCGTCGGGGTGGGCGGCGACCGCTCCCACCGGATGCCGGCCGGCCATGGCGGTGGTGTGCCGCCAGGTGGCGTAGGTGACGAGCCCGCCGACGAGGGCGATGCCCGTGCCCAGCACGGCGGTGGTGAAGGTCGGGGTCAGGGCGTGGCCGTCGAACCAGCCCCCGAGCACGCCCACGGCCAGGCCGAAGGCGAGGGAGGGGACGGCGAGCACCCACAGCACGGCGTTCATGACGAGCGGCTGCCTGCCGTGCGCGGGGGCCTCGGTGCCCCGGCCGCGGAAGGCCAGCAGCCACAGACGGGTCGCGTACGCGGCGGTGAGGAGGGCGGTGACGAGACCGGACACCAGGATGATCCAGCCCGCCTCGGCGGGGGCGACGGTCCGGTCGCCCAGGGCGGTGTGCTCGGCGGCCACGAGGACGGCTTCCTTGGAGAAGAAGCCGGCGAAGGGCGGGATCGCGGCCAGCGCGAGCAGGGCGACCGTCATCGTCCAGTACGCGTCGGGGATCCGGGCGGCGAGCCCCCGCATGCGGGACATGGTGGCCAGCGAGTTCGTACCGGCGGCGTGGATGATCACGCCGGCGGCGAGGAACAGCAGCGCCTTGAAGGCGCCGTGCGACAGGAGGTGGAAGACGGCCGCGCCCCGGTCCCCCACGGCCAGGGCGCCGGACATGTAGCCCAGTTGCCCGATGGTCGAGTAGGCGAGGACCCGCTTGATGTCGTCCTGCGCGAGGGCGGCGAGTCCGGAGCCGACCATCGTGACCGCGGCCATCACGGCGAGCACGGTCATGGCGGCCGCGGAAGCGGCGAACACGGGAAGGAGCCGGGCCACGAAGTACACACCGGCGGCGACCATCGTCGCGGCGTGGATCAGTGCGGAGACGGGCGTCGGGCCGGCCATGGCGTCCGGGAGCCAGGTGTGCAGCGGGAACTGCGCGGACTTGCCGGCGACACCCGCGAGCAGCAGCAGCGCCACCAGGGTGGGGTGCTCGATGCGGCCGGTGGCGACGGCGCCCAGGATGCCGGTGATCCGGAACGTGCCGGCGTCGGCGGCCAGCGCGAACAGACCGATCAGGAAGGGGACGTCGCCGAGCTTGGTGACCAGGAAGGCCTTGAGGGAGGCGGCCCGCGCCTCGGGCGTCTCCCAGTAGTGGCCGACCAGGAAGTACGAGCAGATGCCCATGATCTCCCAGCCGACCAGCAGCACCATCAGGTCGCCGGAGTAGACGACGAGCAGCATCGCGGAGGTGAACAGGGAGACGAGCGCGGCGTACGAGGGGTAGCGCGGGTCGTCACGGAGGTAGCCCGTGGAGTACAGCTGCACGCACGAGGCGACGACGCCCACCAGGACGGCGGTCAGTACGGCGAAGCCGTCGAGGTGCAGGGCGAGGTCGATCGGCTCGGAGCCGGTCGGGGTGAGCTGGGTCGCCGCGTCGATCGCCTTGCCGCCGCCCTGCCGTACGGCGACCAGGACGGCGAGGACGAGCGCGGCGAGCGTCGGGAGCACGGCCAGCGGGCGCACGAACGCGGGGGCGGTGCGGCCCGACAGCAGCCCGGCGAGGGCGCCGAGGAACGGCAGGAGGGGGACGAGGACGGCGAGGGTCGTGGTGGTCACGCGGCGGCCTCCGCCTTCTCGTCGGGGCCCGCGTCGGGACCCGCGGTCCCGTCGTGACCGGGGGTCTGGTCGGGGCCAGGGGCCTCGGCGTTGTCACGGAGCTTGTCGATGTCCGAGGTGCCGCGGTTGCGGTAAACCATCAGGACGATCGCCAGGCCGATGCCGATCTCGGCGGCGGCGATGGCGATGGTGAACAGGGTCAGCGCCTGGCCCGCGTGCAGGGCGTCGCGCAGCCACACGTCGAAGGCGACCAGGTTGAGGTTGACGGCGTTGAGCATCAGCTCGACGGACATCAGGACCAGGATCGCGTTGCGGCGGGCGAGCACTCCGTACAGACCGGTGCAGAACAGCAGGACGGCGAGGACCGCCGGGTAGGCGAGGTGCATCAGTTGCCGCCCTCCCGCTCGCGGTCCCTGCGGGAGAGGACGATCGCGCCGACGAGCGCGGCCAGGAGGAGGACGGAGAGCGCCTCGAAGGGCAGCACCCAGTGCCGGAAGAGGATGGAGCCCGACACCTTGGTGGAGCCCTGCGCGGGCCCGTCGAGGTCGATCCAGGTGGCGCGGAACGCGTCGACGACCACCCAGATCAGGGCGGCAGCGGCGGCGACGGCCACGGCCAGGGCGGCGGGGCGGTTGCCCGAGTCGGCATCGGGTGAGCGGCCGATGGGTGCCCTGGTGAGCATCAGACCGAAGAGGAGGAGGACGACGACGGAACCGACGTAGATCAGCACCTGGACCCAGGCGATGAACTCCGCGGTGAGGAGGAGGTACTCGACGGCGAGCCCACCGAGCGCCACGACCAGCCACAATGCGGCGTGCACCAGCTGCTTCGTGGTGACGGTGACGACGGCGGCGCCGAGGGTGACGATCCCGACGAGGAGGAAGGCGATCTCGACGCCGGTGGGGGAAAGGAAGCCGTGGGTGGCGGCGAGCGTCACGCGGTCCCTCCCTCGGCCGGGGGCCGCTGCCCGTGCCCGTCGGTGCCGGAGGCGGGGGGTGTGACGTCGCCCGCCGCGGCGGCGGCCGGCTCGGCCCGGTCGGCCTCGGCGGCTTGGGCGGCTGCGAGCTTCTCGGCCGTCTTGCGGGCGGCGGCGATCTCCTTGGGCTCCTCGGCGCCGGGGTCGAGGGCGGGCGGTTCGGGAACCGTCCACATCCACTCGCGGAGCTTGTCCCGCTCGTGGGTCAGCTCGTGGATGTCGGTCTCCGCGTACTCGAACTCCGGCGACCAGAACAGCGCGTCGAAAGGACACACCTCGATGCAGATACCGCAGTACATGCAGAGCGCGAAGTCGATGGCGAACCGGTCGAGGACGTTGCGGCTCCGCTCACGGCCGCCGGGAGCGGCGGCGGGGATCGTCTCCTTGTGGGAGTCGATGTAGATGCACCAGTCGGGGCACTCACGGGCGCAGAGCATGCAGACCGTGCAGTTCTCCTCGAACAGGCCGATGACGCCGCGGGTGCGCGGCGGCAGGTCGGGCTGGGCGTCGGGGTACTGCGCGGTGTGGCTCTTCCTGGTCATCGTGCGGAGGGTGACGGCCAGCCCCTTGGCGAGGCCGGATCCGGGAATCGGAGCCATTACTGGATCACCACCTTGACGATGCCGGTGAGGGCGATCTGGGCGAGGGCGAGGGGGACCAGCGTGGTCCAGGCGAGCTTCTGCAGCTGGTCCTCGCGCAGCCGCGGGTAGCTCACCCGCAGCCAGATCACGATGAAGGCGAGCACGGCGGTCTTGAGCAGGGTCCACACCCAGCCCAGGCCCTCGGCCCCGAACGGGCCGTGCCAGCCGCCGAGGAAGAGGACGGTGGTCAGGCCGCACAGGACGACGATGCCGGCGTACTCGGCCAGCAGGAACAGCGCGAAGCGCAGGCCGGTGTACTCGGTGTACGCGCCGAAGATGATCTCGGAGTCGGCGACCGGCATGTCGAACGGCGGGCGCTGGAGTTCGGCGAGACCGGCGATGAAGAAGACGAGCGCTCCGGTGATCTGCCAGGGCAGCCACCACCACTCGAAGGCGTTGACGATGCCGGGCAGCGACACCGTGCCCGCCGCCATGGCGACGGACGCGGCCGCGAGCAGCATGGGCAGCTCGTAGGCGAGGAGCTGGGCGGCGGTGCGCAGGCCGCCGAGGAGGGAGAACTTGTTGGCGGACGCCCAGCCGGCCATCAGCGAGCCGAGGACGCCCACGCCCATGACGGCGAGCACGAAGAAGATGCCCGCGTCGACGACTTCTCCGACCGCTCCTTCGCTCGGGCCGACGGGGATGGCGACCAGGACGAGGAGGTACGGGAGGAGGGCGACGGCGGGGGCGAGCTGGAAGACGCGCCGGTCGGCGTCGGCCGGGACCACGTCCTCCTTCTGCGCGAACTTCACCCCGTCGGCGACGAGCTGGGCCCAGCCGTGGAACCCCCCGGCGTACATGGGTCCGAGGCGGCCCTGCATGTGGGCCATGACCTTGTGCTCGGTCTGTCCGATCACCAGGGGCAGGACCAGGAACACGGCGAAGACGACGAGCAGCCGGAGGGCGACGTCGAGTACGTCGTTCACGCGTCTCCTTCGGTGTTCGTGCGTCGGGTCGTTCGCGGGGATGTTCCTCCCCGCTCGGCGCCGTCGTCGGTCGTAGCCTCGGCGCCCTGCTCCGGCTTGGGCTCCGGATCCGGTGCCGCGTCCGGGCCGGTTCTCGGCTCCTGCCCCGGTGCCGCCTGGGGCGCGGGTCCGGAACCGGGCGCGGGCGCGGGCTTCGCTTCCGGCGCCGCGGACGGCTCGGGCGCGGGCGCAGCGGGAGCCGGGGCGGTCGCCTCGGGCGCGTCCGGTGCCGGGGCTTCCCGGGCGGGCGCGGGGGCGTCGCCGAAGGCGGGGCGCGGGTTGTTCCACGGGGCGTCCGCGCTGCGTGTGCGGGACGGGGGCGCCGGGGACGTCCCGGCGGCGGGTCCGGTGGCCGGACCGCCCGCGCCCGCACCGGCGGAGCCCGTACGGCGGGGGGCCTCCGGGGCGGCGGACTGGCTCGCCGAGCCGTCCGAGGCGCTGCGCGCGCGGCGCGGCGGGGCCGCCGCGGGTGCGGTGGCCTCCGGGGCCGCGGCGGTGGCCTCCGGGGCCTGGCTCGCCGACCCCTCGCCCGCCGTGCGCGTACGGCGGACCGGGCGGTCGCCGGCCGCCCGCGCGCCGCGGGCGGGGCGGGCCGGGGCGGGCGGGAGCTGGCCCTTCAGCGGGCCCCAGTCGTTCGGGTCGGGGACGCCCGGCGGCAGCATCTGGCGCCGCTTGGGTCCGCCGTGCTCGGACTCCCCGGGTTCCTTGGCCCCCGGCCACGCCTTGGCCACCCGGGCGGCCAGCACGAAGTCCTTGCGCAGCGGGTGGCCCTCGAAGCCCTCCGGCAGCAGCAGCGGCACCAGGTGCGGGTGGCCGGTGAACGTGACGCCGAACATCTCGTACGTCTCGCGCTCGTGCCAGCCCGCGCCCGCGTAGACGCCCACGGCGCTCGGCAGGACCGGGGCGTCGTGCGGGACGGTCGTCCGCAGGAGAAGCCGCCGTACCCCACCGTCTCCCAGGGCGACCACATGGGCGCAGACCCGGAAGCCCGTGGCGGGTTCGTCGACCGCGCTCAGCCAGTCGAAGTACGTGCAGCGCAGCTCGTCCCGGGCGGTCTCCAGCGCGGTGATCCAGGACGCGGCGGGGACGTCGACGGTCAGCAGGTCGTACGTGCGCTCCGCCGTGGCCCCGTCGCCGAAGAGCTCGCCGGCGGCGTCCGGAAGGCGGTCGTAGGCGTTCACGCCGTACCTCCCGGCGGGGGCACCAGGCCGCTGCGCAGCTGGCCGGAGGAGGGGCGTGCGTGGCCGTACCGCTCGCCGAGCGACTCGCGGGCGATCTTCTCCTGGAGCTTGAGGATGCCCTGGAGGAGCGCCTCCGGCCGCGGCGGGCAGCCGGGTACGTACACGTCGACCGGGATGATCTGGTCGACGCCCTTGGTGACGGAGTACGAGTCCCAGTAGGGGCCGCCGCAGTTGGAGCAGGCGCCGAAGGAGATGACGTACTTGGGCTCGGGCATCTGCTCGTACAGCCGCTTCACCGCGGGCGCCATCTTGTCGGTGACCGTCCCCGAGACGACCATGAGGTCGGCCTGGCGGGGGCCGGGGGCGAAGGGGATCACGCCGAGCCGGATGAAGTCGTGCCGCGCCATCGACGCGGCGATGAACTCGATCGCGCAGCAGGCGAGCCCGAAGTTGAAGACCCACAGGCTGTAGCGGCGGCCCCAGTTCAGGACCACCTTCATCGGCTCCGGCGCGAGGCGCGAGAGTGCTCCGAGCCTCTTCGGCTCGGGAAGATCGACAGGGGTCACGTCCATGTCAGGACGCCCTTCTTGTACGCGTAGAGCAGCCCCACGGCCAGGAAGCCGAGGAAGATGAACATCTCGACCAGCGTCGTGGCGCCGTAACCGGGTGCGGCGAAGACGGTCGCCCACGGGAAGAGGAAGATCGAGTCCACCGCGAAGATGACGTACAGAAAAGCGTAGACGTAGTAACGGACCTGCGTGTGGGCCCACCCCTCGCCCACCGGGTCGACGCCGCACTCGTACGTCAGCAGCTTCTCCGGCGTCGGCACGACGGGCCGCAGCAGCCGCCCGGCCCCGAAGGCGACCGCGACGAACAGCACGCCGATCAGGGCGAGCAGGCCGACGACCGAATAGCTCTGGAAGTAGTCGACGGCGAGTACGGCCGGTACGGCCCGTACGGTCGGTTCCGGCACGTCCGTTTCCCTCGCTCCCTGCCCTCGCGGCGATGCTTATGCGATCTGTACGCACGGGAGTCTAGGCCCTGGCTCAGCGCCGGTAATCAGCCGTGCCGCTCTTCAGGTGGGGTTATCCCTACTTCCCCTCCCCCCACGGACCCCATGGCGTGGGCGGGTCCCGCCCGGCAGGCTGGGCGGCATGACCGCACGCATCGCATACGACCGGCACGTCTGGAAGGAAGTGGCCCACCTTCTGGCCGACCTTCCGTTCGCCCTCCTCGGCTTTGTCTACGTGGTGTTCATGGTCGCCGTCGGTGCGGGGCTGTCGGTGACCGTCGTCGGACTGCCGCTGCTCGCGGCCGGTCTGGTCGGAGCGCGCCGGCTGGGCCGGGTGGAGCGGGCGAGGGCGAGGGCGCTGCTCGGTGTACGTGTCGAGGAGCCCAGTCCGCTGCCGCACCGGCCCGGCGGCGGCTTCTTCCCCTGGCTGTGGACGGTCCTGAAGGACTCCGTGGCGTGGCGGGCGGTGCTGTACGGGTTCATACGGCTGCCCTGGGGCGTGCTGACGTTCACCGTGACCCTGGTGGGGCTGCTCGTCCTGTGGCCCGTGCTGCCCTACCTCGCCCGGGCGTTGGGCAACGCCGACCGGGCGATGGTGCGGGGTCTGCTGTCGCCGTCCGACGAGCTGGAGCGGCGGATCGCGGAGCTGGAGTCGGACCGGGGGGTGGTCGTGGACACCGCCGCCGCCGACCTGCGCCGGATCGAGCGGGACCTGCACGACGGCGCCCAGGCCCGTCTCGTCGCCCTCGCCATGGGCCTCGGGCTCGCGAAGGAGAAGCTGCCGGAGGACCCGGAAGCCGCCGCCGCCATGGTCGACGAGGCCCACGGCGAGGTGAAACTCGCCCTCCAGGAGCTCCGCGACCTCGCACGCGGCATCCACCCCGCCGTCCTGACCGACCGGGGACTCGACGCCGCCCTGTCCTCCATCGCCTCCCGCTGCACCGTCCCGGTCGCCGTCAGCGTCGACCTGCCCGAGCGGCCGGCGGAGGCGATCGAGGGCATCGCCTACTTCACCGTCTCGGAGCTGCTCCAGAACGTGTCCAAGCACTCCCGGGCGCGCAAGGCGGCGGTCGATGTCTGGCGGGCGGACGACCGGATGCTGATCCAGGTCACCGACGACGGCCGCGGGGGCGCCCGGCTGGACGGGGGCACGGGCATGTCCGGCCTGGCGGAGCGACTGGGGGCGGTGGACGGCCTGTTCGTCCTGGAGTCCCCGGCCGGCGGACCGACGACGGTGACCGCCGAGTTGCCCTGGCGCCGCCGTGCGGCGTCCCGCCCCACCGCCCGCTAGCGGTGCCGGTTGCGGGCACGCCCCCGCCCGGCAGGGGGGATAACCCCCGGTCGAAGACGGACGCGAGCCTCATGGTGCCGGACCGCCCGGTCCAGCACGCTTGACGCACCGGGCGCATCCCGGCCCACCGCCCTCCTGCGCACTGCCGCGCAGCCCTGCGCACGGACTCCACGCACGGGCTCCACGGACGACCCCACGCATCGCCCCAGGTACGACCCCACGCACGGGGCACCACGCAGTCGGCACGGGCGGCGCACGCACCCCGCGGCTCCCGCGGTCCCGACGACGACGAGAAACGGATGGACGACCCGATGGCCCTGGCCCATGGACCGGAGACCCGGCACCACCGCCTCCCCGCGGCGCTGCGGGCGCCCTTCGAGGCCCGCACGTGGCGCGAGTTCGGCTACCTGGTGGTCGGTCTGCCGCTGAGCATCTTCTATTTCGCCTTGTCCATAGCCATGGTGTCGCTCGGCGCCGGTCTGGTGGTGACCTTCCTGGGCATTCCACTGCTCGCCGCCGCCCTCGTCATGTGCCGCGGCTTCGGCATGCTGGAGCGGGCGCGGGCACGGGGCCTGCTGGGAGTGGAGATAGCCGATCTCCCGCCGGTGCGCCGCCGGTCCGGTGGCGGGCTGATGGGCTGGGTGGGCGGTGTCCTCAAGAGCGGTGAGTCCTGGCGGCATTTCCTCTACTCGGTCCTGCACATGCCGTGGGCGATCTTCGCCTTCACCGTCGCGGTGACGTTCTGGACCTACGGCTGGGGTCTGCTGACGTACCCGCTGTGGCGATGGGTCTTCCCGGTGTACGCCGGGATGGACGGCCTCCAGCTGTACGGGGACGGGACGCACTCGTTCTTCCTGGACTCGCCGGTGGAGACGACCGTCACCAGCCTGTTCGGCCTGTTCTTCGTGCTCGTCACCCCGTGGGTGATCCGGGCTCTGGCGACGGTGGACCGGCTGATGGTGACGGGCCTGCTGAGCCCCTCCCGGCTGGCGACCCGCGTCTCCGAGCTGGAGTCGGACCGGGGGGTGGTCGTGGACACCGCCGCCGCCGACCTGCGCCGGATCGAGCGGGACCTGCACGACGGCGCCCAGGCCCGTCTCGTCGCCCTCGCCATGGGCCTCGGGCTCGCGAAGGAGAAGCTGCCGGAGGACCCGGAAGCCGCCGCCGCCATGGTCGACGAGGCCCACGGCGAGGTGAAACTCGCCCTCCAGGAGCTCCGCGACCTCGCACGCGGCATCCACCCCGCCGTCCTGACCGACCGGGGACTCGACGCCGCCCTGTCCTCCATCGCCTCCCGCTGCACGGTGCCCGTCACGGTGGAGGTGGACCTGCCGGCCCGGCCGATACCGGCGATCGAGGGCATCGCCTACTTCACCGTCTCGGAGCTGCTCCAGAACGTCTCGAAGCACTCACGAGCCAGCCGTGCGACGGTCGACGTATGGCGAGTGGACGACAGGCTGATGCTCCAGGTGACGGACGACGGTCGTGGCGGCGCGGACGTGACCAAGGGCGGCGGCCTTGCGGGGCTGACGGAGCGGCTGGACGCGGTGGACGGCATCGTCGCCGTGCACTCCCCCGTCGGCGGCCCGACGACGATCACCGCCGAGCTGCCCTGGCGGGGCTGACCCCGCCGTCCTCCCGCCGGTCTCGCCGGCACCCGGGCCCGGCCGCCCCCTCCGGAATCCCCGCGCCCCTCCCCGATCACCTCCACGCACCTCCCGACGCCCCTCTCCCGCGCGGCCCGGTGGCCGCGGGCCGGCGAGTTGTCCACAGGCCGGCCCGCCGGCGTACGGCTGCTGGGATGCTGGGGCACAGACGCGGAAATCGCGTGGTGCGGATCGGAGCAGGGGGGATGCGGGTCGTGGTGGAGGACAGGGTGCGCGTGGTCATCGCGGAGGATTCGGTGCTGCTCCGGGAGGGCCTGACCCGGCTGCTGACGGACCGGGGCCATGACGTCGTCGCCGGCGTCGGCGACGGCGACGCGCTGGTCAAGACGGTGGCCGAGCTGGCCGGCGAGGGGGCGCTCCCGGACGTGGTGGTGGCCGACGTACGGATGCCGCCGACCCACACCGACGAGGGGGTGCGGGCGGCGGTACGACTCCGTACGGAGTACCCGGACATAGGGGTGCTGGTGCTGTCGCAGTACGTGGAGGAGCGGTACGCAACCGAGCTGCTGGCGGGCAGCAGCCGGGGGGTGGGCTACCTGCTCAAGGACCGGGTCGCCGAGGTCCGGGAGTTCGTGGACGCGGTGGTGCGGGTCGCCAGGGGCGGCACGGCGCTGGACCCGGAAGTGGTGGCCCAGCTGCTCGGCCGCAGCCGTAAGCAGGACGTGCTGGCGGCGCTGACGCCGCGGGAGCGCGAGGTTCTGGGGCTGATGGCGGAGGGCCGGACGAACTCGGCGATCGCGCGGCAGCTGAAGGTGAGCGAGGGTGCGGTGGAGAAGCACGTGAGCAACATCTTCCTGAAGCTCGGCCTGGCCCCGAGCGACGGGGACCACCGGCGGGTGCTCGCGGTACTGACCTATCTGAACGGCTGACGTGCGGCGCCCGCCGAGCCGGCCGCGCCGGCCGGGGAACCTGCCGCACGGCCCGGACTCGAAGGACGAGTCGGGAGCGTCGTTACCGAACGGCGCGGGGGGAGACAAAGCATGATGATCGAGGGCGTACGGACGTCTCGGAGTGGCGTCCATCATGTGAGCGGTCCAGGGAGGGCGCCCCTTACGGACGTAGGGTGGGCCTTGGGACGGCCGGTGGGCCGGCTGTCTCCCGAGCGTTCCCCCGCCGACGGCGGGGAGGCCCCTTGTCTCGAGGGAGGTCCAGTTCAGTGACCAGCCAGGTCAGTAGCCCAGCCGATCGGGCCGACGGGTCCGGTGGGACCCACACGGCCGATGATGAGACCGTCGTCGGGGAACAGCGTGGCGGCCCCGGCCAGCAGGGTACGGAGAAGGAAGTACGCCGTCTGGACCGGGTGATCA
Source organism: Streptomyces sp. NPDC045701 (assembly GCF_056432045.1). Lineage (NCBI taxonomy): Bacteria > Bacillati > Actinomycetota > Actinomycetes > Kitasatosporales > Streptomycetaceae > Streptomyces > Streptomyces sp. NPDC045701. The sequence continues at coordinate 79,285 of NZ_JBWKJV010000001.1, read as the reverse complement.
TCCGCTTCGCGGGTGACTCGGGCGACGGTATGCAGCTGACGGGTGACCGTTTCACGTCGGAGACGGCGTCGTTCGGGAACGACCTGTCCACCCTGCCGAATTTCCCGGCCGAGATCCGGGCGCCCGCCGGGACCCTGCCGGGTGTCTCGTCCTTCCAGTTGCACTTCGCCGACCACGACATCCTCACGCCGGGTGACGCGCCGAACGTGCTGGTCGCGATGAATCCCGCCGCGCTGAAGGCGAACATCGGGGATGTGCCGCGCGGCAGCGAGATCATCGTCAACACCGACGAGTTCGCCAAGCGGGCCATGGCGAAGGTCGGCTACGAGACCTCCCCCCTGGAGGACGGCTCGCTGGACGGCTACCGGGTCCATCCGGTGCCGCTGACGACGTTGACGATCGAGGCGCTCAAGGACTTCGGCCTGTCCCGCAAGGAGGCCGAGCGCTCCAAGAACATGTTCGCGCTCGGGCTGCTGAGCTGGATGTACCACCGCCCGACCGAGGGTACGGAGAAGTTCCTGCGGCAGAAGTTCGCCAGGAAGCCGGAGATCGCCGAGGCGAACGTGGCGGCCTTCCGGGCGGGGTGGAACTTCGGCGAGACGACCGAGGACTTCGCGGTCTCCTACGAGGTCGCCCCGGCCACCAAGGCGTTCCCCGCCGGCACCTACCGCAACATCTCCGGGAACCTCGCCCTCGCCTACGGTCTGATCGCCGCGGGCCGGCAGGCGGACCTGCCGCTGTACCTGGGCTCGTACCCGATCACCCCGGCGTCCGACATCCTGCACGAGCTGTCCAAGCACAAGAACTTCGGGGTGCGGACCTTCCAGGCCGAGGACGAGATCGCGGGCATCGGCGCGGCACTGGGCGCGGCCTTCGGCGGATCCCTGGCCGTCACCACCACGTCCGGCCCCGGTGTGGCGCTGAAGTCGGAGACGATCGGCCTCGCGGTCTCGCTGGAGCTGCCGCTGCTGATCGTCGACATCCAGCGCGGAGGCCCGTCCACCGGGCTGCCGACCAAGACGGAGCAGGCGGACCTGCTCCAGGCGATGTACGGGCGCAACGGCGAGGCCCCGGTGCCGATCGTGGCGCCGAGGACCCCGGCGGACTGCTTCGACGCGGCGCTGGAGGCGGCGCGGATCGCGCTGACCTACCGCACCCCGGTGTTCCTGCTCTCCGACGGCTATCTCGCCAACGGCTCGGAGCCGTGGCGCGTCCCGGACCTGGAGGAGCTGCCCGACCTGGGCGTACGGTTCGCCACCGGGCCGAACCACACCCTGGACGACGGCACCGAGGTCTTCTGGCCGTACAAGCGCGACCCGGAGACGCTGGCCCGGCCGTGGGCCCTGCCCGGTACACCCGGGCTGGAGCACCGGATCGGCGGCATCGAGAAGCAGGACGGCACGGGCAACATCTCCTACGACCCGGCCAACCACGACTTCATGGTCCGCACCCGTCAGGCCAAGGTCGACGGCATCGACGTCCCCGACCTGGAGATCGACGACCCGGGTTCCGCCGCCCGCACCCTGGTGCTGGGCTGGGGCTCCACGTACGGGCCGATCACGGCCGCCGTGCGGCGGCTTCGGTCGGCCGGCGAATCGATCGCCCAGGCCCACCTGCGCCACCTCAACCCCCTCCCGAAGAACCTCGGAGTGGTGCTGAAGCGGTACGACAAGGTCGTCGTGCCGGAGATGAACCTGGGCCAGCTCGCCACTCTCATCAGGGCGAAGTATCTGGTCGACGCGCACAGCTACAACCAGGTGAACGGCATGCCGTTCAAGGCCGAGCAGCTCGCCACGGCTCTCAAGGAGGCCATCCATGACTGAGGCGCTGAAGCTGGTGCCCAAGGCCGAGGCCAAGCAGTCCATGAAGGACTTCAAGTCCGATCAGGAAGTGCGCTGGTGTCCCGGTTGCGGTGACTACGCCATCCTCGCCGCCGTGCAGGGCTTCATGCCCGAGCTCGGCCTGGCGAAGGAGAACATCGTCTTCGTCTCCGGCATCGGCTGCTCCTCCCGCTTCCCGTACTACATGAACACCTACGGGATGCACTCGATCCACGGCCGCGCGCCCGCGATCGCGACGGGCCTGGCCTCCTCCCGCACCGACCTGTCCGTCTGGGTCGTCACCGGCGACGGCGACGCGCTGTCCATCGGCGGCAACCACCTCATCCACGCCCTGCGGCGCAACGTCAACCTCAAGATCCTGCTGTTCAACAACCGGATCTACGGGCTGACCAAGGGGCAGTACTCACCGACGTCCGAGGTCGGCAAGGTCACCAAGTCGACGCCGATGGGTTCGCTCGACGCGCCGTTCAACCCGGTGTCCCTGGCCATCGGCGCGGAGGCGTCCTTCGTGGCGCGGACCGTCGACTCCGACCGCAAGCACCTCACCGAGGTCCTGCGGCAGGCGGCCGACCACCCCGGCACGGCGTTGGTGGAGATCTACCAGAACTGCAACATCTTCAACGACGGGGCCTTCGACGCCCTGAAGGACAAGGAGAAGGCCGAAGAGGCGGTGATCCGGCTGGAGCACGGGCAGCCGGTCCGCTTCGGTCCGGACGGCGGCAAGGGTGTCGTGCGGGACCCGGCCACCGGCGACCTGCAGGTCGTGACGGTCACCCCCGAGAACGAGGGCCAGGTCATCGTCCACGACGCGCACGGCGCGAGCCCGACCACGGCGTTCGCCCTGTCCCGGCTCGCGGACCCGGACACGCTGCACCACACGCCCATCGGCGTGTTCCGGGCCGTCCGGCGCCCCGTCTACGACACGCAGATGGCCGACCAGCTCGACGCGGCGGTCGAGCAGAACGGCAAGGGCGACCTCGCCGCGCTGCTCGCGGGCAACGACACGTGGACGGTCGTCGGCTGACGTCCGGCGCGACGGCTGTACGGGCCCGGGCCTTTGTCAGGAGGCCCGGGCCTCGTCGTACGCGTCCTGTGCCCGCCGGACGTCGTCGACGTGCCGCTCGGTCCACCGCGCGAGGGCCCACACCTGTTCGGCGGCCTCCCGGCCCAGCGGAGTGAGCGAGTAGTCGACGCGGGGCGGGATGACGGGCTGGGCGTCGCGGTGGACGAACCCGTCGCGCTCCAGGGTCTGGAGCGTCTGGGCGAGCATCTTCTCGCTGACGCCCCCGATGAAGCGGCGCAGTTCGCTGAACCGGTACGGGCGCTCCAGCAGGGCGGCGAGCACCAGGACGCCCCAGCGGCTGGTGACGTGCTCCAGCACGAGACGGGAGGGACACATGGCGTCCATGACGTTCGGCGGGAGCGGCTGGGCCGCCGATGTACTTACGCTCATGCCAGTACCTTACTTCAAAGTGGGTACTTTCTCATAGTTAGCTGGTTCCGTAGGTTGGTGCTCCGATCGCCCGACCGAACGGAGCACCAACCTCATGAGCATCGTCGTCACCGGAGCCACCGGTCGCCTCGGCCGCCTCGTCATCGACGCCCTGACGGCCGGCGGCATCGAGCCGGCCGGCGTCGCCGCCGTCGTGCGCGACAAGGCGAAGGCCGCCGACCTGGCGGAGCGTGGCGTCGAGCTGCGCGTCGCCGACTACGACCGCCCCGAGACGCTGGTCGACGCCTTCGTGGCGGGCGACCGCGTCCTGCTGGTCTCCGGCAGCGAGGTGGGGCGGCGCGTGCCGCAGCACGCAGCGGTGATCAGCGCGGCCAAGGCGGCGGGCGTGGCGCAGCTGGCGTACACCGGCATCCTCGGCGGGCCGGAGGCCGACTTCGACCTGGCCGCCGAGCACCGGGTGACCGAGCGGCTGATCCTGGACTCGGGTCTGCCGTACACCCTGCTGCGCAACGGCTGGTACACCGAGAACTACACCGACCGGCTCGCCGCGGTCCTGGAGCACGGCGCCGTCGTCGCCAACGCCGGCGAGGGGCGCATCGCCTCCGCCACCCGTGCCGATTACGCGGCGGCGGCCGCCGCCGTGCTGACCCAGGAGGGGCACCTGGGCAAGGTGTACGAGCTGAGCGGCGACACCGCCTGGTCGCTGGCCGAGTACGCGGCGGAGGTCGCGCGCCGGTCCGGCAAGACCGTCGCGTACCAGAACGTGCCGGCCGAGGCGCACCTGGCGATCCTCACCGGCGCCGGGGTGCCCGAGCCGTTCGCGGCGATCCTCGTCGACGTCGACAAGGCGATCGAGCGCGGCCGGCTGGCCCGTACCGACGGCGGCCTGTCCCGCCTGACCGGCCGCCCGACGACCCCGCTCGCCGACACGGTGGCACAGGCGCTGGAACGGTTGTGACACAGGCGTCATGACCGTATCGCGGTACGGACATGACAGGCCGCACCGCGCGGCGTTACCTTCGTCCGCAGGGCATGTTCAGGGCATGTGCGGGACAGGGGCGCGGAAGGGCGGCGGCCGGTGGCGGCGAAGAGCGGCGGCGAGCAGCGGGCGGGATTCCTCTACGGCGTGAGCGCCTACGGCATGTGGGGCCTCGTGCCGCTCTTCTGGCCGCTGCTGAAGCCGGCCGGGGCCATCGAGATCCTGGCCCACCGCATGGTCTGGTCCCTGGTCGTCGTGGGCGTCGCGCTCCTCGCGCTGCGCCGCTGGGGCTGGATACGCGAGTTGCTGGGGCAGCCCCGCAAGCTCGGTCTGATCGCGCTCGCCGCGACCGTGATCACCGTGAACTGGGGCCTGTATATCTGGGCCGTGAACGCCGGCCAGGTGGTGGAGGCCTCCCTCGGCTACTTCATCAACCCGCTGGTCACCATCGCCATGGGCGTCCTGCTGCTGAAGGAGCGGCTGCGGCCGGCGCAATGGGCGGCGGTCGGCACCGGCTTCGCGGCGGTGGTGGTCCTCGCGGTGGGGTACGGCCGCCCGCCGTGGATCTCGCTGATCCTCGCCTTCTCCTTCGCCATCTACGGCCTGGTGAAGAAGAAGGTCAACATCGGGGGCCTGGAGTCGCTGGCGGCGGAGACCGCCGTCCAGTTCCTGCCGGCGCTGGCGTACCTGCTGTGGCTGGGCGCACGGGGCTCGGCACACTTCGGCAGCGAGGGGACGGGCCACGCGGCGCTGCTCGCCGCGACCGGTGTGGTCACCGCGGTGCCGCTGGTCTGCTTCGGCGCGGCGGCGATCCGGGTGCCGCTGTCGACCCTGGGCCTGTTGCAGTACCTGGCGCCGGTGTTCCAGTTCCTGCTGGGCGTCGTCTACTTCCACGAGGCGATGCCGCCGGAGCGGTGGGCGGGCTTCTCGCTCGTCTGGCTGGCCCTGACGGTCCTGACCTGGGACGCGCTGCGGACGTCCCACCGTACGAGGGCGGAGGCGGCGGCCCTGCGGCTGTCGGCGGCGGCGGGCGCGGCGACTGCAGCGACGGCCACGGCCGCCGCTGCGGCCGGCAGGGGGGCGGCGGCCGGCCCGGCGGACGGGCCCGGGACCGCCCGGCCGGTGGACGCCCCGAAGGTCTAGCCGGCCCCGGCTCCCAGCTCCTCCACGACCCGGCGCATGACGCCCTGCCAGTGCGTACGGCGCCGCTCCCGCTCGTCCGCGCTCGCGAGGCGCTCCTGGTGGAAGCGGAGGACCGCCTTGCCGGGGCCGGCCGCGGAGACGGTGACCTGGAGCGTCGTGCCGCCGTGGGTGAGGCGTACGCGGTCGCCCGGCCGGTAGCCGCGCACCTCGCCGGTGACGCCGTCCGCCGTTTCGTACGCCGCGCCCCGCTCGGTGGGCAGACCGCCCGGGACGCCGCCGAGCCACAGGGCGACGCCCTCCGGGCCCGCGATGAAGTCCCAGACGGCACCGGCCGGCAGCGGCAGCGTCTTCGAGACGCCGATCTCCCACCCCGCGTCGCGGGTCAGCCCTGTGGGCATCCTTCTTCTCCCTCGCTCTGTGTACGCGCGCGATGGGCGCGCACCTTGTGCCGGTTGCCGCACCGTTCCATCGCGCACCAGCGGCGGCGGCCGGGGCGGGAGGTGTCGACGAAGAGCAGGTAGCAGTTGTGGCCGCCGCACTCGCGGATCCGGCCCGCCGCCGCGTACGGGCCCGTGAACAGCTCGACCGCGTCGCGGGCGACCGTCGACAGCAGCGCGGCGACGCTCGCGCCGGGCGCCCACTCCCGCTCCCCCGCCGCCGTCATCCGCACGACCAGCGGCGGTACGGCCGCCGCGGCGTTCACCACGGACACGTCGGCGGCCCCGAGGGGGCGGCCGTGCGCCCGGGCGGCGGTGAGCCGGTGCAGGGCGTCGCGCACCTCCCGCACCGCGGCGAGGTCGCCCTCGCCCACGGGCGGCAGCCGCAGGCCCGGCGGCTCCAGGCGGCTGGCCGCCACCCAGTCCAGGAGCCCCGCGGGAGTGTCGAGCACCTCGAATCGGGCGAGCGGGCCGGGCCCCCCGGTGAGCAGCAACTCCAGGCACAGGGCGCCCGGGTCGAAGCGGAAGGAGCCGCCATCCGGCGGACACAGGGTCATTCCCGTTGCAGGCTCACTCACCTAACCAATATAAGTGGTTACATGACAACGCTCCACTGGAAGCTCGTGATCGACGCGGCCGACCCGCACGCCCAGGCCGACTTCTGGGCAGACGCCCTGGGTTACCTGGTCGAGGACAACAGCGCCCAGATCGACCGGCTGCTCGGCCTCGGGTACGTGACGGAGGCGGACACCGTCGAGGCGCACGGCCGTCGCGCGTGGCGGAATCTGGTCGCCGTCCGGCATCCGGACGATCCGTACCAGGAGGACACGGGCATCGGGCTCGGCAGGCGGCTGCTCTTCCAGCGCGTACCGGAACCGAAGACCGGGAAGAACCGCCTCCACCTCGACCTGCACGCCCCGCCGGGAGGACGCGACGCGGAGGTGGCACGCCTGGAGGCGCGGGGCGCGTCCGTGCTGCGTCACGTCAAGGAGCCGGGCGGCGAATGGACCGTCCTGAGGGACCCGGAGGGGAACGAGTTCTGCGTGCAGTAGCGGCGGGTCACATCGATGTTCCCCCGCGGAGGGGCGCTCCCGGATACCGGCGGTTCCGCCCGGGTCCGAGCTCACGCCGGCGCGTCCGCGCCTCGTGCCCGCCACAGCGTCCCGGGCGGGCGGTCATGGCCGGAAGGCGAGGTGGTCGTGTTCCTTCCGCGACCACTTCACGTCGAGAGCCTTCCGATATCCGAACACTCGTGACCGGTTTCCGCCCTTGACGTTGAGTCAAACTCTCGCTGAACATTCAGCACGCACGTCGCAGCAGTAGCTGCACCCGCTCCACCGGCTCGACCAGCTCCAACGCCCCGCGCCTCCCCGGCCGCGGGGCGTCTCGCACGTTCCGTCCCATCCCCGTACGGAATCCCGGAGCCCCCACATGAATCTCTCCGCCCACCACCGCATACCCAGACGCACCGCCGCGATCGCCGCGCTCGCCCTGGCCGGCCTCCTGGCCACCGCCGCCCCGGCAGCCACCGCCGCCCCGACAGGCACCGCCACCACGACGGCCACCACCGCAGAGGCCACCGCCGCCGCACTCGCCGCGCCGGACATCCCCCTCGCCAACGTCAAGGGGCACCTCACCCAGTTCCAGTCCATAGCCGGCGCCAACGGCGGCAACCGCGCCCACGGGCGCCCCGGCTACAAGGCGTCGATCGACTACGTGAAGGCGAAGCTGGACGCGGCCGGATACACCACCACCGTCCAGCAGTTCACATACAACGGCACCACCGGCTACAACCTGATCGCCGACTGGCCCGGTGGCGACACCAACAAGGTGATCATGGCGGGCGCCCATCTCGACTCCGTCTCCTCCGGCGCCGGCATCAACGACAACGGCTCCGGCTCGGCCGCCGTGCTGGAGACCGCGCTCGCCGTCTCCCGCGCCCAGCTCAAGCCCACCAAGCACCTGCGCTTCGGCTGGTGGGGCGCGGAGGAGCTCGGCCTGGTCGGCTCGAAGCACTACGTGAGCAGCCTGCCCGCCACCGAACGCGCCAAGGTCTCCGGGTACCTCAACTTCGACATGATCGGTTCGCCGAACCCGGGCTACTTCGTCTACGACGACGACCCGGTCATCGAGAAGACCTTCAAGGACTACTTCGCGGGCCTCGGCATCCCCACCGAGATCGAGACGGAGGGCGACGGCCGCTCCGACCACGCCTCGTTCAAGAACGTCGGCATCCCGGTCGGCGGTCTGTTCACCGGCGCCAGCCGTACGAAGACCAGTGCCCAGGCGCAGAAGTGGGGCGGTACGGCCGGCCAGGCCTTCGACCGCTGCTACCACTCGTCCTGCGACAGCACGTCCAACATCAACGACACGGCTCTCGACCGGAACAGCGACGCGGTCGCACACGCCATCTGGACGCTGTCGGCCGGTACGACCGAACCCCCGACCGGTGACACCTACGAGAACACCACCGACGTGGCCATCCCGGACAACGGCACGGCCGTGACGTCCACGGTCACCGTCGCCGGCCGCACCGGCAACGCGCCGGCCGCGCTGAAGGTGGGCGTCGACATCGTCCACACCTGGCGCGGCGACGTGGTCGTGGACCTCGTCGCGCCCGACGGCACGGCGTACCGCCTGAAGAACTCCAGCAGCAACGACTCGGCGGACAACGTCCAGACCACGTACACGGTCGACGCGTCGAGCGAGGCGGCGAACGGCGCGTGGAAGCTGCGTGTTCAGGACGTGGCGGCCCAGGACACGGGCTACATCAACGCGTTCCGCCTCACGTTCTGAGCCCCTCCCCGGGCCCGGTCCGGCGGCCCCGGCACCCCGACGCCCCGGCGTCCGCACCGCGCAAGCAGGCGCCCCGCCCGGAGAGCGAACACGGCCTCTCCGGGCGGGGCGCCCCCCAACGGCCGGCGCCTGCCGGCTACTTGTCGCCGTTCGCCGCGTCGACCAGCGCCTCGGGGGTGACGGCGCCCACGTAGACCCTGCCGTCATCGGTCATCAGGGCGTTGACCAGACGGGTCTTGAACACCGTGCCGGAGCCGAACTTCCCGGTCACCTTGTCACCGAGCGCGTCCAGGAACTGCTGTGCCTCCGCCGGGGCGTCCTCCGGCAGGTCGGACGGGACACCGCCGGACGGGCCGGCGAGCCGGGCGATGGAGGTCCAGCCCTCGCCGATGACGTTCAGGTCCTCCGTGCCCGCGAAGTCCTCGGGGGCGCCCTTCCCGGTCTTCTCCGGGACGGCGTGCTCCGCTCCGCCGGCCGGCTCCTCGATCACCTTGGCGCCCTTGGGCGGGGTGAAGTCGAACGTCGACGCGTCCGGCTTGGCGAAGTCCACCTTCGTGAACCCCGCGTCGATCGCGGCCTTGCCGCCGCCGCTCGGGGTGAGCGTGAACTTCAGCGGCACGCCGTTGCCCGCGTCCACCGCCACCTTGATCGAACCGATCGTCGAACCGCTCTGCTTCGGCTTGATCACCAGCTGGTACGCGTCGCGCCCGGCGATCCGCGCCGTGCCGTCCACCGTCACCGACGTCGTGGCGTCGACGGCCTTGAGCGCCTCGTCCACGAGGGCCTTGGGCGTCGCCGGGCCGCTCGGGAGGCCGGGCGCGGCGCCGGCGCCGTCCCCGGAGGGAGCCGCCTCCTTCGAGTGCACCGCCTCGTTGGACGCCCCGTCGTACGCCCAGACGTCCTCGCCGTCGCGCACCAGGCTGTACTCGGCGGAGGCGTCGTCCACGACGGTCAGCCGCTGCTTGTCCGGTCCGTCCGCCGCCACACGCAGGGTGTGCGTGCCGGAGGCGAGCTCCATCAGCTTGCCGATGCCCGCGTCGCCGCCCGCGCCGCCGTCCGCCGCGCCCCCGAGGTCACCCCCGAGGCCGGCCAGCGACGGGAGGCCGAGGTCGGTCGTCACCTTCACCGTGCCGGACAGCTGCTGCACGTCCGACGCGGCGATCTTCTCCATCAGTTGCTGTGCCGTGATCTCCGGCAGTTCGGGGTCCCCGGATGCCGCGAGCGCCGGGACGAGCCCGATCGTCGCCGCCGCCACCCCCGCCACCGCGACCGGAACCGCGTACCGTGCCGTCCACCGGCGTCCGGCGCTGTCGTTCGGTGCCATGTGTGCCTACCTCCGTGGTCAGCGATCCATCGGTATCCATCTGACCAAGGCGACACCCCCGGGGGCGTCAGACCGGGGGCTCGACTTCCGTACTGCTCAGGGATGACAACGACCCCGAGCCCTACCCCGCGCGGTGCACCACCAGGTCGCACAGCTCCTCCAGCGCGGCCTTCGCGTAGCAGTCCGGCAGGGGGCCCAGCGTCGCCCGCGCCTCCTGGGCGTACCGGACGGTGTCCCGCCGCGCCTGCTCCAGCGCCGGGTGGGCGCGCAGCCGCCGCAGGGCCTCCGCGTGCCGGGCGTCGTCCGTCAGGTCGCCGTCCAGCAGCGCGACCAGCTCCAGGTCCTCCGCCCGGCCGCCCGAGGCCGCCCTCGCCCGCAGGTGCAGCACCGGCAGGGTGGGGATGCCCTCCCGCAGGTCGGTGCCGGGCGTCTTGCCCGACTCGTGGGAGTCGGAGGCGATGTCCAGGACGTCGTCGGCGAGCTGGAAGGCGACGCCGAGCCGCTCGCCGTACTGCGTGAGGATGTCCACGACCCGCTCGTCGGCGCCCGACATCATCGCGCCGAAGCGCCCCGAGACGGCGATCAGCGAGCCGGTCTTGCCGGCGATGACGTCCAGGTAGTGCTCGACCGGGTCGCGACCGTCGCGCGGGCCGGCCGTCTCCAGGATCTGTCCGGTGACGAGGCGCTCGAAGGCGCCGGCCTGGATGCGCACCGCTTCGGGGCCGAGGTCCGCCAGGATGTGCGAGGCGCGCGCGAAGAGGAAGTCACCCGTGAGGACGGCCACCGAGTTGCCCCACCGGGCGTTGGCGCTCTCCACCCCGCGGCGTACGTCGGCCTCGTCCATGACGTCGTCGTGGTAGAGGGTCGCGAGGTGCGTGAGTTCGACGACGACGGCGGAGGGCACGACGCCCGGGGCGTGCGGGTCGCCGAACTGGGCGGCGAGCATCACCAGCAGCGGACGAAAGCGCTTCCCCCCGGCCCGTACCAGGTGCTGTGCGGCCTCGGTGATGAACGGCACGTCACTCTTGGTGGCATCGAGGAGCCCTGCCTCGACGGCCGCCAATCCGGTCTGGACATCGGCCTCAAGAGCCTGGTCCCGCACGCTCAGCCCGAACGGCCCGACTGCGGTCACGAGGGGGTCTCCTGTCTGGTGACGATCACACGGATTGTCGATGTGTCGCTGGATTCACTCAAGTCAGCGTATCCGGTCCCCTTTCGATCACCGTGGGCGCCTTCCACCCTCCCCCGGTATGTTCAAGAACAGCTCATATGACCGTGAGCGCTCCCTTTGCCCCAGGCTGCCGACGAAACCAGGGAACATCGACGAGACGGGTCCCGAGGCCCCATGAAGATCCGCACCTCCTTCCCGTACGAAACGGTCCACGAGGACGTCCGCGTCCCCCTCGCGGACGGCACGAATCTCTACGCCCGTGTGTGGCGCCCCCTCACCGACGAGCCCGTCCCGGCCCTCCTCGAGTACGACCCGCACCGGCTGACCGACTGGGCCGCGCCCCGCGACAGGCAGCGCCACCCCTGGTATGCGGGCCACGGCTACGCGGCTGTGCGGGTGGACGCGCGCGGACACGGCAACAGCGGCGGGCTGCCCGGCGACCTGCGCTCCGGGGCGGAGCCCTCCGACTGCGCCGAGGTGATCGACTGGCTCGCCGCCCGGCCGTGGTGCACCGGCCACGTCGGCATGTTCGGCATCGGCCGGGGCGGCACCGCCGCGCTGCGGACCGCCGCCCTCGCTCCCGAGCCGCTCCGGGCGGTCGTCGCCGTCGCCTGCCCCGACGGGCGGTACGACGCCGGAACCCCCGACCGGGGAGGCCCGGACCGCCCGGACCGCCCGGACCGCCCGGACGACCCGGAGGACCGCCCGGCCCCGGACCGCCCGGGCGGCCCCACCCCCGCGGCCGGTCCGCCCGCCCCGTCGGCCGCCCTGCTCGCCCGGTCGGCCGCCCTGCTCGCGCTCGCCGCGTGCCCGCCCGACCCCTTGTACGCCGGGGACGCCTGGCGCGCGATGTGGCCGGCCCGCCTCGAAGCGCTGCAACCGCCGGTGCACGCCTGGCTCGCGGACCCGGCCCGCGACGACCACACCGGGAACGACGGCGCGTCCGGCCTCCAGGGCAGCGACCACGGCGTGTACGGCGCCGTCCGGGCGGCCGTCCTCGCGGTGGGCGGGTGGCACGACCCGTACCGCGACACCGTCCTGCGGCTGGTCGAGCACCTGCCGGGCGACCGGGTCCGGGGCATCATCGGGCCCTGGGCACACCAGTACCCGGACCGGGAGCAGTCGCCCGGTCCCGCGATCGGCTTCCTCCAGGAGACGCTGCGCTGGTGGGACCACCACCTGAAGGGCGAGCCCACCGGGGTCATGTCCGAGCCGCTCCTCCGCTCCTGGATCGACGCGCCGCGCCCGCCGGCGAACGCCCTGCCGTCGCCCGGCGCCCGGCCGGGGCCGGGGCCCGCCGGCCGCTGGGTCGGCGACTGCGCCTGGCCGTCCCCGGACGTCACCCCGGTCACGTACGCCCTCCAGGGCCCGCCCGTCCTCGTCCGCTCCCCGCAGCACACCGGCCTGGACGCCGGGCGCCCCGTCCCGGCCGGGGACGCCGCCGGCCTGCCGCCCGACCAGCGCGCCGAGGACGCCCACTCGGCCTGCTTCGACTTCCCCGTCCCGCCGGACGGCCCGCCCGTCGAGGTCCTCGGCCGGCCCCGCGTCGCCCTCACGCTGCACGCCGAGGCCCCCGCCGGGCAGGTCGCGGTCCGCCTCTGCGACGTCGCTCCGGACGGCTCGTCCACCCTCGTCACCCGGGGCGCGGCGCGGTTGGGTGCCGGGACCGGCGGCCCGCGGGAGTACGCCTTCGAGCTGAGCGGCACCGGCCACGCCTTCCCGCCCGGCCACCGGGTCCGGCTCGCGGTCTCCTCCGCGTACTGGCCCTGGATCTGGCCCGGCCCGCGGCCGGCCGGCTTCACCCTCGACCCGGCCGCCTGCTCGCTGCTGCTCCCGGTCCGCCGGCCCACCACCGGCACGGTCGCCTTCGAGGAGCCGGAACAGGCCGAGCCCCTCGGTGTCACCGTCCCCGCCGTCCTGGACGACACCGACACCCGGCCCGCCGCGCGCCTGGTCGTCCGGGACGTCGCCCGGGGCGAGTGGCGCCTGGAGGACCGCCCCCGCCAGGACGGCACGCGCGCCTACCCGGACGGTCTGGAGATCACCGAGGACGCCGTGGAGACCTGTGTGATCACCGAGGGGGAGCCCCTCTCCGCCCGCACCCGCGCGCGGTGGAGGATCCGCCTGCACCGCCCCGACATGTCGTGGAACGTCACCGTCGACACCCGCTCCGAGATCGTCTGCGACGCCACCCACTTCCTCACCACCGACGAGGTGATCTGCGCGGAAGGTACCGAGGTGGTGTTCCACCACACCTGGGAGAAGCGCATCGCCCGCGCGCCGGGCTGATCTAACGTGTCCCCCACACACGTGGAAAGCGAGGCAAGCACCGATGCCCGAGCAGAGCCCGCTCGACCTGACCGAAGGCGATCCCTTCGGCCCGCACAACCTTCCGTACGGCGTCTTCACCACCGCCGACGAACCCGGCCGCCGCCGGCTCGGCGTCCGCATCGGCGACCACGTCCTGGACGCGGGAGCGGCGGCGCACGCGCTGGGCTCCCCGTACGCGGCGCTGTTGGCCCAGCCGAGTCTGAACCCGCTCCTCGCCGCCGGCCGTACCGCCTGGCGCGACGTCCGCCGCGCCCTCACCGCCTGGGTGACCGTTCCGGCGCACCGCCCGGACATAGAGCCGCTGCTGCACCCGCTCGGCGACGTCACCCTGCACCTGCCGTACGAGGTCGCGGACTACGTCGACTTCTACGCCTCCGAGCACCACGCCACCAACGTCGGCAGGATCTTCCGCCCGGACGGGGACGCCCTCACGCCGAACTGGAAGCACCTGCCGATCGGCTACCACGGCCGGGCCGGCACGGTCGTCGTCTCCGGCACCGACATCGCCCGCCCCGCCGGGCAGCGCAAGGCGCCCGCCGACCCGGCGCCCGTCTTCGGGCCGTCGGTGAAGCTCGACATCGAGGCGGAGGTCGGCTTCCTGGTCGGCACGCCGTCCGAGCTCGGCCGGCCGGTCCCGCTCGCCTCGTTCCGCGACCACGTCTTCGGCCTGACGCTGCTCAACGACTGGTCGGCGCGCGACATCCAGGCGTGGGAGTACGTCCCCCTCGGCCCCTTCCTGGGCAAGTCCTTCGCGACCTCGGTGTCCGCCTGGGTGACCCCGCTGGAGGCCCTGGACGCCGCCCGGGTGGCGCCGCCCACCCGTGACTTCCCGCTCCAGCCGTACCTCGACGACGGCTCCGACGAGGAGCCGGGCGGCTTCGACCTCCACATCACGGTGCGCATCAACGGGGAGACGGTCTCCGAGCCGCCGTTCTCGACCATGTACTGGACGGCCGCGCAGCAGCTGGCGCACATGACGGTCAACGGCGCCTCCCTCCGTACCGGCGACCTCTTCGGCTCCGGCACGGTCAGCGGCCCGGAGGTCCACCAGCGCGGCTCGCTCCTGGAGCTCACCTGGAACGGACAGGAGCCGCTGGAACTGTCCACCGGCAAGCGGACGTTCCTGGAGGACGGCGACGAGGTCACGCTGACCGCCTGGGCCCCCGGCCCGGACGGCACCAAGGTCGGCCTCGGCGAGGTCACCGGCCGCATCACCCCGGCGCACTGACCCGCGCCGGCCGCGCGCTGCCGGGCGTCAGCCGAACGGCCCGCCCGGTATGCGCGCTCCCGGCCGGCGGCGCAGGCTGACGAGTGGGCCGTGGGGGGAGCCCGGCCATAGCCCCCGACCACTGGAGCAGCAGCATGCGTCCCCGCCCACTCATGTCCGCGCTCGCCCTCACCTCCCTGGCCGCCCTCGCCCTGGGCGCCGCGCCGGTACCGGCCGGCGACGACGACGTCCGCGCCGACCTGCTCAGGGCCTACCGCGCGACGGCGAAGTACCACTCGCTGGAACGCGCCGTCGCGGACGGGTACAAGCCGATGCGCGGCTGCGTCGCCCGGCCCGAGGGCGGTATGGGCTACCACTACGTCAACACCGCCCTGAACAACTCCACCGACCCGGCGAAGCCCGCCGCGCTGATGTACGAGGAGACGGGGAAGGGGAAGCGGCTGGTCGGCATCGAGTTCTTCGTCGAGGACCGCGACCAGGACCTCACGACGGACGACGACCGCCCGACGATGTTCGGGCAGCCGTTCCTCGGCCCGACGGCCGGCGTGGACGTGGGCGTACCAGCCCACTACGACCTGCACGTCTGGCTCTACAAGCGGAATCCCAAGGGCATGTTCACCGAGTGGAACCCCCATGTCCGCTGCCCCGGGACCGGGTCCGGGACCACGACCGCGACAGCGAGCAGGTCCGGGGCCACGGCCGCGCCCGTCACCGCGACCGCAGCCGGGCCCCGGACCGGGGCCTGACGGTCAGCCGGCCCGCCACAGGGCCGGCGCGCGCGGCGGCTCCCAGCCCGGCTGCGCCGTGTGGCTCTGGAGGCAGACGTACGCCGCTCCCCCGTACGTGACGCGGTCACCGGGGCGGTACGCGGTCCCCGCCGCCCAGGTCGTCCCGCCGGGCGGCGGGGTGGGCCCCGGTCCCGGTGTCTGCGGCACGTCCAGCACGAAGTCGAACGCCGCCTCCCTGCCGCCGCCCGCGCCCCGCACCGTCATCAGCAGCCGGGGGTCGAACAGCGGGTCGGTGTTGTTGCGGGGCTCGCCGGGGAAGTACAGCTGCGTCGTCAGCACCGGGCGGCCGGGCGCCTGCACCTTGACGTGCAGGTGCCGGGTGCGGCCCGGGTACAGCCCCGGCACGATGGTGGTCAGCGTGAACGCCCCTCCCTCGCCGGTGAACTGGTGGCCGCGGAACCGGAAGCCCGCGTTGTCGTAGGCCCCGTTGACGTCCGCCTGCCAGAAGTCCAGCAGCACCCCGCTCAGCGGGCGGCAGGCGAGCCCGAAGACGTAACCGGTGACGGTGAGGCGCACACCCGCGGTGTTGGGCTCCAGCAGCGAGGTGCGCCGGGGCGAGTTCGGCTTGAAGTAGGGGCCTTCCATCTGCGGCGGGGTCGGGTCGTCGCCGTCGTCGCAGGTGGGGGTGGGCTCGGGCGCCGGGCCGTTCGCGGTGCCGTTCGCGGTGACCGTACGGGCCAGCGCCGGCACGCCCATCAGCGCGGCGGGCGTGGTGACGCCGGCGGCGAGCGCGGCGCGCAGCACGGTCTTTCGGCTGGGGTGTCCGTCCATGCCTGCTCCTCATGGGGGGCGGTCGGGGATCGGCACCGAACCTACGCAGCCGGTACCGGGCGGGCGATGGACTCGATCCGGTGGTCGTGGTGAATACCGTCGCCGTGCGCCTCGCCACCCCGCCGGAACGCGCCGGGGCTCAGCCCCGTCTCCCGCCGGAAGAAGCGGCAGAAGTACGCCGGGTCGGTGATCCCCACGCGCGCCGCCACCTGCCGCACCGTCAGTTCCGTGTGCGCCAGCAGGCGCTTGGCCTCGTGGGTGCGGGCCTCCCGGACCAGTTGTCCGGGGGTCCGGCCGGTGGCCGCCTTGACGGCCTCGGTGAGGTAGCCGGCCGTCACACCGATGTGCTCGGCGCAGGCGCGGACCGACCACAGGTCCGGATCGGTACGGGCGAGGAGCCGGGCGAACGCGTCCGCGACCGCACCGGGCCGGGTGGCGCCGGGCGGTGCGGCGGCGGTGGCCCCGGGGTCGGGCAGCCGGGCGGCCCGGACGACGAGGATGTGCAGCAGGGCGCGCAGGACGCTCTGGAACCCGTCGGCGCCGCGCCGGTACTCCTCGTGGAGGTCGGCCATCAGGCGCCCGGTCCGGTCGTGTTCGTGCCCGTCGAGGGTGAACCACGGGCGTTCGGCGAAGCCCCGCAGCACGTCCCGGTCGCCGGGGTGGTCGAGCAGGAAGTCCTCGGTGAACAGCACCACCGTCCCGTCGAGCCCCTCCGCGTCCTCCCAGTGGTGGACCTGGCCCGGCGCGATGACGCACAGGTGGGGCGGGCGCAGCTCCCAGCGGGCCAGGTCCAGTACGTGCGTGCCCGTCCCGGCGGTGACGTGGACGATCTCGTAGAAGGTGTGCCGGTGCGGGAAGGCGGCGCGTGACATCGGGCCGATGGTGTCGAAGGTGCCGATCGCGAAGGGCAGCGCGTTGGGCATCGGCACTTCGAGGCGGTGCATGGGCAGCACGCCCTCCGCGGGTGCGGTGCATGGCGTGCCGGGTAAGACGGTGGTGCCGCGCATCGTCCTGTTCCCTTCCTGGAGAGGTCCAGACCGATTCCCCGGTCACGATGGCACGCGTACGCGGGGCCCGGCACCCCTTTCGGGATGCCGGGCCCCGCGAGGTGCCGCCGGCTCAGCGGACGAAGACCCCCGCCTGTCCGGCCAGGTCGAGGAAGTACTGCGGCGCCACGCCCAGGGCCAGGGTGACCGCGACGCCCACGGCGATCGTCGTCATCGTGAGCGGCGACGGCACGGCGACCGTCGGGCCCTCCGGCTTCGGCTCGCTGAAGAACATCAGGACGATGACCCGGACGTAGAAGAACGCGGCGATCGCCGACGAGATCACGCCGATGACCACCAGCGTCCCAGCGCCGCCCTCCGCCGCCGCCTTGAAGACGGCGAACTTGCCCGAGAACCCGGAGGTGAGCGGGATACCGGCGAAGGCGAGCAGGAACACCGCGAAGACGGCGGCGACGAGGGGCGAACGCCGCCCGAGGCCGGCCCACTGGGACAGGTGCGTCGCCTCGCCGCCGGCGTCCCGCACCAGGGTGACGACCGCGAAGGCCCCCACCGTCACGAACGAGTACGCGCCCAGGTAGAACAGCACGGACGACACCCCGTCGGGCGTGGCCGCGATGACACCGGCGAGGATGAACCCGGCGTGGGCGATCGACGAGTAGGCGAGCAGCCGCTTGATGTCGGTCTGGGTGATCGCGACGATCGCGCCGGCGAGCATGGTGAGGATCGCGACGCCCCACATGACGGGCCGCCAGTCCCAGCGCAGTCCGGGGAGCACCACGTACAGCAGCCGCAGCATCGCGCCGAACGCGGCGACCTTCGTGGCGGCCGCCATGAAGCCGGTGACCGGCGTCGGGGCGCCCTGGTAGACGTCCGGGGTCCACATGTGGAACGGCACCGCGCCGACCTTGAACAGCAGGCCCATCAGCACCATCGCGAAGCCGATGAGCAGCAGCACGTCGTTGCCCATGGTCCCGGCGAGCGCCGGGGTGATGTCGGCGACGGACCCGTCCACCACGTCGGCGATCCGGGCGTACGACACCGAGCCCGCGTACCCGTACATGAGGGCGACGCCGAACAGCAGGAACGCCGACGAGAAGGCGCCCAGCAGGAAGTACTTCACCGCTGCTTCCTGCGACATCAGCCGCTTGCGGCGGGCCACCGCGCACAGCAGGTACAGCGGCAGGGAGAAGACCTCCAGCGCGATGAACAGCGTCAGCAGGTCGTTGGCCGCCGGGAAGACGAGCATGCCGCCCACGGCGAACAGGACCAGCGGGAAGACCTCGGTGGTGGTGAACCCCGCCTTGACGGCGGCCTTCTCCTGGTCGCTGCCCGGTACGGCGGCGGCCTCGGCGGCGAACGAGTCGACCCGGTGCCCGTGGTGGGCGGGGTCCAGCCGCCGCTCGGCGAAGGTGAACACGGCGACCAGCGAGGTCAGCAGGATGGTGCCCTGGAGGAACAGCGCGGGTCCGTCGACGGCGATGGCACCCATCGCGACGATGCCGGCCTTGGTGGTGGCGTGGCCGCCGGCCGCCAGGGCGACGACGGCCGCGAAGGCGGCGGTCAGCGCCACGACGGTCAGGAACACCTGCGCGTGGTAGCGGGCCCGGCGCGGCACGAAGGCCTCCAGCAGCACGCCCACCACCGCGGCGCCCACCACGATCAGCGTGGGTGCCAGCTGGGCGTACTCGATGGCCGGCGCCCCGATCTTGTCGGCGGCGGCCGGTTCGGCCGCCGTCGTCCACAGGCTGTGGACAGCCACTGCGGCTGATGCGCTCACTTGGCCGCCTCCACTTCCGGTCGCGGGTCCTTCTGCTGTACGTCGGACATGGTGTGCCGCACGGCCGGGTCGACGATCTCGGTCAGCGGCTTGGGGTAGACGCCCAGGAAGAGCAGCACGGCGATCAGCGGGGCGACCACCGCCAGCTCACGCGCCTTGAGGTCGGGCATCGCCCGCACCTCCTCCTTCACGGGCCCGGTCATCGTCCGCTGGTACAGGACCAGCGTGTAGAGCGCGGCGAGCACGATGCCGGTGGTCGCGACGACGCCCGCCACCGGGTAGCGGGCGAACGTGCCCACCAGGACCAGGAATTCGGAGACGAACGGCGCGAGGCCGGGCAGCGACAGCGTGGCCAGACCACCCACCAGGAACGTCCCGGCGAGCACCGGAGCCACCTTCTGCACGCCGCCGTAGTCGGCGATGAGCCGCGATCCGCGGCGCGTGATCAGGAATCCGGCCACCAGCATCAGCGCGGCGGTCGAGATCCCGTGGTTGACCATGTACAGGGTGGCCCCGGACTGGCCCTGGCTGGTCATCGCGAAGATGCCCATGACGATGAACCCGAAGTGGGAGATCGACGCGTACGCGATCAGTCGCTTGATGTCGCGCTGGCCGACCGCGAGCAGCGCCCCGTACACGATGCTGATCAGTGCCAGCACGATGATGACGGGCGTGGCCCACTTCGACGCCTCCGGGAACAGCTGGAGGCAGAACCGGAGCATCGCGAAGGTGCCGACCTTGTCGACGACCGCCGTGATGAGCACCGCCACCGGCGCGGTGGCCTCGCCCATCGCGTTGGGCAGCCAGGTGTGCAGTGGCCACAGCGGGGCCTTCACCGCGAAGGCGAAGAAGAACCCGAGGAACAGCAGCCGCTCGGTGTCGGTCGCCATCTCCAGCGACCCGCTGGCGCGGGCCTCGGCGATCTCCGCGAGGGAGAAGTTGCCGGCGACCACGTACAGGCCGATGACGGCGGCCAGCATGATGAGCCCGCCGACCAGGTTGTAGAGCAGGAACTTGACCGCGGCGTACGAGCGCTGGGCCGCCGCGTTCTCGTCGGAGCCCGTGTGGGCCCGGTCCCCGAAGCCGCCGATGAGGAAGTACATCGGGATGAGCATGGCTTCGAAGAGGATGTAGAAGAGGAAGACGTCGGTGGCGGCGAAGGAGAGGATCACCATCGCCTCGACCATCAGGATCAGGGCGAAGAAGCCCTGCGTCGGCCGCCACCGCGTGGACCGCGTCTCCAGGGGGTCGGCGTCGTGCCAGCCCGCCAGGACGATGAACGGGATCAGCAGCGCGGTGAGCGCGATCAGCGCCACCCCGATGCCGTCCACGCCCAGTTCGTACCGGACACCGAAGTCCTTGATCCAGGCGTGCGACTCGGTGAGCTGGTAGCGCGCGCCGTCCGGTTCGAACCGGACGGCCACGAGCGCGGCCAGGACCAGCGTGCCCAGGGAGACCAGCAGCGCCAGCCACTTGGCGGCCGTGCGGCGCGCGGCCGGGACGGCGGCGGTGAGGATCGCACCGGCGGCCGGCAGGGCCGCCGTCACCGTCAGGAGGGGGAACGACATGGTGGTCACACCCCCCTCATCAGCAGGGTCGCGGCGATCAGCACCGCCGTACCTCCGAACATCGAGACCGCGTAGGAGCGGGCGAAGCCGTTCTGCAGCTTGCGCAGCCGGCCGGACAGTCCGCCGACGGAGGCGGCGGTGCCGTTGACCACCCCGTCGACCAGGGTGTGGTCCATGTACACCAGTGAGCGGGTGAGGTGCTCGCCGCCGCGGACCAGGACGACGTGGTTGAAGTCGTCCTGGAGCAGGTCGCGACGGGCGGCGCGGGTGAGCAGCGAGCCGCGCGGGGCGACGACCGGGACGGGCCGGCGGCCGTACTGCGCGTACGCGATGCCGACGCCGATCAGCAGGACGACGACCGTGGAGGCGGTGATCGCGCCGGCGCCGATGGGCGGGTGCCCGTGCTCGAACGCGGTGACCGGCTTCAGCCAGTCGACGAACGCGCTGTTGAGCGAGAAGAGCCCGCCCGCGAAGACCGACCCGAAGGCCAGCAGGATCATCGGGACCGTCATGGACTTCGGCGACTCGTGCGGATGCGGCATCCGGCCGGCGTGGTCCTCGGCGGCCGGTTCGGCGCTGGGCACCGCGTCGGCGTCGGGGGCCGGCTGCCAGCGCTTCTCGCCGAAGAAGGTCATGATCATCACGCGGGTCATGTAGTACGCGGTGATGCCCGCGCCCAGCAGGGTGACCGCGCCGAGGATCCAGCCCTCGGTGCCGCCCTTGGCGAAGGCCGCCTCGATGATCTTGTCCTTGGACCAGAAGCCGGACAACCCCGGGAAGCCGATGATCGCCAGGTACCCGAGCCCGAAGGTCACGAAGGTCACCGGCATGTACCTCCGCAGGCCCCCGTACCTCCTCATGTCGACCTCGTCGTTCATGCCGTGCATGACCGAACCGGCGCCGAGGAACAGCCCGGCCTTGAAGAAACCGTGCGTCACCAGGTGCATGATCGCGAAGGCGTACCCGATCGGGCCGAGCCCGGCCGCCAGGATCATGTAGCCGATCTGCGACATCGTCGAACCGGCCAGCGCCTTCTTGATGTCGTCCTTGGCGCAACCGACGATCGCACCGAACAGGAGCGTGACCGCGCCGACCACCACGACCGCCAGCTGCGCGTCCGGGGCGGCGTTGAACACGGCGCCCGACCTGGTGATCAGGTAGACGCCGGCGGTCACCATCGTGGCCGCGTGGATCAGGGCCGAGACCGGGGTCGGGCCCTCCATCGCGTCACCGAGCCAGGACTGGAGCGGCACCTGCGCGGACTTGCCGCACGCGGCGAGCAGCAGCATCAGCCCGATGGCCGTCAGCATGCCCTCGCTCGTGTCGCCCGTCGCCGCGAGCACCGGCCCGAAGGCGAACGTCCCGAAGGTGGTGAACATCAGCATGATGGCGATCGACAGGCCCATGTCGCCGACCCGGTTGACCAGGAACGCCTTCTTCGCGGCGGTGGCCGCGCTGGGCTTGTGCTGCCAGAAGCCGATCAGGAGGTAGGAGGCGAGGCCGACGCCCTCCCAGCCGAAGTACAGCAGCAGGTAGTTGTCGGCGAGGACCAGCAGCAGCATCGCCGCCAGGAAGAGGTTCAGGTAGCCGAAGAAGCGGCGCCTGCGCTCGTCGTGCTCCATGTACCCGATCGAGTACACGTGGATGAGCGTGCCGACACCGGTGATGAGCAGGACGAAGGTCATCGACAGCTGGTCGAGCTGGAAGGCGATGTCCGCCCGGAAGCTCTCCACCGGCACCCAGCTGAACAGGTGCTGGTGCAGTGCCCGTTCCTCCGCGCCCCTGCCCAGCATGTCGAAGAAGAGCACCGCCCCGATGACGAAGGAGGCGGCGGCGAGCAGGGTGCCGAGCCAGTGCCCGGCCCTGTCCAGCCTCCTCCCGCCGCACAGCAGGACGGCGGCTCCCAGCAGGGGCGCCGCGACGAGCAGCGCGATCAGATTCTCCACGATTCAGCCCCTCACAGCTTCATCAGGCTGGCGTCGTCGACCGAGGCCGAGTGGCGGGAACGGAACAGCGACACGATGATCGCGAGCCCGACCACGACCTCCGCGGCGGCGACGACCATCGTGAAGAAGGCGATGATCTGGCCGTCGAGATTGCCGTGCATCCGGGAGAAGGCGACGAGCGCCAGGTTGCAGGCGTTGAGCATCAGCTCGACGCACATGAAGACGACGATCGCGTTCCGCCGGATCAGCACCCCGGCCGCACCGATGGTGAACAACAGGGAGGCCAGGTACAGGTAGTTGACCGGATTCACTGGGCGTTCTCCTCCTTACGGCCCTGCGGCCGGGACGCCTGCGGCTCCGACGGGCCGCGCCCCAGACGCTCCTCGGCGCGCTGCTCCAGCGCTCTGAGGTCCGCCAGCGCCTGCCGAGACACGTCGCGGACCTGGCCGCGCGCGCGAAGGGTCTTGCTGACGGTGAGTTCGGACGGCGTGCCGTCGGGGAGCAGACCGGCGATGTCCACGGCGTTGTGCCGGGCGTAGACACCGGGCGCCGGCAGCGGCGGCAGGTGCTTGCCCTCCCGTACGCGCCGCTCGGACAGCTCGCGCTGGGTGAGGGCCCGCTCGGTGCGCTCCCGGTGCGTCAGCACCATCGCGCCGACCGCGGCGGTGATCAGCAGCGCGCCGGTGATCTCGAAGGCGAAGACGTACGTGGTGAAGATCAGGGCCGCGAGGCCCTCCACGTTGCCTCCGGCGTTCGCCGTGCCGAGGCCCTCGAACGTGTCCAGCGAGGCCCTGCCGAGTCCGGCGGCCAGCAGGATGCCGAAACCCAGCCCGCAGGCGGCGGCCAGCCAGCGCTGGCCCTTGATGGTCTCCTTCAGCGAGTCGGCGGCGGTGACGCCGACGAGCATCACGACGAAGAGGAAGAGCATCATGATGGCGCCGGTGTAGACGATGATCTGCACGACGCCCAGGAAGTACGCCCCGTTGGCCAGGTAGAACACGGCCAGGATGATCATGGTCGCGGCCAGGCTCAGCGCACTGTGCACGGCCCTCTTCATCAGGATCGTGCCCAGCGCGCCGACGACGGCGATGGTGCCGAGCACCCAGAACTGGACGGCCTCGCCCGTGGAGGCCGCGCCGGCGGCGGCGAGCGCGCTCATGCGCCGATCACCTTCTTCGAGGCGGGCTCGCCCTGCCCGAAGTCCGACGCGCCCTCCTGCGGCTCGTCCCCGCCGTCGGCGGCCTGCCGGACCGTGCCGGGCGCGGCCTCCGTGACCAGGCCCCGGTAGTAGTCCTGCTCGGTCATGCCCGGGAAGATGGCGTGGGGGGAGGCGACCATGCCGTCGTCCAGACCCGCGAGGAGCTGTTCCTTGGTGTAGATCAGGTTCTCGCGGGAGCTGTCGGCCAGCTCGAACTCGTTCGTCATCGTCAGCGCCCGGGTCGGGCACGCCTCGATGCACAGTCCGCACAGGATGCAGCGGGCGTAGTTGATCTGGTAGACGCGGCCGTACCGCTCACCGGGCGAGTAGCGCTCCTCGTCCGTGTTGTCCGCGCCCTCCACGTAGATGGCGTCGGCCGGGCAGGCCCAGGCGCACAGCTCGCAGCCGACGCACTTCTCCAGGCCGTCCGGGTGGCGGTTGAGCTGGTGCCGGCCGTGGAAGCGCGGCGCCGTGGTCTTCTGCTGCTCCGGGTACTGCTCGGTGAGCCGCTTCTTGAACATGGCCTTGAAGGTCACGCCGAAGCCGGCGACCGGATTCTGGAAGTTGCTCTCAGACACCGTCAGCCTCCTTTCCGTCACTGTCAGTATTGACGCCACCACTGACAATCAACTCGCCGTCACGGCGCGGCCGTCGGCGCGGCACGGGCGGCAGGGTCTGACCGGGCAGCGGCGGCACGGGGAATCCGCCGGCCATCGGATCGAACTCGGCGGGCGGCGCCGCGTCGCCCTCCGCCTCCCGACCGGACTTCTTGTCGCGGAAGATGTCGACCACGAAGGAGAGGAGGAGGACCGCGATGACCGCGCCCGCCACGTACAGCACGATCTCCTGGAAGTCGTAGTTCTCGTTGCGCAGCGCCCGCACGGTGGCGACCAGCATCAGCCAGACCACCGAGACGGGGATGAGGACCTTCCAGCCGAGCTTCATCAGCTGGTCGTAGCGGACCCGGGGCAGCGTGCCGCGCAGCCAGATGAAGAAGAACAGCAGCAGCTGCACCTTGATGACGAACCAGAGCATCGGCCACCAGCCGTGGTTCGCGCCCTCCCAGAAGGTGGAGACCGGGTACGGGGCCCGCCAGCCGCCCAGGAAGAGGGTCACCGACACCGCCGAGACGGTCACCATGTTCACGTACTCGGCGAGCATGAACATCGCGAACTTGATGGAGCTGTACTCGGTGTTGAAACCACCGACCAGGTCGCCCTCGGACTCGGGCATGTCGAACGGGGCGCGGTTGGTCTCACCGACCATCGTGACGACGTAGATGATGAACGAGACCGGCAGCAGGATGATGTACCAGCGGTCCGCCTGCGCCTCGACGATCGCCGACGTCGACATCGACCCGGAGTAGAGGAAGACGGAGGCGAAGGCGGCACCCATCGCGATCTCGTAGGAGATCATCTGCGCGCACGACCGCAGCCCGCCGAGCAGCGGATACGTCGAGCCGGACGACCAGCCGGCGAGCACGATGCCGTAGATGCCGACGGAGGCGACCGCGAGGATGTAGAGCATCGCGATCGGCAGGTCGGTCAGCTGCATCGTGGTGCGCTGCCCGAAGATCGAGACCTCGTTGCCGGCCGGGCCGAAGGGGATCACCGCGATCGCCATGAACGCGGGAATCGCGGCCACGATCGGCGCGAGGACGTAGACGACCTTGTCGGCCCGTTTGACGACCAGGTCCTCCTTCAGCATCAGCTTGACGCCGTCCGCGAGGGACTGGAGCAGGCCCCAGGGGCCGTGCCGGTTGGGGCCGATGCGCAGCTGCATCCAGGCGACGACCTTGCGCTCCCACACGATGGAGAAGAGCACGGTGATCATCAGGAAGGCGAAGCAGAAGACCGCCTTGACCACCACGAGCCACCAGGGGTCGCGGCCGAACAGGGACAGGTCCTCCGCTGCCAGGGTGTACGGGATCATGCCTCCACCTCCGTGGCGGCCGCGGACTTCGGGGTCGTCGGGGCGAGGCGGACCAGCTGTCCGGGAGCCGCGCCCGTGGCGGACAGGACGCCGCCGGGGGTCGAGTTAAGCGGCAGCCAGACCACCCGGTCGGGCATGTCGGTGACCTTCAGGGGAAGCTCGACCGAACCGGCCGGGCCGGTCACCGACAGCAGGTCGCCGTCCTTGACGCCCGTCTCCGCCGCCGTGGCCGCCGACAGGCGGGCCGGGGCGGCGTGCCGGGTGCCCGCCAGGGCCTCGTCGCCCTGCTGGAGGACGCCCAGGTCCAGCAGCATCCGGTGCCCGGCCAGCACCGCCTCGCCCTCGCCCGCGCGGGGCAGCGGCACGGCGGACTCCACCGGGTCGCCCGCCCGCGTGCCGTCCCAGGCGCCGAGCCGGTCCATCTCGCGCCGCACGGCCTTCACGTCCGGCAGGGCGAAGCCCACGTCCATCACGTCGGCGAGCATGTGCAGCACCCGCGCGTCCGACGGGGCGAGCGTGCGCGTCATGTGCTCCGGCTTCAGCGCGGCCTCGAACATCCGCACCCTGCCCTCCCAGTTCAGGAAGGTGCCGGACTTCTCCGCGACCGCGGCCACCGGGAGGACCACGTCCGCCCGCTCGGTGACCTCGCCCGGCCGCAGCTCCAGCGACACCACGAACGCCGCGTCCAGGGCCTCACGCGCGCGTGTCGCGTCTGGCAGGTCCGCCACCTCGACGCCGGCGACCACCAGGGCACCCAGCTCGCCGGTGGCCGCGGCCTCCAGGATCTGGCCCGTGTCCCGGCCGTACCGGTGCGGCAGCTCCCGTACGCCCCAGGCGGCGGCGACCTCGTCACGCGCGCGCGGATCGGTCGCGGGGCGCCCGCCCGGCAGCAGCGAGGGGATCGCGCCCGCCCACACCGCGCCGCGCTCACCGGCCCGGCGCGGGATCCACACCAGTTCCGCCCCGGTCGCCGCCGCGGCGCGCACCGCCGCGGTCAGCCCGCCCGGCACTCCCGCCAGCCGCTCACCGACCACGATGACCGCGCCGGGCTCCCGCAGCGCGCCGGAGGCGGCGGTGCCGTCCCCGTCCAGCCCCGTCCCGGCGGCCAGCGCGTCCAGCCACTCGGGCTCCGTCCCGGGCGCGGCCGGCAGCAGGGTGCCGCCCGCCTTCTCCAGGCCCCGGGTCGGGTACGCCGCCAGCGCGTACGTCCGCTGCCCCTTCTTGCGCCACGCCTTGCGCAGCCGCAGGAAGACGCCCGGCGCCTCCTCCTCGGCCTCCAGCCCGACGAGCAGCACCGCCGGGGCCTTCTCCAGGGAGGAGTAGGTGACTCCGCCGCCGTCCAGGTCCCGGCCCCGCCCGGCGACCCGGGCGGCCAGGAAGTCGGCCTCCTCGCCGCTGTGCACGCGGGCGCGGAAGTCGATGTCGTTGGTGTCGAGGGCGACGCGGGCGAACTTGGCGTACGCGTACGCGTCCTCGACGGTCAGCCGCCCGCCGGTCAGGACGCCGGTGCGCCCCCGGACCAGGCCGCGGGCCGCCGCCTCCAGGGCTTCCGGCCAGGAGGCCGGCTCCAGCTCGCCCGTCAAGGCGCTGCGCACCAGCGGCGTGGTGAGCCGGTCACGCGCCTGCGCGTACCGGAACGCGAAGCGCCCCTTGTCGCACACCCACTCCTCGTTGACCTCCGGGTCGTTGGCTGCCAGCCGCCGCATGACCTTGCCGCGCCGGTGGTCGGTGCGGGTGGCGCAGCCGCCCGCGCAGTGCTCGCACACGCTCGGCGAGGAGACCAGGTCGAAGGGGCGGGAGCGGAACCGGTACGCCGCCGAGGTCAGCGCGCCGACCGGGCAGATCTGGATGGTGTTGCCGGAGAAGTACGACTCGAAGGGGTCACCCTCGCCGGTGCCGACCTGCTGGAGCGCGCCCCGCTCGATCAGCTCGATCATCGGGTCGCCGGCGATCTGGTTGGAGAACCGGGTGCAGCGGGCGCACAGCACGCACCGCTCACGGTCGAGCAGCACCTGCGTGGAGATCGGCACGGGCTTCTCGTAGGTGCGCTTGCTGCCCTCGAAGCGGGAGTCGGCCCGCCCGTGCGACATGGCCTGGTTCTGCAGGGGGCACTCGCCGCCCTTGTCGCAGACCGGGCAGTCCAGCGGGTGGTTGATGAGCAGCAGCTCCATCACCCCCACCTGGGCCTTCTCGGCGACGGGCGAGGTGAGCTGGGACTTGACGACCATGCCGTCGGTGCAGGTGATGGTGCAGGAGGCCATCGGCTTGCGCTGGCCCTCCACCTCGACGATGCACTGCCGGCAGGCGCCGGCCGGGTCGAGCAGCGGGTGGTCGCAGAACCGGGGGATCTCGATGCCGAGCTGCTCGGCGGCGCGGATGACGAGCGTCCCCTTGGGGACGGAGGTCTCGATGCCGTCGATGGTCAGGGTGACCAGGTCCTCGGGCGGGACGGCCGCGCCGCCGCCCCCGGCGGGGCCGGATGCCATGACGGTCACGCCGTCACCTCCACGTGGTTGTCCGCCCAGGCGGTCGACTTGGCCGGGTCGAAGGGGCAGCCCTTGCCCGTGATGTGCTGCTCGTACTCGCCGCGGAAGTACTTCAGCGAGGAGAAGATCGGTGAGGCGGCGCCGTCACCGAGGGCGCAGAACGACTTGCCGTTGATGTTGTCGGCGATGTCGTTCAGCTTGTCGAGGTCGCCAAGGGTGCCGGTGCCGCTCTCGATGGCCCGCAGCAGCTGGACGAGCCAGTAGGTGCCTTCACGGCAGGGGGTGCACTTGCCGCAGGACTCGTGGGCGTAGAACTCGGTCCACCGGGTGACCGCCCGCACCACGCACGTCGTCTCGTCGAAGCACTGGAGCGCCTTGGTGCCGAGCATCGAGCCGGCCGCGCCGACGCCCTCGTAGTCGAGGGGGACGTCGAGGTGCTCGTCGGTGAACATCGGCGTGGACGAGCCGCCGGGCGTCCAGAACTTCAGCCGGTGGCCGGGCCGCATCCCGCCGCTCATGTCCAGCAGCTGGCGCAGGGTGATGCCGAGCGGCGCCTCGTACTGGCCGGGCGAGGCGACGTGGCCGCTGAGCGAGTAGAGCGTGAACCCGGGGGACTTCTCGCTGCCCATCGACCTGAACCAGTCCTTGCCCCGGTTGAGGATCGCGGGAACCGACGCGATGGACTCGACGTTGTTCACCACGGTGGGGCACGCGTACAGACCGGCGACCGCGGGGAAGGGGGGACGCAGCCGGGGCTGGCCGCGGCGGCCTTCGAGCGAGTCGAGCAGCGCGGTCTCCTCACCGCAGATGTACGCGCCGGCGCCGGCGTGCACGGTGAGTTCGAGGTCGAGTCCGCTGCCGAGGATGTCCGTGCCGAGGTAGCCCGCCGCGTACGCCTCTCGCACCGCCTCGTGCAGCCTGCGCAGCACGGGGACGACCTCGCCGCGCAGGTAGATGAAGGCGTGGCTGGACCTGATCGCGTAGCAGGCGATCACGATGCCCTCGATGAGGGAGTGCGGATTGGCGAAGAGGAGCGGGATGTCCTTGCAGGTCCCGGGCTCCGACTCGTCGGCGTTGACGACGAGGTAGTGGGGTTTGCCGTCGCCCTGGGGGATGAACTGCCACTTCATCCCGGTGGGGAAGCCGGCGCCGCCGCGGCCGCGGAGGCCGGAGTCCTTCACGTACGCGATGAGGTCGTCGGGCGTCATGGCGAGGGCTTTCTTCAGTCCCTCGTAGCCGTCGTGCCGCTTGTAGGTCTCCAGCGTCCAGGAGTCCGGCTGGTCCCAGAACGCGGACAGGACCGGTGCGAGCAGCTTGTCGGGGCTGGTCGTCTCGGGTGCCAACGTCATCACTCCCCCTCCTCGGTGGCCAGGCCGTCCTGGCCGGCCGGGCCGACCGGCCCCGACGGATGGCGCGGGTCGGAGGCCGAGGTCGGCTGCGGCGCGTCGTGCGAGCTCAGGTGGCCCGAGCCGGGCGCGGGCTCCTCCTGCGGGGCCTCGCCGCGCGGGTGGACCACGCGTGCGCCGGGCGTGGCCTCGCCCTTGGCGAGCTTCAGGCCCACCAGCGAGGCGGGGCCGGCGCCACCGGTCGCCTCGACCGCGCCGGGGCGCTCGTCGGGGAAACCGGCCAGGATGCGGGCGGTCTCCTTGTACGTGCACAGGGGCGCGCCGCGGGTCGGCTCGACGGGGCGGCCGGCGCGCAGGTCGTCGACGAGCCGCTTGGCGGAGTCGGGCGTCTGGTTGTCGAAGAACTCCCAGTTGACCATCACCACGGGGGCGAAGTCGCAGGCGGCGTTGCACTCGATGTGTTCGAGGGTGACCTTGCCGTCCGGGGTGGTCCCGTTGTTGCCGACGCCGAGGTGCTGCTGGAGCTCCTCGAAGATCGCGTCGCCGCCCATGACCGCGCACAGGGTGTTGGTGCACACCCCGACCTGGTAGTCGCCGGACGGCTTGCGCCGGTACATCGTGTAGAAGGTGGCCACCGCGGTGACCTCGGCCGTGGTCAGGCCGAGCACCTCCGCGCAGAACCGCATGCCCGTGCGGGAGACGTATCCCTCCTCGGACTGCACCAGGTGCAGCAGCGGCAGCAGGGCGGAGCGGCTGTCGGGGTAGCGGGCGACGACCTCCCCGGCGTCCGCTTCGAGCCGGGCGCGTACATCGGCCGGGTAATCGGGGGCGGGGAGCTGCGGCATCCCCAAGCTGACGTCTGTCATTACCGGTCGACGCCTCCCATCACGGGGTCGATGGACGCGACGGCGACGATGACGTCGGCGACCTGGCCGCCCTCGCACATCGCCGCCATGGCCTGAAGGTTGGTGAACGACGGGTCGCGGAAGTGGACCCGGTAGGGGCGGGTGCCGCCGTCGCTGACGACGTGGACGCCCAGCTCGCCCTTGGGCGACTCGACCGCCGTGTAGCTCTGGCCGGGCGGTACCCGGAAGCCCTCGGTGACCAGCTTGAAGTGGTGGATCAGGGCCTCCATGGAGGTGCCCATGATCTTCTTGATGTGGTCCAGCGAGTTGCCGAGTCCGTCGGGGCCGAGGGCCAGCTGGGCGGGCCACGCGATCTTCTTGTCGGCGACCATCACCGGGCCCGGCTCCAGCCGCTCCAGGCACTGCTCGACGATCCGCAGCGACTGGCGCATCTCCTCCAGCCGGATCAGGAAGCGGCCGTAGGCGTCGCAGCTGTCGGCGGTCGGGACGTCGAAGTCGTACGTCTCGTAGCCGCAGTACGGGTCGGTCTTGCGCAGGTCGTGCGGGAGGCCCGCCGAGCGCAGGATCGGGCCGGTGGCCCCGAGGGCCATGCAGCCGGCCAGGTCCAGGTAGCCGATGTCCTGCATGCGGGCCTTGAAGATGGGGTTGCCGGTGGCGAGCTTGTCGTACTCCGGCATGTTCTTGTTCATCGTCTTCACGAACTCGCGAAGCTGGTCGACGGCGCCGGGCGGCAGGTCCTGGGCGAGGCCGCCGGGGCGGATGAACGCGTGGTTCATCCGGAGCCCGGTGATCAGTTCGTACAGGTCCAGGATCATCTCGCGGTCCCGGAAGCCGTAGATCATGATCGTGGTGGCGCCCAGCTCCATGCCGCCGGTGGCGATGCACACCAGGTGGGAGGAGAGCCGGTTGAGCTCCATCAGCAGGACGCGGATGACCGTCGCGCGGTCGGGGATCTGGTCCTCGATGCCGAGGAGCTTCTCCACGCCCAGGCAGTACGCCGCCTCGTTGAAGAACGGCGTCAGGTAGTCCATGCGCGTCACGAACGTGGTGCCCTGCGTCCAGGTCCGGTACTCGAGGTTCTTCTCGATGCCGGTGTGGAGGTAGCCGATGCCGCAGCGGGCCTCGGTGACGGTCTCGCCGTCGATCTCCAGGATGAGCCGGAGCACGCCGTGCGTGGACGGGTGCTGCGGGCCCATGTTGACGACGATCCGCTCGTCGTCGGCCTTGGCCGCGGACTGGACGACCTCGTCCCAGTCGCCGCCGGTGACCGTGTAGACGGTGCCCTCCGTGGTCTCGCGGGGGCTGGCAGGTGGAGTGGTCACGAGTACGACCTCCGCTGGTCCGGAGCCGGGATCTGGGCGCCCTTGTACTCGACGGGGATGCCGCCGAGGGGGTAGTCCTTGCGCTGCGGGAAGCCCTGCCAGTCGTCCGGCATCATGATCCGGGTGAGGGCGGGATGGCCGTCGAAGACCAGACCGAAGAAGTCGTACGTCTCGCGCTCGTGCCAGTCGTTGGTGGGGTACACCTCGACTAGCGACGGGACGTGCCGATCGGCGTCCGGGGCGGAGACCTCCAGCCGGATCAGCCGGCCGTGGGTGAGCGAGCGCAGGTGGTACACCGCGTGCAGCTCGCGTCCCTTGTCCCCGGGGTAGTGGACGCCGCTCACTCCCGTACAGAGCTCGAAGCGCAGGGCGGGGTCGTCGCGCAGGGTGCGGGCGACGCGGACGAGGTGTTCGCGGGCGATGTGGAAGGTGAGCTCGCCGCGGTCGACGACGGTCTTCTCGATGGCGTTCTCCGGGAGGAGGCCCTGCTCCTCCAGGGCGCCTTCGAGCTCGTCGGCGACCTCGTCGAACCAGCCGCCGTAGGGGCGGACGGCCGGGCCCGGCAGGCGCACGGAGCGGACGAGGCCGCCGTAGCCGGAGGTGTCGCCGCCGCTGTTCGCGCCGAACATGCCGCGCTGGACCCGGACCTCCTCCCCGTGCGAGCCGCGCTGCCCGGGCAGGTTCTGCGCGCCGAGGTCGTTGTCGGGGTCGGGCCGGTCGCTCATCGGAGCAGCCCCTTCATCTCGATCGTGGGCAGCGCCTTGAGCGCGGCCTCCTCCGCCTCGCGGGCCGCTTCCCGGGCGTTGACGCCGAGCTTGGAGCCCTGGATCTTCTGGTGGAGCTTGAGGATCGCGTCGATCAGCATCTCCGGACGCGGCGGGCAGCCCGGCAAATAGATGTCCACCGGGACGATGTGGTCGACACCCTGGACAATCGCGTAATTGTTGAACATGCCGCCCGATGAGGCGCAAACGCCCATGGAGATGACCCACCTGGGGTTCGGCATCTGGTCGTAGACCTGCCGCAGGACGGGCGCCATCTTCTGGCTCACCCGGCCGGCCACGATCATCAGGTCGGCCTGGCGCGGTGAGCCGCGGAAGACCTCCATGCCGAAGCGCGCCAGGTCGTACCGCCCGGCGCCGGTCGTCATCATCTCGATGGCGCAGCAGGCGAGGCCGAAGGTCGCGGGGAAGACGGACGCCTTGCGCACCCAGCCCGCGGCTTGTTCGACGGTCGTCAGCAGAAAACCGCTCGGCAGTTTCTCTTCGAGTCCCATTGGTGCCCCTCAGCCCCTCAGTCCCATTCCAGGCCGCCGCGCCGCCACACGTACGCGTAGGCGACGAAGACGGTGAGCACGAAGAGCAGCATCTCCACGAGCCCGAAAAGCCCCAGGGCGTCGAAGCTGACGGCCCAGGGGTAGAGGAAGACGATCTCGATGTCGAAGACGATGAAGAGCATCGCCGTCAGGTAGTACTTGATGGGGAAGCGGCCCCCTCCGGCCGGAGTGGGCGTCGGCTCGATACCGCACTCGTATGCCTGCAGCTTCGCCCGGTTGTACCTCTTTGGGCCGATAAGCGTGGCCATGACCACGGAAAAGATCGCAAACCCTGCCCCGAGGGCGCCGAGCACGAGGATGGGCGCGTAGGCATTCACGCTCCTCGCTCCTTCCAGTCGTCCTTGACCGATGGACCGCACCGGGCACCGTCTCGCCGCCTCGCGAAGATCGTGCACATGTGAGGCAGTTCACAAGCCCGACTGCTTCGCATCCTATGCCCGTCGATCTGTGATCTGCGACACGGGGTACGGCAACGCCCTTGTGATCTCCACCACCCGACGAAGGATCATGAATCACCGGCAGAGGTGATCTTCACACCGGGCGTGTCCAGACACTCACAAGACGTGACATTTTCGGGGGTCACGGCAGGTCAGAGGGGCGCGGCTCTATCAAGGGATGGCACGTACAGGCAAATTGGCCCTGGGCCCCCTGGGGTGATAAAGAGCCTCGCTTCACTCACTTGAGGGGCCCGTCGGTACCGAAGTGGACACGTGCGCGCTTTCACGATCTTCCGGGCATCTTCGGCGGTGATCACACCGTGACCTGCGTCACTTCAGGAAGGGCCGGACAAAAGCGGGCTTGGCCACCGGCGTGAAGGGGTGGTAAGCGAGCGGCAATTCGGACGTTTCGCGGAAAATCCATGATCACGGGCCTGATCGCCCTAGTCCGGTTTGTCCGTTACGGCGTCAATAAGGCCCCAAGGGAAGCGGATTCACCGAATCCGCGCGCAACTGTGGCGCAACACACGTTTCTTGATGGGAACCGTGAACCCCTGATAGCGGTTGTACTCATGTCCCACACCGCTCACATACCCAGCCACCGGAAGCCCCGCCGCAGCGCTTCGAAGCTCGCGCTGCGGGCCGGAGTTGCCGGTGGCGTCCTCGGCACCATCGCGGTGGCCGGTGCTGCCGGGCCGGCGAACGCCGAGCCGGTGACCGAGACCATCGAAATGCCCACCCTCAACGCGGACCTGTCCGCGGACCTGTCGAGCGCCGTGGCCGCCTCCGCCGAGGCGACCCAGCAGATCGCGCTCGACCAGGAGCTGCAGGCCCAGGAGGACGCCGCGGCCGCCAAGGCCGCGAAGGACGCCAAGCAGGCCAAGGCCGAGGCGGAGCGCAAGGCCGAGGCCGAGGAGGCCGAGCGCAAGGCCGAGGCGAAGGCCCAGGCCGCCGCCGAGCGCGCCTCCCGCTCCGCCGAGCGCACCACGCTGTCCGCGTCCGCGTCCGCCGACTCCTCCTCCGACGAGGACGGCGGCGGCTCCTCCTACGACTCCGGCCAGGCGACCGGCTCCGCCGCGGCGATCGTGGCCTTCGCCCGCGCCCAGGTCGGCGACGCGTACGTCATGGGCAGCACCGGCCCCAACTCCTGGGACTGCTCCGGGCTCGTCCAGGCCGCCTACCGCCAGGCCGGCATCGAGCTCCCGCGCGTCTCCGGCGACCAGTCGAGCCGCGGCACCTCCGTCTCGCTGGACAACCTCCAGCCCGGCGACATCCTCTACTGGGGCAGCCGGAGCAAGTACCACGTCGCGATCTACGTGGGCGGGGGCATGTTCGTCGGCGCGCAGAACCCCGGCACCGGTGTCGTCGAGCGGTCGCTCGACTACGACATGCCGTCCGGCGCGGTCCGCGTGCTCTGAGGCGTACGCACACGGCGTGAAGGGCCGTCGCTCCCCCGCTCGGGGAGGGAGCGACGGCCCTTCGGCGTGCCCGCGCCCAGCAGGACGTGGGCGGCGACGCCGGCGATCAGGCCCCAGAAGGGCGAGCCGATCCCGGCGATCGTGACGCCCGACGCGGTGGCCAGGAACGTGACGACGGAAGCCTCCCGGTGGCGCTCGTCGGCGACCGTACGGGCCAGGCTCCCCGCGATCGAGCCGAGCAGCGCCACCCCGGCGAGCGTGGCGACCAGGGCGTCCGGCAGCCCGGTGAACAGCGCCACCAGGGTGGAGCCGAAGCAGCCCACCACCAGGTACCCGACCCCGCACGCCACCCCGGCGATCCACCGCTTCGCCGGGTCCCGGTGCGCGTCCGGTCCGGTGCAGATCGCCGCCTTGATGGCGGCCGGGTTCACCGCGTGCGACCCGAACGGCGCGAGGAGCACCGACACCAGGCCCGTCGTCCCGCACACCACCCGGCTGTCCGGCCGGTATCCCGCCGCCTCCAGCACGGCGACGCCCGGCGCGTACTGCCCCGCCAGGGTCGCCACCAGCAGCGGCACACCGATCCCGACGAGCGCGCCGACCGAGAACTGAGGCACCGTGACATGGGGGACGGCGAGCCCCAGTCCGGGCAGATCGACCCGCAGCCCGCCCGTCGCCCCCGCGACCGCCAGCCCGGCCCCCAGCGCGCACACCACGGCGTACGTGGGTACCAGCCGCCGCGCCGCCAGGTACGCCAGCAGCATCCCGCCGGCGAGCAGCGGGGCGGAGCGCACCGAGGTGAAGACGGCCGTGCCGAAGGAGAACAGCGTCCCGGCGAGCATCGCCGCCACCACACCGGCCGGGACGCGGGCCATCACCCGCGCGAAGACCCCCGTCGCCGTGAGCGCGGTGGCGGCCACACCCGCCGCGAGGAACGCGCCGACGGCCTCGGCGTAGCCGTGCTGGGGCAGGGCGGTGACCAGGATCGCCGCGCCGGGCGTGGAGAACGCGGTGATGACGGGGGCGCGGCTCCACCAGCTGAGCCCCACGCAGGTGACGCCCGCGCCGATGGAGACCGCCCACACCCACGACGAGGTCTCCGCCGCCGACAGGCCCGCCGCCGAAGCGGCGGCCAGGACGAGCGCGAGCGGCCCCGCGTACGAGACCACCATGGCGACCGTCCCCGCGGTCACCGCGGTCAGCGGAACGGCTCCACCGGTGCGTATCGGCCCACGCGGTTCACTGGTCATGCGGTCATCGTGCCGCACCCGTTCGGGGCCGGCGGAACGCGTCCACCAGACGGGCATAGCTGTCGCCGCCGTAGCCCCGCGCCACGGCCCCGGCCATCAGCTCCCGGTGGAGCTCCGGCAGCCGCCCGTCGACGCCCCGCGCCCGGCCCGCGTGCAGCAGGTGCTCGACCGCGGCCAGCTGTACGTCGATGGTGGCGTCGTCGCCCGGGTAGGCACCGGCGTCGATCTGGCCGGCGTACCGGTCCATGAAGCCGCTCACGGTCGTCAGCCAGCGGACGGCGACCGGGGTGAACGCGCCCGCCGTCACCCCGTCCGCGCCGACCAGTGCCGTGGCGTGCAGCCAGCCGCCGAACGCCGACCACATCAGCCCCAGCAGCCCCGCGTCGTACAGCGGGGCGAGCCCGGCGTCGGCGCCCAGGCCGACCGGGTCGCCCAGCACGGCGAGGGTCTCCCGGTGCGCGGCGAACACCTCGGGCGACCCGCTGTAGAGGATCATGCTCGTGCGCAGTCCCACGCCCTCCGGGGTCGTCATGATGCCGCCGTCCAGGTAGCCGGCCCCGTGCCCGGCGGCCCAGGACGCCATCTCGCGGGCCTGCTCGGGCGATCCGGACGTCAGGTTGACCAGGGTGCGGCCGGCGAGGGCGCCGGTGACCGGCTCCAGCAGGGCGCGCACCGCCGCGTAGTCCAGGACGCAGACCACGACGAGGCCGCTCGCGGCTACGGCGTCGGCGACCGTGTCCGCGCGGACCGCGCCTTCGGCGGCCAGGGCGTCGGCCTTGGCGGGCGTGCGGTTCCAGACGGTGGTGGGGTGGCCCGCGGCGAGGAGGGCGGCGGCGAGCGCCGAGCCCATGCGGCCCAGGCCCAGGACGGTGACGGGTGCTGCTCCGGTGTGTGTGCCAGGTGCGTCATTCATGATCGTCAGACTCGCAGCGGGCCGCCGGCGCCGACAGCGGCAGGACTGCCCGTCTCCGCAAAATTCCTGCCGCGCGCCCGGCGGCAACGCCGTACGCTCGGGGCCCATGAGCCCCGGGACCGTCGCCATCGCCGTCGTACCCGACCCGGAGCTGGGCGTCTCGCCGTGGGAGATGTACGAACTGTCGATCGCCCTCGCGGTGTTCGGCATCCCGCACGCCGACCTCGCCGCCCCCTGGTACGACCTGCTCCTCTGCGGCTCCGGCGGCCCCACGCCCGGCCCCTACGCGCTGCGCACCGAGCACGGCCTCGACGCCCTCGCCGGCGCGGACACCGTCATCGTGCCGTCCGTGCCGGAACGGGTCGTGGACGACGGCGAGGAGGTCCCCGCCGACCTGGTCGAGGCGCTGCGCGCGGCCGCCGCCTCCGGAGCGCGCATGGTGTCGCTGTGCACCGGCGCCTTCGCGCTCGCCGCGGCCGGGCTCCTCGACGGCCGCCGCGCCACCGCCCACTGGCAGCACACCGCCCAACTGGCCGCCCGTCACCCGTCGGTGACCGTCGACGACTCCGTCCTCTACACCGACGAGGGCACCGTCCTGACCAGCGCGGGCGCCACGGCGGCGCTCGACCTGTGCCTGCACCTGGTGCGCCGCGACCTGGGCGCCCGGGTGGCCAACCAGCTCGCCCGCCGCCTGGTCGTCCACGCCCACCGGGCGGGCGGCCAGGCCCAGTTCATCGACACGCCGGTGCCGCCCGCGGGCGGCGACGGGCTCGGTCCCGTACTCCAGTGGGCCGTCGAGCACCTCTCCGACCCGCTCACCGTCGACGACCTGGCGCGCCGCGCCCGGATGAGCCCGCGCAGCTTCCACCGGCGCCTGCTGGAGACGACCGGGACGACGCCCCTGAAGTGGCTGCTCCAGCAGCGCATCGCCCACGCCCAGCTGCTGCTGGAGTCGACCGACCTGTCCGTCGAGCGGATCGGCGAGAGCAGCGGCCTGGGGACCGCGGCGAACCTGCGGCGCCACTTCGCGCGGTCGGTGGGGGTGCCCCCCACCGACTACCGCAGGGCGTTCCGGGCGGCCGTCAGGCCTTCGGGGCGACCTTCGACAGACCGTTGATGATGCGGTCCATC
The DNA here is from genome assembly GCF_056432045.1 of Streptomyces sp. NPDC045701. Taxonomy (NCBI): domain Bacteria; kingdom Bacillati; phylum Actinomycetota; class Actinomycetes; order Kitasatosporales; family Streptomycetaceae; genus Streptomyces; species Streptomyces sp. NPDC045701. Next base: position 41,090 of record NZ_JBWKJV010000001.1, on the reverse strand, counting down.
GCGTCGCCACCGGTCGGGTCGGTGAGGTTCGCCAGCATCTTCAGCGTGAACTTCATCAGCAGCGGGTGGGTCAGACCGCGCTGCGCGGCGATCTTCATGACCTTCGGGTTGCCGATCAGCTTCACGAACGCGCGGCCCAGCGTGTAGTAGCCGCCGTAGGTGTCCTTGAGGATCTTCGGGTAGTTGTGCAGGGCCAGCTCGCGCTGCGCCGGGGTCGCGCGGGCGTGCGCCTGGACGATGACGTCGGCGGCGAGCTGCCCGGACTCCATGGCGTAGGCGATGCCCTCGCCGTTGAAGGGGTTGACCAGACCGCCCGCGTCGCCGACCAGCAGCAGGCCGCGCGTGTAGTGCGGCTGGCGGTTGAAGGCCATGGGCAGGGCGGCTCCGCGGATCGGGCCGGTCATGTTCTCGGGGACGTACCCCCAGTCCTCCGGCATGGAGGCGCACCAGGCCTTCAGCACCTCGCGCCAGTCCAGCTCCTTGAAGGAGTCGGACGTGTTGAGCACGCCGAGGCCGACGTTGGACGTGCCGTCGCCCATGCCGAAGATCCAGCCGTAGCCGGGCAGCAGCCGGTCCTCGCCGGGGCCGCGGCGGTCCCACAGCTCCAGCCAGGACTCCAGGTAGTCGTCCTCGTGGCGCGGACTGGTGAAGTACGTCCGGACGGCCACGCCCATCGGCCGGTCCTCGCGCCGGTGCAGGCCCATGGCCAGGGACAGGCGCGTGGAGTTGCCGTCGGCGGCGACGACGAGCGGGGCGTGGAAGGTGACGGGCGTCTTCTCCTCGCCCAGCTTCGCGTGCACGCCGGTGATCCGGCCGGTGCGGTCGTCGACGACCGGGGCGCCGACGTTGCACCGCTCGTAGAGCCGCGCCCCGGCCTTCTGGGCCTGGCGGGCGAGCTGCTCGTCGAAGTCGTCGCGCTTGCGGACCAGTCCGTAGTCCGGGTAGCTGGCCAGGTCCGGCCAGTCGAGCTGGAGGCGGACACCGCCGCCGATGATGCGCAGGCCCTTGTTGCGGAGCCAGCCGGCCTCCTCGGAGATGTCGATGCCCATGGCCACCAGCTGCTTGGTGGCGCGGGGCGTCAGGCCGTCGCCGCAGACCTTCTCGCGCGGGAAGGCGGTCTTCTCCAGGAGCAGGACGTCCAGGCCGGCCTTGGCGAGGTAGTACGCGGTCGTCGATCCGGCCGGACCGGCCCCGACGACGATCACATCCGCGGTGTGTTCGGAGAGGGGCTGCTGCTCGGTCACGGCGGGGTCTCCCGAATACTCGAAACTGCGTACCGGACGGCACAGGACGTGTGCAGTCTATGGGGACGTACCGATCACCGACCCGAAGGGCCACCCCGATGACCGAGCTGCTCCCCGGCGCCGTCGAGCCCGTCCTCCGGCTGCGCGTACCGACGCACGAGGACGCGTACGCCTGGCACCGGGTCTTCGACGACCCGGAGGTCATGGAGTTCTTCCAGGGCGGCCCGGCCGAGCTGTCCGTCTACCACGAGGTCACCGCCCGTCAGCGCCGGCACGACGCCGAGCTGGGCTTCTGCCTGTGGACGCTGCTGGACGAGGACGGCGAGGTCATCGGCTTCACGGGCGCCCAGCCGTGGCCGCACGCGTGGGGGCCGGCCGGCGAGATCGAGATCGGCTGGCGGCTGGCGCGCTCCGCGTGGGGCAAGGGGTACGCGACGGCCGCCGCCCGCGCCACTGTGGAGCGGCTGCGGGCGGCGGGGGTGGAGCGGGTGGTCGCCATGGTCAACACCCGCAACGAGCGGTCGGTCGCGGTGACGCGGCGGCTGGGGATGACCCGGGCGGAGACGTACGCCATCCCCGGCAGCGGCGGCCAGGAGGGGTACTGCTTCCGCCTGGACCTCGCCACCTGATCCGCCCCCGGTACGGCACCGGTGCGGGTGAGCGCCGGGTGATCAGCCCCCGCGTACGGGCCGGAGACGGCTCTGGCCCGCGGCTCCGAGCAGCAGCACGGTGTGCAGCCACAGGTCGTCGAGGACAGTGGGGTCGTTCTTGAGCTTGGCGAACATGACCAGTCCTTCGAGGTGGGCGACCACGGCTCGCGCGGTGGCCGCCGTGGCCCGCTCGCGGGGGACGGTTCCTTCGTCGGCGGCGTCGCCGAGGGTGGCGGCGACGAGGGCGATCTGTTCGTCGAAGATCTCTTCCAGGCGGGCCCGCACGGCGGGCTCCTGGGTGGACAGCTCCAGTGCCAGGTTGCCGAGGAGGCAGCCCTCGACCGTCCCCGAGGTCTCCTTCATCCGGCGCTGGACCTGCGCCATGCTGTCCAGGAGTCGTCGCAGGCGGTCGAGGGCGGGGCCGGTGGCGGCCAGCTCGCTTGTCCAGCAGTTGCGCTCGGCGTTCCAGTAGGCGTCGACGGCCTCGACCGTCAGCGCCTGCTTGGATGCGAAGAAGTGGTAGAAACTGCCCTTCTTCACCTCTGCCTCGGCGCAGATCTCGGCAACGCCGAGGCTGCTGTAGCCGCGGCTCTGCATCAGTTCACCGGCGGCGTCGATGAGGCGGTCGCGTGCCGTGCTGGTGCGTCCCATGGGGGCGAGTATACGTCCGGTCAACTAACGGGCCTTCGGGCTAGTAAATAGTTGACCGGTCGTCTAGAGTCGCTCCTGTTGATCCGCGCACCCCGTCACCGAGAGCGAAGAGGCACCCATGTCCGCGCCACTTTCCGTCGTCATCGCCCATCACAGCGGCTACGGCCACACGGGGCGCCAAGCCGCCGCCGTCGCGGCCGGCGTCGATTCGGTCCCCGGCGTGTGCGCCGATCCACGGGACGTCGCCACCCTGGACGACAGCCTCTGGGCGGCTCTTGAGGACGCCGACGCCATCGTTTTCGGCTCGCCCACCTACATGGGGTCCACCTCCGCCGTCTTTCAGCGGTTCGCCGAGGCCAGCGGCAAGGTATGGGCCGAGCAGGGATGGCAGGGCAAGCTCGCGGCCGGTTTCACCAACTCCGCCGGCATCAACGGCAACAAGGACAACGCCCTGCTCTCCCTGGCCGTCCTCGCCGCGCAGCACGGCATGACGTGGGTCTCGCTCGGCCTGCTCCCCGGCTGGGCCTACACCTCCACCGGAAGCCCGGACGACCTCAACCGCCTCGGCGGCTTCGTCGGCGCCATGGCCCAGTCCTCCTCCGACCTCGGCCCCGACCAGGCCCCCACCGACTCGGACCTGCGCACCGCCCACCACCTCGGCGCCCGCGTCGCCCGCACCGCGCTGCAGTTCGTCCACGGCCGCGAGGCCGCCGCCCTGGCGGTGACCGCATGAGCGGCCCGGGCAGGCTCGGCGATCTGCTGGGCATCGACCACCCCATCGTCCAAGGCCCCTTCGGCGGCGGACTCTCCTCCGTCGCCCTCGCCGCCGCGGTCAGTGAGGGCGGCGGCCTCGGCTCCTACGGCGCGCACATCCTCACCCCCCAGGCGATCACCGGGCTCGTCACCGAACTGAAGGCCGCCACGAGCCGGCCGTTCGCCGTGAACCTCTGGGTGCCGCTGGAGGGCGAGCGGTCCGCACTGCCGGACCACGCCGAACTCACCGCCCACACCGAGCGGCTCCGTCCCTACTACGACGAACTCGGCGCCGCAGCCCCCGCTTACGAGGACGTCGAAGCCCTGCCCGACTTCGACGACCAGATCGACGCGCTCCTCGCCGCCGCGCCACCCGTCATCAGCTTCGTCATGGGCGTCCCGCCCCGCCGTGTCGTCGACGAGGCGCGCCGCCGGGGCATCGCCCTGATCGGCACGGCGACGACAGTGGACGAGGCCGTCGCCCTCGACGACGCGGGCCTCGACGCGATCGTGGCCTCGGGCAGCGACGCGGGCGGGCACCGCGGGGCGTTCCACGCGCCCGTACGGGAGTCCCTGGTGGGCACCTTCTCGCTGGTGCCGCAGATCGCCGACGCCGTGACCGCGCCGGTCATCGCCGCGGGCGGCATCGCCGACGGCCGCGGCATCCGGGCCGCCCTCGCCCTCGGCGCCGACGCCGTGCAGCTCGGCACCGCGTTCCTCGCCACCCGGGAATCCGGCGCGAGCGACGCCCACAAGCACCGGCTCGGGACCCCAGCGGCCCGGACGACCGTCCTCACCCGGCTCTTCTCCGGCCGCACCGCCCGCGGCATACCCAACCGGTTCGTCCGCGACATGGCGGCGTACGAGGACGCCGTGCCCCCTTACCCCGTTCAGAACGCCCTGATGCAACCCATCCGCCGGGTCGCCGCCGCCCAGGGGAGGCCGGAGTACGTGAACCTGTGGGCCGGACAGGCGGCGGCGCTGGCCGGCGACGACCTGGGGGCAAGGGAGTTCCTGGCCCACCTGGTCGAGGAGCTCTCACGCCAGGGCGCTCCCCCGGGATCACGTGGCAGCCGCTGAAGAAGCCCGCGCCTGCCGCCGTCGCGGATGTCGCCCGCCCGTGATCAACGCAGCTGGCCTACGTCGTCGAGCGTCCACGTCGACAGGGCGACGTCGAACGTCTCGCGGGCGACGGCCCAGCTGTCGTCCTGCACGGTGAAGTAGATGGCGTACTCGGTGCCGTCCTCCGCGATGTACGACTGGTCGACGGCGTGGATCCTCCTGCCGCCCTTGTCCGTGTAGGTGTACTCCCAGACGGCCCCGGGCCGGCCCTGGAAGGTGTTGGCCTCCAGGCGGATGCGCTGGTAACCGGCGTTCCTCTTGCGGGAGTTGGCCTCCAGGGCGGTGAGGTTGTCCAGGGAGGTGTACGGGGCCGCGTGGACGACGCCGACGAGGAGGTGGGACATGCCGGTGGAACCGGCGTAGGTGACCTGTCCCGCCGACTCCTCCTTGACGCTGTCCCAGACGGACGGCACGGCGAGGGAGAACCCGGCGGGGTCGGCCACCATCCGGTACCCCTCGGGCACGTCCGGCCCTTCCTGGGCGGTGTCGCCCGGGCCATTGCCCGGTGAGGGGCTGCCGCCCCGGGCGGGGGTGCCGTCCGATGAGGGGCTCTGCCCCGGGGAGGGCTGCCGGCCGGCGCCGGTGGCCGGTGTCCCGGACACGGTGACGGCCGGTCCGCCGTCCGCCGGGGGCGCGGGCTCGTCGCGGTCCTTCAGCAGGAGCACGCCGGCGGTGCCGCCGCCCCCGACCGCGGCCGCCGCGACGAGGACGACCGCCCAGAGCAGGACGCTCCGCTTCCCCGACCGGGGGGCGGACGGGTGGCCGTCGGGCGCGGTCTCCGGGGCCGGGGCGGAGGCCGGGGCCGCGGGCGGCCACGGGGGGGGCCGGGTACGCGGTGGGGGCCGGGTACGCGGTGCCCGGCTCCGGCGTCCCGTGCGGCGTCGGTGTCCGCTTCGGCGTCCGGCGGGGCAGGGCGCGCAGCAGGTACGGCGCCGCGAAGGCCGCCGCCCCCGTCCACAGCAGCCCGAACAGCAGGGCGTCCGCGAAGCTCGGGGCCAGCTCGGCCCGCCCGTCGCCGCCGAATCCCTCCAGCGCGCCGGTCACCCGGCCCGACACGCCGCTCGCCCCGGTCAGCAGCAGGTACAGCCCGAGGAAGAACCCGGCCGTGGTCAGCCGGCCACTCCGGTCGGCCGCCCGCCGGGCCGCGCACACCCCGACCGCGAGCGCCGCGGCCACGCCCAGCGCGACCAGCCCCGTCACGGTCCAGCCGCCGAGCTCGTCACCGATCTCGGGCAGGCCGAGGCTCCCGCGCTCCCCGCCCGACCCGAGGAACCCGAGCCCGCCCTGGACCTCGTACTCCAGCGGCACGCCCCAGGCCAGCCCGAGCACCGCCACGCCGATGTTCGGCAGGACGGGCAGGACCATCAGCAGGGACGCACCGTCCACCTCCTCCTGGGAGGCGTACCGGAGGAAGCCGATCAGCGCGCACACCGCGACCAGCACGGTCAGCGTCCGCACCGCCGTGCCCAGGGCCCGCACCAGCCCGTGCGCCACCGGCCGGCGCGCCAGGTCGTCGCGCCCGAGAACGGCGGCCGTGACCAGCAGGGCCGCCACCAGGGCACCGAGTGCGGCGAGCAGCGGGGACGACGACACCTCGACGCCGGCGACCCTCGGCTGGGCGAACAGGCCGAGGACCAGCACCGCTCCGGCGACCAGGGCCGCGACCCGTACCGCCGCGTCCGCGCCGGCACCTCGCGCGCGCAGCGTCCGGGCGCCCAGGTACAGCGCCCCGAGGAACAGGGCGGTCACCGTCAGCGGTACGAGGGACAGCTCACCCCCGCCCTGCGCCCACGCGTCGCCCGGCCCGAAGGAGCCGCCCTCCGAGCCGAACCCGCCGCCGGATCCGTACCCGCCGCCACCGCCACCACCGCCGAAGGACGGCCCGGCCGCCGCCGAGAGTTCGAAGTTCCCCCCGAGGCCCTGCAACAGCAGGGCCAGCGCGATCCGCAACCGGTCGGACCAGCCGACGACGACCTCGTCCTCCTGGCCGTACGACGGGACGGCCAGGACCACGGCGAGGACCAGGAGCAGCCCGGCCGGCCAGGCGGCCGCCTTGGCCGCCGGCACCCAGTCGCCCCGTAAGGCCCGCGTGAGGAACACCCCGGCCGCCGACGGCTGCGCCGGCCCCGGCGCGTACGGCGGCGGAGGCGGCCCCACCGGAGCGGGCCCCGCGGAAGGCGGCGCCACCGGAGCGGGCCCCGCGGGAAGCGGCGCCACCGGAAGCGACGCCACGGCGGGCGGTGTCGCGGGAGGCGGTGTCACCGCGGGCGGGGGCGAGGGCGGAGGCGGCGGCGCCGCGAGCCTCGCCCGCCCGCAGGTCATGCAGAAGCGCGCCTCGTCGGGTGAGGGGGTTCCGCAGTGCGGGCAGTTCGACGCCATGGATGCTCCGGGTGACGGGAAGTGATGAACGGTCACATCCTGCCGGTCGGCCGTTTCCCGTCAACCCGGGTCGCGTTATGCCGCTTTGATGCCCCGGTGCAGCGCCACGATGCCACCGGTCAGGTTCCGCCACGCCACCTTCGACCAGCCGGCCTGCTGGAGGCGCCGGGCGAGGGCGGGCTGGTCGGGCCAGCTCTGGATGGACTCGGCGAGGTACACGTACGCGTCCGGGTTGGAGGAGACGGCGCGCGCGACCGGCGGCAGGGCGCGCATCAGGTACTCCTCGTACACGGTCCGGAACGGCGCCCAGGTGGGGTGCGAGAACTCGCAGATCACCACGCGCCCACCGGGCCTCGTCACCCGGTACAGCTCACCCAGCGCGGCGTCGGTGTCCTGGACGTTGCGCAGCCCGAAGGAGATGGTGACCGCGTCGAAGACCCCGTCCCGGAAGGGCAGCCGGGTGGCGTCGCCCGCCGTCAGCGGCAGCCACGCGTGGCGCTTCTTGCCCTCGCGCAGCATGCCGAGGGAGAAGTCGCACGGCACGACGTACGCGCCGGCCGTCGCGAACGGCAGCGAGGACGTGCCGGTGCCTGCCGCCAGGTCGAGGACCTTCTGGCCGGGCCGCGCGTCGACCGCCTTGGCGACCTCCTTGCGCCACCGCCGGTCCTGGCCGAGCGAGAGCACGTCATTGGTGAGGTCGTAGTTCGCGGCGACGTCGTCGAACATCGAGGCGACTTCGTGCGGCTGCTTGTCCAGGGTTGCTCGCGTCACCCGCCCATTGTGGCAGGCGGCCCCGGTCCGGCTACGCGCGCCTGTGGACGAGGCGGCCGGCCACGACGGTGGCCACGCACGTCGAGGCGCCCAGGCGCACGAGCGTGGCCGGGTCGGGCACGTCGAACACCGCGAACCGCGCCGGTCCGCCGACGGTGAGCCCCGGCAGCAGCACCAGCGGCGACGGCGAGAACGACGCCGGCTCCGGCAGCCGGGGCGGGCGCCGGCCGACGGCCAGTCCGGCCCGGCGTACCGCGTCCAGAGCGGCGCGGGAGCGCAGCTCGCCGGCCACGGCGACCGTGCCGTGCGCCAGCATGCGCTGCACCCCGCGCCGGGCGCTCGCGCCCTGCCGGGACGGGTCGGCCCGGAAGAGGGCCCGCGCCCGTTCGCCGGTGATCGGCTCGGTGCCGAGCCGGCCGGCCTCGCGCGGGTCGGGGTGGTACGCCTGCTCCAGGAGCTCGGGGCCGTAGGGGTTGAGCAGCCCGGGGGTCAGGATGCCGGGCCACCGCCGTACCCGTGCGGCGGGGCGGGCGGCGGCCAGGTCCTCGTACGGGCCGAGCGCGGCCACGTACGCGCCCTCGACCAGGACCGCCCTGTCGGGCGAGGCGTCGGCGACGTGGATCGTCAGCACGGCCGGCTCAGGTGGTGGGGAGCAGCGTGAGCTCGGGGTGGGCGGTGCCGCCCACGATGGCGGTGGAGGAGATGTGGGACGCCACGCGCTCGTCGACCGGGTCGTTCGCCGGGTCGTCGTGGACGACGATGTGCTCGTACGTCGTGGTGCGCTGCGCCGGTACGCGGTCGGCGGTGCGGATCATGTCGATCATCTCGCGCAGGTTGGAGCGGTGCTTCGCGCCCGCCGACGACACCACGTTCTCCTCCAGCATGATCGACCCGAGGTCGTCCGCGCCGTAGTGCAGGGTGAGCTGTCCGATCTCCTTGCCGGTGGTGAGCCAGGAGCCCTGGATGTGGGCGATGTTGTCGAAGAACAGCCGCGCGATGGCGATCATGCGCAGGTACTCGAAGATGGTGGCCTGGGTGCGGCCCTTCAGGTGGTTGTTCTCCGGCTGGTACGTGTACGGGATGAACGCGCGGAAGCCGCCCGTGCGGTCCTGGACGTCCCGGATCATCCGCAGGTGCTCGATGCGCTCGGCGTTCGTCTCGCCGGTGCCCATCAGCATCGTGGACGTGGACTCCACGCCCATCCGGTGCGCGGTCTCCATGATCTCCAGCCACCGCTCGCCGGACTCCTTCAGCGGCGCGATCGCCTTGCGCGGACGCTCCGGGAGCAGCTCGGCGCCGGCGCCCGCGAAGGAGTCCAGACCGGCGGCGTGGATGCGGGAGATCGCCTCCTCGACGGAGACGCCCGAGATGCGGGCCATGTGCTCGACCTCGGACGCGCCGAGGGAGTGGATGACCAGCTGCGGGAACTCCTTCTTGATGGCGGCGAAGTGCTTCTCGTAGTACTCGACGCCGTAGTCCGGGTGGTGCCCGCCCTGGAACATGATCTGCGTACCGCCCAGCTCGACCGTCTCCGCGCAGCGGCGCAGGATGTCGTCCAGGTCCCGGGTCCAGCCCTTGGCGGTGTCCTTCGGCGGCGCGTAGAAGGCGCAGAACTTGCACGCCGTGACGCACACGTTCGTGTAGTTGATGTTCCGCTCGATGATGTACGTCGCGATGTGCTCCGTACCGGCGTAGCGCCGCCGCCGCACCGCGTCCGCCGCCGCGCCCAGGGCGTGCAGGGGAGCCGACCGGTACAGGACCAGGGCCTCCTCGGGGCTGATCCGCCCGCCCTCGGCGGCACGGTCGAGCACGGCTGTGACATCAACAGAAGTGAGGTCGGCCTTCTCGGTCACCGGGTGTCCCTTTCGGCGGGGTTGCGGACGGACCGAACCAGCCTACGCCAGCGTTTCGGCCGCCTTCGGGCGCACCCCACCCGCCCCCGGCTCCCCCGCCCCGGTGGCTCAGCCGGTCTTCCGCAGCGTCGCGCGCGGGTTGCCCGCCGCGGCCTCCTGGGAGGTGTAGCGCAGGGTGCCGTCGGCACCGAGGGTGTACGTCACCGGGGCGGTGCCCTTGGTGCACAGCAGCTCGCTCGACGGGCGGCCGGGGTCGGTGCGCTCGGTGACGCGCAGTTCGCCGGCCGTCGCGGAGACCAGCCGGCCGACGCCGTTGCACCGGAAGGAGCTGAGGACCGTGGAGGTTCGCACCACGTCCTCGCCCCGGCGACCCCGGGTGATCACCACGGTGATCCGGCCGCCCGTCCAGCCGCTGTCCTGGGTCAGCTCGCCCTCCCAGGTGCCGACGAAGTCCGGGGGTACGGCGGCGGGGGCCGTCTCCCCGGCGCTCGGGGCGCCGCTGGTCTTGCCCGGCGGTGGTTTCGGGCCGGCCGTGTCGTTGTGCGCGCCGCGGTCGAAGAGGCCGAGGAGGGAGGCGCCGCCGACCGTGACGGCGGCCAGCGCGCCCGCCACCGCGAGGGCGACCGTGCAGCTGAGGCGGCGGCCCGTGCCCGAGGGCGTGGGCTCCGAGGCCGTGGACACCGAGAGGGACACGGGCGTACGGGGCCGGGGCACCGCGTCGGCGGTCGGGGCGGGATCGACGGGCGGCCCGAAGACCCCGAGTGCCCCGGAGTGTTCGGGCGCCGGGGGGTGCCCGGGGGGCGGGGGCGCTCCGACCGCCGGGAGGTGCCCCGGGGGCGGGGGCGGTCCGACCGCCGGGCTGCTGAACGGCACGGGGCCCGACCGGGACGGGTCCGCCGCCGCCGGTTCCAGGTCCAGCAGCCGTACCGCCTCCCGGCTGACCCGCTGCACCAGGGGCCCCGGCAACCACCCGCCCGCCACGAGCGCGGACGCCCCGCCCGGCGCCAGCCGCCCGGCCACCTCACCGGGGGCGGGCCGGGCCGCGGGGTCCTTGGCCAGGCACGCGGCGACCAGGTCCCGCAGCTCGCCGGTGAGGGTGCCGCCCAGCTCCGGCTCCTCGTGGACCACCTTGTAGAGGAGGGCCGCCGACGAGTCGCCGGGGAAGGGCGCCGCGCCGGTCGCCGCGTACGCCAGGACCGCGCCCAGCGAGAAGACGTCGGCGGCACCGGTCACGCCCTTGCCGAGGATCTGCTCGGGCGCCATGTAGCCGGGTGAGCCGACCGAGACGCCGGTGGACGTCAGCGACGCGGTGCCGTCCGTCGCGCGGGCGATCCCGAAGTCGATGAGCCGGGGCCCGTCCAGGGCCAGCAGCACGTTCGAGGGCTTGACGTCCCGGTGGACGAGCCCGAGGGCGTGCACGGCCGTCAGCGCCTCGGCCAGCCCGGCGCCCAGCACCCGCACCGTGTGGTGCGGCAGCGGCCCGTGGTCGGCGACGGCCCGGCCGAGCGGCGGCCCCGTGACGTACCCCGTCGCCACCCAGGGGACCGGCGCGTCGGGATCGGCGTCGAGCACCGGGGCCGTCCAGTGCCCCCCGACCCGCCGCGCCGACTCGACCTCCCGGCGGAACCGCGCCCGGAACTCCTCGTCCAGCGCGAAGTGCGGGTGCACCACCTTCACCGCGACGGTCCGGCCGCCCTCGCTGCGGGCCAGGTAGACCCGGCCCATGCCGCCCGCCCCGAGTCTGCCGAGGAGCCGGTACGGACCGATGGCTGCCGGTTCGCCAACTTCCAGCGGCTGCATGCGCCTTCCCCCCGTACGTCGTCGCGTACAGCAGCGTAGAGGGGCGGGGGCGGAACCGGTCGGCGCGTCCCGTCATCCAGCACGCCGTACCCGCCGTGAATGCCCGGAAGACCCGGAGTGCTCCATGCAACGTGCCGCCCAGGCGCTCATAGCCGCCGTCGCCCTCGGCTCCCTCAGCGCGGTCACGGGCCGCTCCGGCGAGGGGGAGCCGATGACCTTCGACGGCCCGAGCGCCCCGGCCCCCGCCCCCGCTCCCGCCGCTCCCCGGGGCGCCGAACAATTACTGGATGGGCACCGATCCCAAGCTGCGGAGCGGCATCAGCGAATGGTCGAAACAGGGCAAGAGCCTGCCCTTCGTCGTGGTCATGCCGGTTATCAACCCGGACAAGGAGCACTACTACGACGGAAGCGATATCCCGGAGCGGCCGAGAATGGGCACCTGGATGACGGACGACGTTCCCGATTTCGTCAGCGCGAATTTCCGTACGTTCACCTCACGGGACGGCTGGGCGTTCGTGGGCTCCTCGTCCGGCGGGTTCGTCGGCCTGAAGTCCGTGCTGGAAACGCCGGCAGGTTCAAGGGGGTCATCGCGTCCGGCCCGGACACCGTTCCGGATTCGCCGCTGTGGGCCGGACACGAGAAGGAGAGGCGGGCGAACGACCCGGAGCGGCTCGCCGCGTTCCTGGGTGCGAAGCCGGACGCCGGGAACCGCGCGGTGTACCTGGCGTTCCGGATCGGCAGCAGGGAATCCGGCGCGGCGAACGTGCCGGTCCTTCGTCAGGAAGTACACCGAGGGGCCGGTCAAGAGCCGCCTCCAGGTGATCCCGGACGGCGGGCACAAGCCAGGACCTATGTGAAGGGCATGGGGGACGGCTCGATCCAGTGGATCGGCGCGCACATGCAGGGCCCCGCGCCCGCCTCCTAGGGAGTGTCCGGGAAGCACCGGCGTCCGCCCGAAGGGCGGGGGTCGCGGGCCGGGCGGGACTCTCCGGACATGACCTGGGCCCCCGGCCCCGGGGACAGCAGCTCGACCGTCACGTCCGCCGGGAACCCGGTCGTCGGACCGGTCCGGCGGGCGAACTCGCGGACGCCGGCGAGCTGGTCGGGGCCGAAGCGGAAGTCCAGCGTCGTGAAGTACTTCTCCAGCAGCACCGCGTCGAACGCCTCCCAGCGGGCGGCCTGCTCGGCGACCTTCGCGACCTCCTCCAGCGACACGTCGCGGGAGGCGAGGAACGCCTCGTGGACCAGGCGCACGACACGCGGCTCGCGCGCCAGGTACTCCTTGCGGACGGCCCACACCGCGAAGACGAACGGCAGGCCCGTCCACTCCTTCCACATCTGCCCCAGGTCGTGGACCTGGAGGCCCAGTCGCGGGGCGTCGTGCAGGGAGGCGCGCAGCGCGGCGTCGCCGATCAGGACGGCCGCCTCGGCCTCCTGCATCATCACGCCCAGGTCGGGCGGGCAGGTGTAGTAGTCCGGGGCGACCCCGTACCGCTCGGCGAGCAGCAGCTGCGCGAGCCGTACCGAGGTGCGGGAGGTGGAGCCGAGCGCGACGCGCGCGCCGTCCAGGTCCTCCAGCGGCCGCTGCGAGACGATCACGCACGACATGACGGGACCGTCGCAGCCGACCGCCAGGTCGGGGAAGGCGACGAGGTCGTCGGCGGCGCGCAGGAACTCGACGAGGGTGATCGGCGCGATGTCGAGGTCGCCCCGGACGAGCCGGTCGCTGAGCTTCTCCGGGGTGTCCTTGGTGAGCTCCAGGTCCAGGAGGGTGCCGGTGCGGGCCAGTCCCCAGTAAAGGGGGAGGCAGTTCAGGAACTGGATGTGTCCGACGCGGGGCCGGCTCGGCAGCTGGTGGGGATCGTCGGTTGAATTGTCCACAACGCGAGGCTAGCCCCGTCTCGCACGGCGGGTCCCGGCGGGTCCGGCGTCAGCCCGAACGGCCTCCGTCAAACATCCGAGTGACGTGATCTTTCCCTCTACCCATGCGCGCGGGCTGCGTGCTAGGCTCAACGCAAGTTGCAGTTTGGTTTCCCTTGCAGTACAGAGCCTGCGGAGCATGTGACCCGCAGGCTTTTGTAGTTTTCAGACTTGTTTGGCAGGTTCTGGAGCAGGGCAACCCTTTGGCCCATGGGAGGGCTTATGGCTACCGGAACCGTCAAGTGGTTCAACGCTGAAAAGGGCTTCGGCTTCATCGCCCAGGACGGCGGCGGCCCGGATGTCTTCGTCCACTACTCCGCGATCAACGCGTCCGGTTTCCGCTCCCTCGAGGAGAACCAGGTCGTGAACTTCGACGTCACCCAGGGCCCGAAGGGCCCGCAGGCGGAGAACGTCACCCCGGCCTAGTTGCCCGGGTCGGCGATCGCGCACGACTTTCAGTAACAGCTAGAGCAGTACCCAAGGAGCCCTTTCCGTCCGGCCGCACGGCCGCACGGAAAGGGCTCCTGCCTTTTGCGCGGTTCCGGACCCGCCCGGCCGGCGGCGGCCGGAGCGGCGGTGGACCGCTTCGCCGGGAATCCCCCGTCCGGCGGCTTCCGCGTCGTACGCTCGAAGGCATGACCGAGCGCAAGCCGCCAGGTGTGGACTTCGAGTCGTTCGTCGACAAGCAGATCCGCGAGGCCACGGAACGCGGTGACTTCCGGAACCTCTCCGGCTTCGGCAAGCCCCTGCCGGACGACTCCGCCCCGTACGACGAGCTGTGGTGGGTGAAGGGCAAGATGCACCGCGAGGGCATCGCCCCGGTGCTGCCTCCCGCGCTCGCCCTGCGCAAGGAGGCGGAGGACGCGCTGGAGGCGGCGGGACGGGCGGGGAGCGAGGCGGAAGTGCGCCGGATCGTCGCCGGGATCAACGAGAAGATCGCCGAAGCGGTCCGCCGCCCGCCGGCGGGCCCGCCACTGCGGCTGGGCCCCGTTCGATCCCGAGGAGCTCGTACGCCGGTGGCGGGCGCGCCGTGGCGACGTCCGGGGCCCGGGGTCCGCGGCCGGGTCCTGACCCTGCCCGCGTAGTCCCGCCCGGCCCGCGGGGGTGGATGACCGGCGGCGGGAAAACCCGCGCCGACCGGCGTAGCGTGAGTCGTGTCTCGGGGAGAACGCCGTCCCCCAGGAGGCCGACCATGGTCACCACCGCACCGCCCTCCGCCCTCAGCATCCCCCGGACCCACCCCCTGCGGGCGCGGGCGGTGAACGCCGCGGAGCTCAGGGCGATGATCGCGACGCTGGAGGAGCTGGACCCCGGCGACTGGTCGCTCCGCACCGCGTGCGACGGCTGGACCGTGCGGGACCTCGCCACCCATGTGGTGGGGCAGTACGAGGAGCTCGCCCGGCCGTGGCTGCTGGCCGGCCGGACGCTGCTCGGCCGTCGGCGCCACCCGCGGCTGACGCCGTTGCACGCGCACAACGAGTGCCAGGTGGAGGCCCGGCGGTCGGTGCCGCCCGACTCGGTGGCCGGGCTGCTCGACCGGTTCGGTCCGCGGGCTCTGCGGGCGGTGGAGCGCGTGCCGGGCGGGGTGCGGCGGCGGATCCCGCTGAGCCCGCTGTTCCCCGAGTCCAAGGAGCTGGCCGAGGACTCGATGGACTTCCTGGCGAGGGTGCTGATCACCCGCGACACCTGGATGCACCGGGTGGACATCTGCGACGCCACCGGCCGGGACCCGGTGCTGCGCGAGCACGACAAGGAGGTCGTCGGGCAGGTGCTGCTGGACCTGGCGCTGGACTGGAGCGGCCCTCCGGTGTTCCTGGACCTGTCCGGGCCGGCCGGTGGCCGCTGGACGCTGGGGCGCGGCGCCCCGGCCGTGGTGGTGCAGACGGACGCGGTGACGCTGATGCGCCACCTCTCGGGCCGTTCCCCGCTCGGCGGCGTCGACTACGACGGGGACCCCGCCGCGGCGGCCGCGGTCGGGGCGGCTCGGGTCCCCTTCTGACCCGGGGCCCGGTCAGGGCCCGGACTTGAGGAGCGGGGGGTCAGGACGGGGGCCGGGACTCGACCAGGACGACCTCGAACTCCTCCAAGGACCGTACGGTCGTCCGTGCCCTGCTGGTGGCTTCGCCGCGCACGGCGGCGACGGGGCCCCGGGATGCCGCCAGGCTGTCCTGGTCGGCGTAGAGCGCGCCGACCGTGGCCCGCCCTCCGGCGCGGTCGAGGAGCAGCGACCCGCCGAGGAAGCCGTCCATGGCCCGGAGCTTGGGCAGGGCGCCGTTCTCGTAGGCGTCGACCAGGGCGTCGGCGTCGGACGGGGCGACATCCATCCGGACCATCCGGAAGCGGGCGCCCTCACCGGCCGCCTCCGGCCGCGTGGCCACCGCCGCCTCCCAGACGTCGACCGTCACGGTGGTCGCGAACCCGGCCAGCATCCGGGCGCGCACCTCGCCCATGCGCTCCGCGCTCGCGCGGAGCGCCTCCTCGCCGTCCCACCAGGTGCCCATCATCAGCTTGCCGACCTCGCGGTCGACGAACGCGCCGGCGCCGCGGAAGCCCGGCTCACGAACCAGTTGGTCCCGGCCTTCGGTGGTCAGGGCGCGCAGGGCCTGGTCGAGCCCGGCCGGATCGCCTGTCGCATAGGTGGTACGAACGAACATGGCAGCCTCTCGCGCCGGACGGATGTCCCTGTCCATGCCACGGCCCGCACGGGCGGGCGGCAAGGCGGCGCGGGCGTTCGAGTGACATCCCGGCCGCGCGGCGGCCACCGGGGTCACGGCCCGAGGGTGCGAGCGGGCCGTACCGGGGCTCGGCCCGTGGCAGCCCGCCGGCCGGGCGGGCGCCCACCGAGGCGGGGTCAGCGCCGGTCACCGGCGTACAGCGCCTCTATGTCCGCCGCGAAGTCCCGTACGATCGCCGCCCGTTTGAGCTTCAGCGACGGCGTCAGGTGGCCGCTCTCCTCGGTGAAGTCGGTCGTGAGGACGCGGAAGCGGCGGATGGACTCGGCGCGCGAGACCAGGCGGTTGGCCTCGTCCACGGCCCGCTGGAGGGCGGCTCGCAGGTCCTCGTCCGTCACGAGGTCCCGCAGCGGGACGTCGTCCTTCTTCCTCATGCGGCGCCAGTGCGCCAGGCCGTCCGGTTCCAGGGTGATCAGGGCGGTGACGTAGGGACGGTCGTCGCCGACCACCATGCACTGGGACACCAGAGGGTGGGCGCGGAGCCAGTCCTCCAGGGGGGCGGGCGTGACGTTCTTGCCGCCCGAGGTGATGATGATGTCCTTCTTCCGGCCCGTGATGGTGAGGTAGCCGTCCTCGTCCAGCGCGCCCAGGTCGCCCGTGGCGAACCAGCCGTCGGTGACCGCGGGCACCGCCCCGCCGCGTTCCGCGTCCCAGTAGCCGGCGAAGACGTGGCCGCCCCGCAGCAGGACCTCGCCGTCACCGGCGATCCGGACCGCCGTCCCCGGCAGCGGCCGGCCCACCGTGCCGAGCTTGGGCCTGAGCGGCGGCGTCACGGTGGAGGCGGCGGTGGTCTCCGTCAGGCCGTACCCCTCGAACACGTCGACGCCCGCGCCCGCGTAGAACGACGCCAGGCGCCGCCCCAGCGGGGAGCCGCCGCAGATCGCGTACCGCACCCGGCCGCCGAGCGCCGCCCGGACGCGGCGGTAGACCAGCGGGTCGTACAGGGCGCGGGCGGCCCGCAGGCCGAGCGACGGGCCGGGTCCGGTGCCGTGCTGCGCGGCCTCCACCGCCTCGCCGTACCGCCGGGCGATCGCCGCCGCCCGGTCGAAGGAGGCGGCGCGGCCCATCCCCTCGGCGGTGGCGCGGCCGGTGTTGAAGACCTTCTCCAGGACGTACGGGATGGCCAGCAGGAACGTCGGCCGGAAGCCCGCCAGGTCGGCGAGCAGGTCCTCGGTCCGGATGGACGGCGCGTGCCCGAGGCGCACCCGGGCGCGGAGGCAGCCGATGGCGACCATCCGGCCGAACACGTGGGACAGGGGCAGGAAGAGGAGGGTGGAGGCGGGCTCCTTGCTGACGGACCGGAAGACCGGGTGCAGCAGTTCGACCGCGTTGTCCACCTCCGCGAAGAAGTTGGCGTGGGTGAGGACGCAGCCCTTGGGGCGGCCGGTGGTGCCGGAGGTGTAGATCAGGGTGGCGATCGTGTCCGGCGACAGGCCGGCCCGCCGGGCGGTGATCACCTCGTCGGGTATCGGGTGGCCCGCCTGCCGCAGGGTGCCGATCGCGCCGTGCCGAGGACCCACAGGTGCCGCAGCCCCGGCATCCGCTGCCGCTCGCCGCTGATCAGCCGGGCCTGGTCCATGGTCTCCACGGCGCAGGCCACCGCCCCGGAGTCCTGGAGGATCCAGCGGGCCTGGAAGGCGGAGGACGTCGGGTAGACGGGGACGGTGATCAGCCCGGCGGCCCACGCGGCGAAGTCCAGCAGGGTCCACTCGTACGTCGTGCGGGCCATGACGGCCAGCCGGTCGCCCGGCCGCAGCCCCTCGGCGACGAGTCCCTTGGCCACCGCGAGGACTTCGGCGGCGAAGCCGGCGGCGGACACGTCGCGCCACACGCCCTCGGCGTCCTTGCGGCCGAGGACCGGATCGGCGGGCGCCTCACGGGCGTTGTCGAAGGGGATGTCGGCGAGGGAGCCGTTCGTCACGGGCGGGACGAGGGGCGGTACGGAGACTTCGTGCGGCGGCTGGGTCGGGGCGGCTGTCACGTGCGGCTCCTTCGTCGGGCCGGGGCCGGGGCGCCGCTCGCGGCGGCGGGGCCTCGACCGGATCCTGACCTCTGAGTAACCTTACTCGGGAGTAAATCTAGGGCCGAGCAGGGAGTCCGGACAATGGCCGACCGCTTTCCGCACCTCACCGCCACCGCACCCGGCCGTCCGCTCGGCCTTCCGCGACCGGTCGCCCGGCGCCCCGGCCCCCCGCGACCGGCCGCCCCGCACCGCCGGCCGCCAGGGCCGCCGTGCCCGGACGGCCACCTGCCGCACCTCGTGGTGCCGGCCGAGTCGGCACCGGGGGCGTGACGGATGAACCTGCCGCTCACGCTCGCCGCCGGCGCCCTCCGCTCGCCGTTCAAGCGGCCCGGACGCGGCGGCCCTTGTACCGGCTCCGGCCCCGACGCCGCGCCCGGCCGGCGGCTCGTCGCCGCGGACGTACGGATCGACCCGGCGCGTCTCGGGGCGTACGCCCGCGTGTGCGGGTTTCCCAGGTCGGGGCCGGTGCCGCTGCCGTACCCGCACGTCCTGGCGTTCCCGCTCACCATGCGGCTGATGGCCTCGCGGGACTTCCCGCTGCCGCTGCTCGGGCTGGTCCACACCTGGATCGAGGTCACCCGGCGCCGGCCGCTGAGCCCCTCCGAACACCTGGAGCTCACCGTCGGGGTGACCGGGCGAGCCCCGCACCGGCGGGGTACCGAGGTCACCGTCACGACCGAGGCGCGAGTGGCGGGCGAGCGGGTCTGGGAGTCCCGCAGCGGCTACCTGGCCCGCCACCGCACGCCCGGCCCGGCACCGGAACGCCCCGCCGGACGCCCCGCCCCGGACCAGCCCGACCAGCGGCGTCCCGCTCGGGAACGCCCGGCCCCGGAGCACCCCGCGGTTCTCCCCGCCCGCGCCGAGTGGTACCTCGGCCCCGGGCTGGGCCGCCGCTACGGCGGCGTGTCCGGCGACCGCAACCCGATCCACCTGTACCCGCTCACCGCCCGCCTCTTCGGCTACCCCCGGCCCCTCGCCCACGGCATGTGGACCTTTGCCCGCTGTCTGGCCGAGCAGGACCCGACGCCCCACCACGTGCGCGTCCGCGCCGACTTCAGGGCGCCCGTCCTGCTCCCGGCCCGCCTGACGTACGCCGCCGGGGGCACCGCGTTCCAGCTCCGCGACGGCGACCGGGTCCACCTCACCGGGACGGTGACCAGCGCCGCCCGTCCATGAGGCCGCCCAGGCCCGTCCAGGCGAAGTTCATCAGGGTCGCGGCCGCCTCCTTGGCGGACACCCCGGGCGTCTCGTTGGCCCACTGCGCCAGCGACTCGGCCGCGCCCACCAGCGCCTGGGCGAGCCCGGACACGTCCCGGTCGCCGAACTCCGGGTCCTGGTGCGCCTCCCGGGCCGCCTCGCCGATCAGACCGGTCACGAACGCCGCGATCTCGTCCCGCATGGCCGCCGCTTCCGCCGCGAACGGCTCACCGTGCGTACGGGCCTGCTGGTGCAGCACCGCCCAGCCCTCCGGGTTCTCGGCGGTGTGCGTGAAGAAGGCGGTGAGCCCCGCCCACAGTTGCCGGTCGGCCGGCATCCCCGGCCCGGCGGCGTCCCGCTCCACCGCGTCGCGCACGGCCGCGACCAGCGCTGCGGCCTCGCGGCGGATGCAGGCGGTGAAGAGCTCCTCCTTGGAGTTGAGGTAGAGGTAGACCAACGGCTTGGACACGCCCGCGAGTTCGGCGATCTCGTCCATCGACGCGGCACGGTAGCCCCGCTGTCCGAAGGTCCGCACGGCCGCGTCCAGCATCTGCTGCTCGCGCACGGCGCGCGGCATGCGCTTCGCCCTCGCACCCGGGCTCTTCACGGCAACCGTCCTCCTACTACTCGGTAGTCGGTAAGCCTACGGCCCACCGGCAGGGCGCGTGCCGCGCACATAACCCGGTGACACATGCGCCGTTCACCACCGAAAGCACCCGCGTCACTCCGCCAGGTGATGTCTCCTGGTGCCCGGGGGCTGCTTCGCTACAGATGTCGCCCTTCGCCGGACACTCCCGATCGGAGTTCTGCATGAGGTTGTCCGCTCGCCGCGCCTGCGTCGCGCTGCTCCTGCTGCTTCCCCTCGCCGCGACCCCCACCACCGCCGCCGCCGCCGACCCCGCACCGCTGCGGACCACCGCCGTGCCGGTACCCGACCAGTACATCGTCGTCCTGAAGCCGGGCACGACACCGGCGGTCCGGATCACCCAACAGCTCGGTGTCACCCCGCTCCACGAGTACTCCAGCGTGTTGCGCGGCTTCACGGCCAGACTGAGCGCCTCCCAGCTGACGACCGTGCGCGGCCTGCCGGAGGTGGCGGCCGTCGAGCAGGACGCGGTGGTCACCGCCGGCCCGCCGCGCGCGATCCGCGCCCCGGCCGCCAGTTGGGGCCTGGACCGCATCGACCAGCCGTACCTGCCGCTCAACCAGCAGTTCAACGTCAACAGCACCGGCGCCGGCGCCACCGCCTACGTCCTCGACACCGGGATCGACCACGGGCACCCGGAGTTCGGCGGCCGGGCGAGGCCCGGCTTCGACGCGGTGGGCGACGGCCGCAACGGCCAGGACTGCAACGGCCACGGCACCCACGTCGCGGGCACCGTCGGCGGGGCCACCTTCGGGGTCGCCCGACAGGCCAACCTGGTCAGCGTGCGCGTCCTCGGGTGCGACGGGCGGGGCACCCTGGGCGGGATGATCGCCGGCATGGACTGGGTGGCCAGGAACGCCAGGCAGCCCGCGGTCCTCAACGGGTCCCTCGGCGGCCCGCGCAGCGACGCGGTCAACCAGGCCGCCACCGCCCTGTCCGACAGCGGCGTCCTGCCGGTGGTCGCCGCCGGCAACGACGCGGCCGGCGCGTGCACCGTCTCCCCCGCGAGCGCGACCCGGGTCCTGACCGTCGGGGCCACCAACCATCTGGACCAGGAGA
The DNA here is from genome assembly GCF_056432045.1 of Streptomyces sp. NPDC045701. Taxonomy (NCBI): domain Bacteria; kingdom Bacillati; phylum Actinomycetota; class Actinomycetes; order Kitasatosporales; family Streptomycetaceae; genus Streptomyces; species Streptomyces sp. NPDC045701. The sequence continues at coordinate 20,290 of NZ_JBWKJV010000001.1, read as the reverse complement.
CCGACTTCTCCAACTACGGCACCTGCCTGGACATCTACGCCCCCGGGGCCGCGATCCTGTCGGCGAGGCTCGGCGGCGGCAGCGTGGCGCTGAACGGCACGTCCATGGCCAGCCCGCACGTCGCGGGCGTGGCCACCCTCCTCAAGGCGCGGTACCCCTCGGCGACGCCCGCGCAGGTGTACACCTGGATCGTCGACCAGTCGGTCAAGGACATCCTCACCGTGAGCAAGTCCTCCCCCAACCGGCTGCTCCAGACCGGCGGCCTCTGACCCACGCGCGAAGCGCCCCCGCCGGCCCGTAGGGCGGTGGGGGCGCTTCGCGTGGCGGTGCGGAGGGAGAACGACGGCGCGCCAGTAAGCGCGACACGTCGTGGCGGAGCGTCAGGCGGTGGCCGGGACGGAGACCTTCTGCCCGGCCTCGCGCACGCCGGACCCCTCGCGCTCGTCGTCCTCGTCGATCGGGGACGCCGACGCCGCGTTGTACGCGTCGAGGTCGAGGATCTTCTCGCGGGCGGCGACGACCACCGGGACGAGCGCCTGGCCGGCGACGTTGGTGGCGGTGCGCATCATGTCCAGGATCGGGTCGATCGCCATGAGCAGGCCGACGCCCTCCAGCGGGAGGCCCAGCGTGGAGAGGGTCAGCGTCAGCATGACCGTGGCGCCGGTCAGACCCGCGGTGGCCGCCGAGCCGATCACCGAGACGAAGGCGATCAGCAGGTAGTCACCGATGCCCAGCTGCACGTCGAAGATCTGGGCGATGAAGATCGCGGCGAGCGCGGGGTAGATCGCGGCGCAGCCGTCCATCTTCGTGGTGGCGCCGAACGGGACGGCGAAGGAGGTGTACTCCTTCGGCACGCCGAGGCGCTCGGTGACCTTGACCGTGACCGGCATGGTGCCGACGGACGAGCGGGAGACGAAGGCCAGCTGGATGGCGGGCCAGGCGCCCTTGAAGAACTGGATCGGGTTGACCTTGGCGACGGTCACCAGCAGCAGCGGGTAGACGCCGAAGAGGACCAGGGCGCAGCCGATGTAGACGTCGGCGGTGAAGGTGGCGTACTTGCCGATCAGGTCCCAGCCGTAGTCGGCGATGGCGTAGCCGATGAGGCCGACGGTGCCGAGCGGCGCCAGGCGGATGACCCACCACAGGGCCTTCTGCAGCAGCTCCAGGACCGACTCGCTGAGGGTGAGGATCGGCTGGGCCTTATCGCCGAGCTTCAGGGCGGCGATGCCGGCGACGGCGGCCATGAACACGATCTGCAGCACGTTCAGCTCGGTGAACGGCGTGATGACGTCGGTGGGGATGATGCCGGTGAGGAAGTCCAGCCAGGAACCGGCGTTCTCGGGCTTCTCGCCGTCCTTCGGGGTGAGGCCGGTGCCGGCGCCGGGGTTGGTGAGCAGGCCGATCGCGAGGCCGATGGCGACGGCGATCAGCGACGTGATCATGAACCAGAGCAGGGTGCGGGTCGCCAGCCGGGCGGCGTTGTTGACCTTGCGGAGGTTGGTGATGGACACCAGGATCGCGAAGAAGACGAGCGGTGCCACGGCCAGCTTCAGCAGCTGGACGAAGATGTGGCCGACCTTGTCGAGGGTGGTGTGGAGCCACTGCACGTCATAGGTGCGGGTGACCCAGCCGAGGAAGACGCCGAGCACGAGGCCGGCGACGATCTGGGCCCAGAAGGGCACCTGGGGTATGCGGCGGGTGGGCCGGGCTTCGGGGCTCGCGGAATTGTTCGCGGTGCTCGCGGACGCGGACACGGACACACTCCAGTGGTACGTATCGGGGAATACGGGACGAGGGGTGCGGCGCACGCGCCTTTCGGCGGCGCCGCTGCATGATGCCGGGTCAGACTGCGCGGCAACAGACCGCGGACATACAGCGGCAGAGATCGACATGCAGGCGCGCCACGAGCGGGATGCCCATGGCGTCGGTTCGGAGGCGCACTGCTGTCGTCACGTCGAACACGTTAACACTTGAACTTTGAGTACCTCAAAGCACTTCTTTGAGGCGTTCGCGCGGCCCGGAACGCCAACACCCCCGTGCGAAGCGACGCTTCGGCACGGGGGTGCGGACGACGGGTGGGCCGCGGGTGAGCTACCTCACTGGGCGGCGCTGTCCTCGCGGGTGCGGTTGGCCTCCAGGCGGGCCTTCGCGGTGTCGACCTTCTCGACGATCTGCGCGGACATCGCGTCGCGCTGCTTGCGCAGCAGGACGAAGCTGAGGGGCGCCGAGATCACGATGGACAGGAGCAGTACCCACAGGAGGTTGGAGTCCCCGAGGCCACGCGGCAGCGCGCCGACGTACACGAGCCCCCACAGGACGAGGAAGCAGCCGGCGAAGACGCCGAGACGCATGAGGGTGTACCGGATCGTGGCGCTCGTGCTGGCAGCAGCGGACACGGCGGGGCCTTCTTCCTTCGTTTTCCTTCGTACGACGTTCCTGCCCGTCTAGTGAAGCACGTGACGATTCGATCGATTCAGGGGGTGAGCGGCAGATACATGATGATGTCGTCGCGGTCGTCGCCGTCGGCTACGCGGATCGCTTCCGGGACCCGCCCGACCTCCTTGTAGCCGCACGAGGCGTAGAACCGGTCGACGCCGGTGCCGCCGCGGCAGGTGAGCCGGATCGCGTCGATGCCCTCGATGCCGCGTACCGCCGCCTCCGTCGCGGCCATGAGGTCGCGCCCGTACCCCTTGCCCTGGTGGCGGGGGTGCACCATCACGGTGTAGAGCCACACCCAGTGCTTCATGAGGCGGTGGGAGTTGTACGCGATGAAGGCCGTGGCCGCGACGGCCCCGTCCTGGTCGCGGCCGACGAGGAGGCGGGTGCGGCCCTCGGCCAGGGCGGTGAGGTGCCTGACCCACTCCGGGCGGATGTCCTCGGGGGTCACGGGCGGGACGAAGCCGACGGAGCCGCCCGCGTTGGAGACGTCCGTCCACAGGGCGAGGACGCCGTCGCGGAGGGCGGAGTCGATCCACGGATCCAGTTCGAAATTCAACGGCATGCGTTCGACGATAAACGGCTCCGCGCAGGGCCCGCGCCACCATCCGCAGGTCGGACACCGGGCCCGCGTAGGCCGCCTCGCGGTCCTCGGCGCGCAGCACCGCCGGGGGTGGACGGCGGCGAACAGGCACTCGCCGCCTCGACGCCACCGCGCCGGGGCACCAAGGGCTCGGCGGTGTACGCGTCCGGGGGCTGCGGCCCCCTCGCGGCCGGTCACGCGCCCCGGGTACCCGCCCGGGGCGCGGCCGAAGGGGCCGGGGCCCCGGCGGGTCAGACCCGCATCGGCTGGGGCGACTCGCGGCGGTCCTGCTCCGGGCCCGGGTACTCGCGGATGATCTCGTAGCGGGTGTTGCGCTCCACGGGGCGGAAGCCGGCGTCCCGGATCAGCTCCAGCAGGTCCTCGCGGCCCAGCTTGTTGGGCGTGCCGTAGTTGTCCGCGTCGTGCGTGATCTTGTACTCGACGACCGAGCCGTCCATGTCGTCCGCGCCGTGCTGGAGCGCCAGCTGGGCGGTCTGCACGCCGTGCATGACCCAGAACACCTTGACGTGCTGGACGTTGTCGAACAGCAGCCGCGAGACCGCGAAGGTCTTCAGCGCCTCGGCACCCGTCGCCATCGTCGTCCGCGCCTGGAGCCGGTTGCGGATCTTGCCGTCCTGCATGTCCACGAAGTCGTGCTGGTAACGCAGCGGGATGAAGACCTGGAAGCCGCCGGTCTCGTCCTGGAGCTCCCGCAGCCGCAGCACGTGGTCCACGCGGTGGCGCGGCTCCTCGATGTGGCCGTACAGCATCGTGCAGGGGGTCTTCAGACCCTTCTCGTGCGCGAGGCGGTGGATGCGGGACCAGTCCTCCCAGTGGGTCCGGTGGTCCACGATGTGCTGCCGGACCTCCCAGTCGAAGATCTCCGCGCCGCCGCCGGTCAGCGACTCCAGACCGGCCTCGATCAGCTCGTCGAGGATCTCGGAGGCGGACATCCCGGAGATCGTCTCGAAGTGGTGGATCTCGGTGGCCGTGAAGGCCTTGAGGGAGACGTTCGGCAGCGCCTTCTTCAGCTCGCTCAGCGAACGCGGGTAGTAGCGCCACGGCAGGTTGGGGTGGAGCCCGTTGACGATGTGCAGCTCGGTGAGGTTCTCGTTCTCCATCGCCTTGGCGAGGCGGACGGCCTCCTCGATGCGCATGGTGTACGCGTCCTTCTCGCCCGGCTTGCGCTGGAACGAGCAGTACGCGCACGACGCCGTGCACACGTTGGTCATGTTCAGGTGCCGGTTGACGTTGAAGTGGACGACGTCACCGTTCTTGCGCGTCCGCACCTCGTGGGCGAGGCCGCCGAGCCATGCCAGGTCGTCCGACGCGTAGAGGGCGATGCCGTCCTCGCGGGTCAGCCGCTCCCCGGACCGGACCTTCTCCTCCAGCTCGCGCTTGAGCCCCGCGTCCATGTGGCCGCCTCCCATACGTGTGTCAATCGGGCTCCCCCACGGTACTCCCCCGCACTTCACGGGCGGGGGGACCCCCGTCGGCGCCGGGCGTCACGCCTCGTCCGGCGGGTCGCCGGCCCGGGTCACGCCTCCTCCGGCAGGTCGCCGACCCGGTTCTCCCACTTCGTGGACAGCACGATGGTCGTCCGCGTACGGGAGACGCCCTTGGTGCCGGACAGCCGGCGGATGGTCTTCTCCAGGCTGTCCACGTCGCCCGCCCGCACCTTGAGCATGAACGAGTCGTCACCCGCGATGAACCAGCAGTCCTCGATCTCGGCCAGGTCCCGCAGCCGGCGCGCCACGTCCTCGTGGTCGGCGGCGTCGGAGAGGGAGATGCCGATCAGCGCCGTGACGCCGAGGCCGAGGGAGGGGGAGTCGACGGTGGCGCGGTAGCCGGTGATGACGCCCGCCGCCTCCAGACGGTTGATCCGGTCGGTCACGGAGGGCCCGGAGAGCCCGACCAGCCGGCCGAGCTCGGCGTACGACGCCCTGCCGTTCTCCCGCAGGGCCTGGATGAGCTGCCTGTCCACGGCGTCCATTTATCTGAAGCCTTCCATTGTTCAGCAACACAGCACGTTTAATTGTAAAAACAAAGGCACACAGGGCCAGTGCCCTGTGAAACTTTCAGACGATCAAAGGTGATCCGTCAGGAGACGACACTCATCGTGTACACGATCGAGACGGCCCACGCCCACATGCGCGCTCTGCGGGAGCCGGGCAACCGCTCGCGTGCCCACCAGCCGGCAGCCGCCGCGTACCGGGTCGACCGCGTGTCCGCACCCCGCCGGCGCCACGCCGAGAAGCGCTAGTCGCCCCGGGAGCCACCCAGCTCCCCCTTCCAGCGGCGGTACAGCCGGTGCGGCACCCCCGCCGCGTCCAGCACCCGCCCCGCGACGAAGTCCACCAGGTCCTGGATGTGCGTCGCGCCCGCGTAGAAGGCCGGCGATGCGGGCAGCACCACCGCGCCCGCCTCGTCCAGCGCCACCAGCTGCCTGAGGGTCTGGCCGTTCAGCGGGGTCTCGCGGACGGCCACCACCAGCGGACGCCGTTCCTTCAGCGTGACGCTCGCCGCCCGCTGCAGCAGGTCCTTCGACAGCCCGAGCGCCACCCCCGCCACGCACGCGGTGGACGCGGGCACGATCAGCATCCCCTTGACCGGGTACGAACCCGACGACGGCCCGGCCGCGAGGTCGCCGGCCGCCCAGTGGCGTACGTCCGACACGTCCACCCGGTACGCGCCGGGCTTGCCGTCCGCGCCCCGCGCCAGCCACTCGGCGAGGTCCTCGCGCCAGTGCGCGTCCCGGAACGCGATCCCGGTCTCGTCCAGCAGCGTCAGCCGCGACGCCCGCGACACCACCAGATCGACGCTCTCCCCGGCAGCGAGCAGCCCGCGCAGCACGGCGGCGGCGTACGGGGTCCCTGACGCCCCCGACACCCCGACGACCCACGGACGACGCTGCGTTTCTCCCGGCTGCACGCAGCTGAGCCTATCCGGCCGGACCCGTACCGAACCGGCCGGTACGGAACCGAGCGGGGCCCCCGGGCGTTTCCCGGGGGAGACGCGCGACACCGGAGGCGCGACACCCCAGGGGGCCGCCATGGCGGGTACGACGAGCAGCGGGACCACCGGCCGGACCGGCGCCGGGCGGGTGAGGGCCGCCGCCGCGCTGATGGGCGCGTGGGTGGCCCTGCTGTGGCTGCTGGAGGCTGTCGACCTGCTCAGCGGGCACGCCCTCGACGCGCACGGCCTCTCGCCGCGCGAGGCGGCCGAGCTGCGCGACCTCGTCCCCGCCGCGTTCCTGCACTTCGGGTTCGGTCACGTGGCGGCGAACACCGTGCCGCTGCTGGTGTTCGGCTTCCTCGCCGCCCTCGGCGGCATCCGCCGCTTCCTGGCCGTCGCCGCGCTGATCGTGGTCGTCGACGGCCTCGGCGTCTGGCTGGTTTCCCCCGCGCACAGCGTCACGGCGGGCGCCTCGGGTCTGGTCTTCGGCCTCTTCGGCTACCTGCTGGTGCGCGGCTTCGTCGACCGCAGACCGGCCGGCATCGTGGTGGGCCTGCTGATCGGCGCCGTCTGGGGCGGCACCATCCTCCTGGGCGTATCGCCCGCCCAGGCGGGCGTCAGCTGGCAGGGCCACCTGTTCGGCCTGCTCGCGGGCGTGGCGGCGGCGTTCGTCTTCCGCCGACGCCCGCGCGGGACGGCCGCCCTCACGGCGTGAGGCCGCGCACCACCAGGTCGGTCAGCGCGCACACGAAGAGCGCGACACCGATGAAGCCGTTCGTGGTGAAGAACGCCCGGTTCAGCCGCGAGAGGTCGTGCGGGCGCACGATCGTGTGCTCGTAGACGAAGGCCACGGCCACGACGGCCAGCCCCGCCCAGAAGAACGCGCCCGCGCCGGTGAGGACGGCGTACCAGACCAGCAGCGCCGTGGTGACGGCGTGGCAGGCGCGGGCGCCGTGGAGCGCCGCCGGGATGCCGAAGCGGGCGGGCACGGACTTCACGCCGTGGGCGCGGTCGGCCCGGACGTCCTGGCAGGCGAAGATCAGGTCGAAGCCGCCGATCCAGATTCCCACCGCGAGTCCCAGGACCACCGCGTCCCACGACCACGCCCCGGTCACCGCGATCCACGCGCCGACCGGGCCCATCGCCTGCGCCAGCCCCAGGATGGCGTGCGGGAAGTTGGTGAACCGCTTGCCGTACGGATAGACCACCATCGGTACGACGGCGAGCGGCGCGAGCGCCAGGCACAGCGGGTTCAGCAGGGCGGCGGCGCCGAGGAACGCGACCAGCGCCACCAGCGCCCCGGTCCAGGCGGTGCGGACCGACACCGCGCCGGTGACCAGTTCGCGGCCGGCGGTGCGCGGGTTCCGCGCGTCGATCTCGCGGTCGATGATCCGGTTGCAGGCCATCGCGAAGGTGCGCAGGCCCACCATCGCGACGGTCACCAGGAGCAGCTCCACCCAGTGGACGGAACGGTCGTCCCGGTACATCGCGGTGAGCGAGGCGATGTACGCGAAGGGCAGCGCGAACACGGAGTGCTCGATGAGCACCAGGCGCAGGAAGGCCTTCACCCTCCCGGCCGGCCTCGGCGCCGGGGCGGCGCCCGCGACCTCGTCGGCGGTGGTCATCACGCGAGGCTCCCGAGGAACGCGTCGAGGTCCGCCAGCAGCTCCGCGACGGGCACGGGGCCCGTCTCCACGATCCGCGCGGCCTCCGGGTCGTCGGGCGGGGTGACGTGCGCCGTGAAGGCGTACGCGGCCTCCCCGGCCGGGCGGGCGTCCAGCCGCAGCACGGCGCCGCCGTCGACGGTGAACGGTCCGGACGCCGCCGCGAGCTCGGCGCGCAGCCGCTCGGCGAAGCCGGCCGGCTCGCTGTCCCGCACGCCCGGCAGTTCGAAGCCGTCGCCCTCGCCGTCGCTCTCGACCAGCACCGCCCACAGGTCCCCGGGGCCGGCGAACTCCTCGGCGGAGACGCCCGCCTCGGCGGCGGCGCGGCGCACACCGTCGTCGGACGGGTCGAGCGCGGGGCGCACCAGGGCCACGTAGCGGGTGCCGGTGCCGATGAAGAGGGCCGGGCCGCCCTCGGCGTCGGGGCTCACAGGCCGTACTCCTTCCAGCGGCGGTCGACCAGTGCCGCCGTCGCGGGGTCTGACTCCACCATGTCCGGCCAGCCGCCGTCGCGGGTGTAGCCCTCCTCGGGCCACTTCCTGGTGGCGTCGATGCCCGCCTTGCCGCCCCAGAACTGCTGGTAGGAGGCGTGGTCCAGGTGGTCGACCGGGCCCTCGACGACCGTGAGGTCGCGGGCGTAGTCGGTGTTGCCCAGCGCCCGCCAGGACACCTCGTGCAGGTTGCGGACGTCGCAGTCGGCGTCGACGATCACGATCAGCTTGGTCAGCGACATCATGTGCGCGCCCCAGATCGCGTGCATGACCTTCTGCGCGTGCTTGGGGTACTTCTTCTCGATCGAGACGATCGCGCAGTTGTGGAAGCCGCCCGACTCCGGCAGGTGGTAGTCCACGATGTCCGGCACGATGATCTTGAGCAGCGGCAGGAAGAAGCGTTCCGTCGCACGCCCGAGCGGACCGTCCTCCGTGGGCGGGCGGCCCACCACGATCGACTGGAGCAGTGGCCGCCTGCGCATGGTCACGCAGTCGATCGTCAGCGCCGGGAACGGCTCCTGCGGGGTGTAGAAGCCCGTGTGGTCGCCGAACGGCCCCTCGGGCAGCATCTCGCCCGGCTCCAGCCAGCCCTCCAGCACGACCTCGGCCTGCGCCGGGACCTGGAGCGGCACGGTCTTGCAGTCCACCATCTCGATCCGCTTGCCCTGGAGGAAGCCCGCGAACATGTACTCGTCGATGTCCTCCGGCAGCGGGGCCGTCGAGGCGTACGTCACGGCCGGCGGCGCCCCGAACGCGATGGCGACCGGCAGCCGCTCCCCGCGCCGGGCGGCGACCTGGTAGTGGTTGCGGCTGTCCTTGTGGATCTGCCAGTGCATGCCGATGGTGCGCTTGTCGTGGCGCTGGAGCCGGTACAGCCCGAGGTTGCGGATGCCGTTCTCGGGGTGCCTGGTGTGCGTGAGGCCCAGGTTGAAGAAGGTCCCGCCGTCCTTCGGCCAGGTGAAGAGCGCGGGGAGCTTCTCCAGGTCGACGTCGTCGCCGGTGAGGACGACCTCCTGGACCGGCGCATCCTTGACCTTCTTCGGCGGTACGTGGGTCATCGCGCCCAACTTGCCGAAAGCCTCCCGCACGCCCACGAAGCCGTGCGGCAGCTCCGGCTTCAGCAGCCCGCCGATCTTGGCGCTGATCTCGTCGTACGACTTCAGGCCCAGCGCCTTCAGCAGCCGCCGGTCGGTGCCGAAGACGTTCATCGCGAGCGGCATCGACGAGCCGCGTACGTTCTCGAAGAGGAGCGCCGGGCCACCGGCCTTCTGGACCCGGTCGACGATCTCCCCGACCTCCAGGTACGGGTCGACTTCGGGCTTGATGCGCTTGAGGTCGCCCTCGCGCTCCAGCGCCCTGAGCAGCGAGCGAAGATCGTCGTAAGCCATGCGGTCAAGTATGTCCGAACCGCACCGGCCGGCCCGCCCCGGGGCGGGCGGCCGGGCCCCGGCGCGGCCGCCGTGAGGCACGGCGTCCCCCGGGATGACACGGCCGCCACCGGCTACGCTGGGCTTGTCACCGGGGCCGGCGCAACGCCCCCCGCCAATGCTTCAGGGGGCTGTCCCACATGCTCAGGGCACTGCTGTACATCCTGCCGCTGGCGCTGACGATCTACGCGTTCATCGACTGCCTGAACACCCCGGAGGACGAGACCAGGCACCTGCCGAAGATCGCCTGGATCTTCATCATCCTGCTCTTCTGGGTCGTCGGCCCGATCGTCTGGCTCGCCGCCGGGAAGCTGCGCCACGCCCCGGCGGGCGGCCGCGCCCCCTCCCCCTTCTCGAAGGGCTACCGCGCCCCCCGCACCCAGTGGATCGCCCCGGACGACAACCCCGAGTTCCTGAAGTCGCTCCGCGACGAGAACCAGAAGGACGAGCCGCTCCACGACGACGGGGAGGAAGACCTGCGCCGCCGCGAGGAGGAGCTGAAGAAGAAGGACGGGGACGAGCGGCAGGACGGCGGCGAGGGCGGCCCCGACAAGCCCTGACCCACCGCGCGGGAGAACGGCCGCCCGGCGGGGAAGGTACCCGCCATGGACCATCAACAGGTACGGCGGTGGCTGGAGACGGCCGCCGCCGAGGCACGGGCCGGCCTCGCCGAGGGCGGCATCCCCGTCGGCGCCGCCCTGTACGGGGCCGACGGCACCCTCCTGGGCAAGGGGCGCAACCGCCGCGTCCAGGACGGCGACCCCTCCACGCACGCGGAGACGGCCGCGTTCCGGGCTGCCGGGCGGCAGCGGTCGTACCGGGGCACGACCATGGTCACCACGCTGTCGCCCTGCTGGTACTGCTCCGGGCTCGTGCGCCAGTTCGGGATCTCCCGGGTCGTGGTCGGCGAGGCGGAGACGTTCCGGGGCGGCCACGACTGGCTCGCGGAGCACGGCGTGGAGGTCGTCCTGCTCGACGACCCGGCGTGCGTCGCGATGATGCGCGGCTTCATCGCCGGGAACCCGGCGCTGTGGAACGAGGACATCGGCGATGAGTGAGCCCCTGATCCCGGTGATCGACCTGGCCCCCTGGCGGTCCGGGGACCCCGACGCCCGCGCCGCGACCGCCCGCCGTGTCGACCGGGCGCTGCGCACCGCCGGGTTCCTGCTGGTCACCGGGCACGGCGTGGAGCCGGAGCTCCGGGCGGCGATCCGGCGGGAGGCGCGGAGGTTCTTCCACCTGGACCCCCGGGTGAAGCGGCCGTACGCCGTGCGGGTCGGCGGGCGCGGCTGGCTCGGGCCGGGCGCGGAGGCCAACGCGTACGCGGAGGGCCGCCAGAGCCCGCCGGACCTGAAGGAGTCGCTGTCGTTCGCCGCCGACGAGCCGACCGGCGACCCGGCGGTGGACGCGGAGTGGTTCCTGCCCAACACCTGGCCGGACGAGGTGCCGGGGCTGCGGCCCCTGGTGGCGGAGTACCTGGCGCGGACGCGGGAGCTGACCGGCCGGCTGCTGGAGCTGCTGGGCGTGGCGCTCGGCGAGGGCGAGGACTTCTTCACCCGGCACAGCACCCACCCCACCTGGGGCTTCAACATCAACTGGTATCCGGGCCGGGACGTGCTCGGCGAGCCGGAGCCCGGCCAGTTCCGGATCGGGGCGCACACCGACTTCGGCACGGTGACCGTGCTGGACCGGCAGGCGGGCAGGGGCGGGCTCCAGGTGTTCACCGACGGGGGCGGCTGGCAGGACGCCCCGTACGACCCGGACGCCCTCACCGTGAACATCGGCGACCTGATGGCCCGCTGGACGGACGGGCGGTGGCGCCCGGGCCGGCACCGGGTGCTGCCGCCGCCCGCCGACGCCCCGTCCGAGGAGCTGATGTCGCTGGTGTACTTCCACGAGTGCGATCCCGGCACCGACGTCCGGGGCGTCGACTCGCACGCGTACCTGCGCGCACAACTGGACGCGATCACGACTGAATGACGGTTGGCCCGACCCCCCGCGCGGCCGGCGGAACGAAAGTAACCTTGTCTTGACGCTGAGTCACGGGGGGTGGCGGTGGACAGAGAGCTGTACGGCCGCGACGCGGTGCTGGACGAGTCGGGTCTGGCCGCGCGGCTGACCGGACTCACACCGTACGGCTTCGCCGCCGCGGGGTACGAGCACGGTGACGACCCACCCGTCACCGTCTTCACCGGCGGCCGGGGCATGGGCAAGACCGCGCTGCTCAAGCAGGTGCGCAACGCCTACCGGGGCGGCACCCCGCTCGCACTGCTGGACTGCGCGCGCGTCGAGCCGCCCCTCGACCACGGGCCCGGCTGGAACCCGCTCACCGGGGCGCTCGCGGAGCTCGCCGTGCAGCTGTCGCCCAGGGTGCTGTCGGCGAGGCCGGTGGAGTTCCCGCGCCTGTCCCTGGGCCTGGCGGCCATCGCGGTCACCGGCTGGTCGCAGGAGGACGACGACCGGGCGCGCCGCGACCTCCAGCGCCTCGGCCCGGTCCTCGCGACCGTCGACGAGGCCAAGGGCGCGGCCGGTACGTGGGTCTCCAAGGTGCTCGCCAAACTGGCCGCGACGGCCGCCGAGGCGACGGCGCCGCTCGCCGGGGTGCTGGCCGAGGCGACCGTGGAGACCCTCCTGGAGGAGGTGTTCGGCCGCTACCAGCGCAAGTCCAAGGGCTGGTACGGCGCCTACCGCAACGCGGGCGGCCGGGGCGAGCTGGGGCTGCACCAGCTCGCCGTCGACTTCGAGCGGGGCGGGCGCCGCCGCGAGGAGGCCGAGGGCTTCCTGGTCGGCGCGCTGGTGGAGGACGTGCGCCGGGCCTACGTCGGCCTCACCCGGCGCGGCACCCGCCGCGGCCGCCCGGTCGTCCTGCTCGACAACGCCCACCTGCCGCTCGGCCGGCGCCTGGTCGAGCCGATCCTGCGGGACCGCAGCGCCGGGCGCCGCGACCAGTTGGTGATCGTCGCCTCGTCCCGGGACCGCGACCACGAGGGGTTGCGCCGGGCGACCCGGGCACGGCTGCCGGAGGTCGCGCACCGGGCGCCGTGCCCGCGGGGCGCGGACATCACGTCGGGCATCCTCGCCGTGGAGCTGACCCCGCTGAGCGCCGCACACGCGCAGGCCCTGTTCGACCGGTACGACGCGGCCGGGCGCACCCCGGCCGGCCTGCCGCGGGCGGTCCACCGGCTGACGGGCGGCCGGCCGCTGGCGGTGGCGCTGCTCGGGCGGGCGGCCGGCGGGGCGCCGGCGGCGGACCGCGGGGCGCTCACGCCGGGCGCGCTGCTGGACCTGACGGTGGAGCTGCGCGAGGACACCGCCCCCGTGCCGGTGGCCGGCACCCTGCTGGACGAGCTGCTGCCGCGCGGGCTGCGCCCGGACGTGGCCGCCGTGCTGGCCGCCGCCCACGACGAGGAGTCGGCCCGCGTGCTGGCCCGCACGCGGCTGCGCGGCGCGTCGGTGGACGGCGACATGGCGCTGCTGGTGCGGGACGCGCTGCGGGAGGACGGCTGGCCCGGCGGCGGCGGGCACTTCGTGGCCGACCCGCTGCTGCGGGCCCTGCTGCTGCACCGGCTGCGGTTCCACGACGCCGGCGCCCCCGAGTACGCCGCGTGGCGCGCCGTCCACGAGACGCTGCACCGCCACTACGGGCCGGAGCCGACTCCGTACCGGCTCCGGCAGGAGCTGGCGCTCGGCCGCACCGAGGAGACGGTGACCGAGCTGCGGCTGGCGTTCCCGGAGCCGGACGTCCTGGGCTGGCTGGAGCGCCTGCGGTTCGTCGCCTCCGCCCCGTACCCCCGCGAACACCGGCGCTCCGGCCCCGATCCGCGCCGCGCGGTGGCGCTGGGCGGGGATCCGGGCGGCCCGCTGCCGGACGGGCTGGACCCGGACGCGACGGCACTGCACCTGTGCCTGCGGCGGCTGCTGCACGCGGTGTGGCTGCTGACCGACCCGCTGGCCCTGCCGGACGACGACGTGGTGGAGAAGCTGGCGCACGAGCTGAGGCAGCTGTCCGGCCGGCACCTGACCGGCACCAGCCCGCTGTGGGACGCGGCCACCCACTGGCCGAGGGACATCCGCGCCTGGCGGGGGCTCAGCGTCCCGCCGGGGCGGGAGGACGGAGTCTGAAGTGCCCCATCCCCTCCGCTACCGGGTCTTCTACACCACCCGGCAGAAGATCGTCACCAGCGTGCTGGTGCTGGCGCTGCTCGCCTGGGGGACGGTGTACGCCGTCGGCCGGCTGACCACGCCCGAGGACCGCTCGTGCGCCCCGGGCGTCGCACGGCCCGCGGGCAGCGACGAGTGCGTCGGGGTGTCCGGCGACGGCTTCGACTTCCGGGTCCCGGCGCTGAGCCCGGTCGCGCGGGCGATCGACCGGGAGAACGACCGGCTCGAACCCGGGCGGTACGCGACGGTGGCGCTGCTGCTGCCGCTGACCTCCACCAGCCCGTCGATGCGGACCAAGATCCTGCACGAGGTGCAGGGCGCGTTCGCCCAGCAGTACGCGGCGAACAACCGCTCCAACAACCAGGTCCCCAAGATCCGGCTGGTCCTCGCCAACACCGGCAACGGCAACGTCCACTGGCGGACGTCGGTGGCCGCCCTGAAGACGATGACCGGCGCGCCCCACCACCTGCGGGCGGTCTCCGGCATAGCGACCAGCAGCGCGCCCGTCCGGCAGGCGGTGACCGAGCTGACCGGCGCGGACATCGCGGTCGTCGGCACCACCATCACCGCCGACGACCTCACCAACGGCCCGGGCCGGAAACCGTTCCCCGGCCTCGCGCGGGTCTCCCCCACCAACAGCGACGAGGCGAGGGCGCTCGCCCACTTCGGGCGGGTCGACGCGGCGAAGGCCATCCTGGTGCACGACGCCCGGGAGGGCGACCACTACACGGACACCCTGGAGAGCGCCTTCTCGGCATCGCTGGCCAGGTCCCCGTACCAGCCGCAGCTGTTCACCTCGCCCGAGGACCCCAACGACGAGGGCACCACCGCCAACACCTTCCGGCAGATCGCCCACCTGCTGTGCACCACCCGAGCGAACACCGTCTTCTTCGCCGGGCGCCACACCCAGCTGCGGCAGTTCATCAACGCCCTGGGCGCGCGCGGCTGCACCCACCGGCCGTTCACCGTCCTGACCGGTGACGAGGGCTCCTACCTGGGGGCGGACCCCCAGCTCGACCGGAGCGCGCTCGGCAAGGGGCTGACCGTCCGCTACGCCGCGCTGGCCCACCCCGACGCCTGGCGGGCGGGCACCGGCAGGACGCTCCCGAAGGCGGGCGGGTCGCCGGCGGCGTACGAGCGGTTCCGCTCGATGATGGACGCGGTGAGTACGGCGGAGGTGGGACCGGTCGGGCCGGTCGAGCTCTCCGACGGGCAGTCGATCATCGCGTACGACGCGATGGCCACCGCCGTGCACGCGATCCGGCAGGCGACGGTCGACGGCCGGCGCCCCGCGCCGGAGGACGTGGGGCTCCAGTGGCCGCAGGTCACCGGCGACCTGCGGATGGAGGGCGCGAGCGGCTGGATCTGCCTGGACAACCACGGCAACCCGTACGACAAGGCGGTGCCGGTGGTGGAGCTCACCCGGGACAAGCCCCGCTTCGTGCAGATCGCCTGGCCCGACGGCAAGCCCCCGACCGCCGAGTGCATGCCGCCGCGCAGGCGGTAGCGGGCAGGCGGAAGGCAGCGGCTTCGCGGACACGCCCCCGGGCGCGGGCTCACGTCGCGTCGAAGTCCCGGGCCTCGTACCGGTCGCGGAGGTCCTGCCGGCGGACCGCCGACCAGGACGCCCAGTCGGCGGGCCGGCCGTCGAGGGAGTCGGCGAGGTACAGGAAGTGGTCGTGCCAGCCGGCCAGGCGGTCCAGCCGCAGGTCCTCCGTGCCGGGGAACTCATGGCCGAACCGCAGCACGGCCGCCTCCGGCCCGCCGGGCTCCAGGTGGAACCGCATCCGGCCGTACTCCTCGACCGTGTACTCCACGACCCGTTCCACGTCCCACGCGGTGACCGTCCCGGACACCACGGCCGGGGGCCGCGTGGTCGGCAGGCGCAGGACGACCTCGCCGCCGAGCCGGCTCTGCAGCACCTCGGGCTCGGCGAGCCACCCCCGCAGCCCGCCGGGGGTGGTCAGGGCGAGCCAGACGCGCTCCTCGGGGTGGGGCAGGGGGACGACGAACCGCACGGTGTGGGTGTCGCCGTGGCTCTCGCTGGTGCCGGGAGGGATCTGTTCGGCCATGCGTCCAGCGTCGCGCGGTCGCCCGCCCGCCGCTACCTCGGGGCCGTGGGCCTCACACGCCCGCGTACGAGTGGAGGCTGTTCACGAAGATGTTGACCCCGTAGTAGTTGAAGAGCCAGCAGGCGAAGGCGATCAGTGCCACGTACGCCGCCCTGCGGCCCTTCCACCCGGCGGTCGCACGCGCGTGCAGGTACGCGGCGTAGGCGACCCACGTGATGAACGACCAGACCTCCTTGGCGTCCCAGCCCCAGTAGCGGCCCCACGCGTCACCGGCCCAGATGGCGCCCGCGATGATCGTGAAGGTCCACAGCGGGAAGACCGCCGCGTTGACGCGGTAGGCGAACTTGTCCAGCGTCGCCGCCGCCGGCAGCCGCTCAAGCACCGAGCGGGCGAAACCGCTCGGCGTGCCTCCGGACGCCAGCTTGTTCTCGTACCCGTCCCGGAAGAGGTACAGCAGCGTGGCGACCGCGCCCAGGTAGAAGACCGCGCCGCAGAAGATCGCGGTGGAGACGTGGATCCACAGCCAGTACGAGTGCAGGGCCGGGACGAGCTGGTCGCTGTCGGTGTAGAGCCAGGTCGTGGCGACGCCGAGGTCGAGCAGCACGGTGGTGACCAGGAGCAGGCCCATCCACCGGACGTTCCTGCCCGCGACCAGGAAGGCGAGGTACGCGCCGACCGCCACCGTGGAGAAGGTGAGGGAGAACTCGTACATGTTGCCCCAGGGGGCCCGCTGCACGGACAGCGCGCGGGCGACCACGGCGGAGGCCTCGACGAGGAACGCCAGGGTGGTCAGCGAGACGGCGATGCGCCCGTACAGGTCGCCCTTCTCGTCCCCGCCGGCCGCGCCCGGCCCGTCCGGCACGTCGCGGGCGCCGGCCGCCGAGCGGGTGACGACCTTCGGCTTGTCGAGGACGGTGGTGCCTCCGCCCTGCCCGGCGGTGCGCACCTGGACCTTCGGCGTCGCCGGGGTGGTCAGGGCCGCCGCCGTGCGGCCGACCTTGCTGCGGCTGCCGAGGACCCACTCCGCGATGTGCGCGAGGAAGGCCAGGGTGTAGACGGCCATGGAGGAGTAGACGAGCACGTTGCTCATCTCCGCCAGGCTCTCGTTGGTCGCGGCGGCGAGATTCACTTCTCAGCCCTTTCATCGGCTTCGTCGGCCTCGGGCGCGGTCGGCGCCACGGAATGGAGCGCGGCCGCCAGGTCGGCCAGTTCCTCGGGGAGCTTCGCGGACTCGCTCCGCCCCAGCCCCGCCATCTCGACGACGGTCAGCCCCCCGGTGGAGGCGTCCCCTCGTACGGCTCGCACCCAGACCCGGCGGCGCTGGATGAACAGCGAGCCGGCCAGACCGGCGATCGCGGCGATCGCTCCGGCGAGGGCGAGACCGTTGCCGGGCTGCTGTGCGATCTTGAAGCTGGCCCACTCCTTGATCTCCTTCTCGAAGGTGATCGAGCCCGCTCCGTCCGGCAGCGTCATGGTCTCGCCCGGGATCAGCGTCTTCTTGAAGATCTGGCCGCTCGCGTCGGTGAACGGCTTCATCTTGCTGGTGTCGAGCTGGTACACGTTCTGCGGCAGGCCGCCGTCGACGCGCAGGTCGCCCCGGTAGGCGCTGAGGTTGAGGGCGGGGAACACGAGGCCGGGGAACTGGCTGAACATCTGGCCCTTGCCCTTGCCCGCGTACGTCGGCACGAAGAAGGCCGGGAAGCCCAGCTGGACCTTCTTGCCGTTCTTGTCGCGGTAGCCGTCCATCACCTTGATCACGCCGGTGGAGGTGACGTTGTTGTCGATCGGCAGCAGCGGGACGGCGCCGCGGAAGACGGTGTCGCCCTTGCCGTCCTTGACGGTGACGACCGGGGCGTACCCGTGGGAGATCAGGTACACCTTGGAGCCGCCGACCTCCAGCGGCTCGTTGACCCGCATGACGCTCCGCTTCCGGTCGCCGCCGTTCTCGGAGTACGTGACGTCCGCCTCGAAGGTGCGCGGGGTGCCGCGCTGCGGGCCGCCGGTCTCGTACGTACCGGTGAACTGGTTCAGCTTGAAACTGAACGGCGCCAGCTCGTCGGTGGAGAACAGCGAGCCGGAGCTGAAGTCGTCGTACTGGGTGAGGGTGTTGGCGAAGCCGCCGCCCTCGATGATCAGCTTGCCGCCCTCGGACTTGAACAGCTGTCCCGTGGCGAACGCCACCAGCATCACGATCAGCGCGATGTGGAAGAGCAGGTTGCCGACCTCGCGCAGGTACCCCTTCTCGGCGGCGACGGCGTCCCCCGCCCCATGGACCCGGAAGCGCCGCTTACGCAGCATCGCCAGCGCCGCCTCGCGCACCGCCTCGGGCGTGGCCTCGGTGCGCCAGGTGGTGTACGCGGGCAGCCGGGTGAGCCGCTTCGGCGCGGCCGGCGGCCGGCCGCGCAGCTGGCCGGTGAACTGCCAGGTGCGCGGGACGATGCAGCCGATCAGCGAGACGAACAGCAGGATGTAGATCGCGGAGAACCACACCGAGCTGTAGACGTCGAAGAGCTGGAGCCGGTCGTAGATCGGCGCCAGGACGTCGTGCTGCTCCTTGAAGGAGCGGACCTTCAGGTCGTCCACGCTGTTCTGCGGGATCAGCGAGCCGGGGATGGCGCCGAGGGAGAGCAGGAAGAGCAGGATCAGCGCGACCCGCATGGAGGTCAGCTGGCGCCAGAACCAGCGGATCCAGCCGATGACGCCGAGCGCCGGCCCGCCGCCCCCGGTGAGGTCTTCCCTGGGGGCGGTGGACAGCTGCTCGCCGGCCTCCGCCATGTCCCGCTCGGTCGTGTCTGTTTCGCTCATGGATCTAGATCCCCACCTGGAAGCCTGCGGACCACCCTTGCATCTCCTGCACCAGGCTGTCCCACGCACCTGTGAGCAGCAGCAGGCCGGTGAGGATCATCATGCCGCCGCCGATCCTCATCACCCACGCGTAGTGCCGCTTCACCCACGAGAAGGCGCCGAGCGCCTTGCGGAACGCGACGGCGGCGAGCACGAACGGCACCCCGAGACCGAGGCAGTACGCGAGGGTCAGCAGCGCCCCGCGCCCCGCGCTGGCCTCACTCGCGGCGAGGGCCTGGACGGAGGCGAGCGTCGGTCCGATGCACGGCGTCCAGCCGATGCCGAAGAGCGCCCCCAGCAGCGGCGCTCCGGCCAGCCCGGACGCCGGCCGCTTGTGGAGGCGGAACTCGCGCTGGGTGAACCAGGGCATGAGCCCCAGGAAGAAGATCCCCATCAGGACCATCAGGACGCCGAGGACGGTGGTGAGTGTCTCGCGGTGGGCCTGGAGGGTCCAGCCGAAGTAGCCGAAGAGGGCGCCGCCGGAGACGAAGACGGCGGAGAAGCCGAGCACGAAGAGGGCGGCCCCGGCGGCCATCCGGCCCCGCCGGGCCTCGGCCAGGTCGGTGCCGGCGACGCCGGTCACGTACGAGAGGTAGCCGGGGACGAGCGGCAGGACGCAGGGTGAGAAGAAGGAGACCAGCCCGCCGAGCAGGGCGACGGGCAGGGCCAGCAGGAGGGCCCCGCTGAGGACCGTCTCGTTGCGGCCCAGGGCCTCGGCGGCGAGGAGGATCACAGGATCTGCCCCGGTCACTTCTCGGCCAGCAGCGGGTCGATCATCTTGCGCAGCCGGGTGTCGTCCAGCGCCGTGAGCGAGCGCGCGGCGATCTTCCCTTCCCGGTCGAGCACGACGGTGGAGGGGATGCCCTGCGGGTTGAGGGTGCCCTTGGGGAAGCCGTAGAGGACGAGCTCGCCGTCCGGGTCGTACAGGCTCGGGTAGGGGACCTTGTAGTCCTTCTCGAAGGCGAGGGCGGGCTGCTTGTTGGGGTCGCGGGTGTTGATGCCGACGAACTCCACGCCCTTGGCCTTGAGGTCGCCCGCCACCTTGGCGAAGTGCTTGGCCTCGGCCCGGCAGGGCCCGCACCAGGAGCCCCAGACGTTCAGCACGACGACCTTGCCCTCGAGGTCGGCGACGTCGAGCCGCTTGCCGTCGAGGGTCTCGCCCGCGAGCTTGCCCGGCGCCGTGCGCTCGCCCTTGGCGACCGTGTCGACACCGCCGGTGTTGGTGACGAAGTTGGTGTTGCCGCCACCGCCGGAGGTGCCGTTGGAGCCGCCGCTGCACGCGGTCAGCGTGAGCGCGGCCGCGAGGGCGGCGGCGGTGAGCAGGGGGCCTCGGGGGGCGCGGCTGAAGCTCATGTGAAAAGTTTCGCATGTGCGTTCCGGGGATCTTGCGCGCCCCCCTCGCTGCCCGTGCAGACCGATGTCAGACGGACTTGAGGAAGGCGTTCCAGCCGCCTGCCGGGGATTGGCCGACCTCCAGTGTGCGGAGCCTGTCGAGAATCTTCGGATCCTGCACGTCGAGCCAGTCGGTGAACTGTTTGAAGGAAACCAGTCGCACGTCCTTCTTCCCGGCCATGCCCTTGAGCGCCTCTTCGACGGCGTCCATGTAGATGCCGCCGTTCCACTGCTCGAAGTGGTTGCCGATGTAGAAGGGCGCGCG